>METI01000168.1:1233-26191 GCA_001771285.1 candidate division NC10 bacterium RIFCSPLOWO2_12_FULL_66_18
GCCAAGCAGGCCCTCGACCTCGTTCAGAAGGAAACCCTGGAGATCATGAGAGGAAAATAGGGATGACTTCGCGTCGGGGGCACGCTCTCGGACGCGCAGTTGCGGTGGCGCGAGGCGGACCTAGCCTGGGCCAGGGGACTCGTGGTGGTCTTCTGCCACCATCCCCTGGATGAGCAGGTCTGCAGCCCCCACTGGTATTTCCGGACCCACCCAACCCACGCACTGGCGGTGCACCGGGAGCGGGCGCGGGCCCTGTTCGCCCGCTCGGGACGGGTCCGGGCCGTCTTGAGCGGCCACATGCGCTGGAACCACACGGAAGTGATCGAGGGGAGCCCGTGCATCACGGTCGAGTCCCTGGTGGATTGCAGCTTCACCAATCGCCAGCCGGCCGGCGGGTTCTCCGAGGTGCTGCTGGAGGAGGGCGGCCGGGTGGAGGTGAGGGTCCGTGGCGGGCTGCCCATGGAGTTCACCTATCCCTGAGGGCCCGCATTCGGCACTTGCGTGACAGTCCCCCAGCGGGGTAGGGTCGTGACATTTCCCTCCCCGGACCGGCGGACTCGGAGTTGGCATGCCTCTCCTTTGCGTGGCGGTCAACGCGGCCATCGACAAGACCTACGTGGTCTCCGGATTTCAGGCGGGCGGGACGTATCGCCTGGAGACGACCGTCGCCGTGGCCGGGGGGAAGGCCCTCAACGTGGCCAAGACCGCACGCCTGCTCGGGGTCGCGGAGGTGACCTGCACCGGGTTGGTGGCGGGCCGGACGGGCGACTGGATCCGGAAGGACCTGGCCAAGCGCGGCATCCGTGAGGCCTTCCTAGAGGTCACCGGGGAGTCGCGGGAGGACATCCTGGTCGTGGACCCGGCGGCCGGGCAGGAGACCCGGCTGCTCGAGCCGGGCGTACCGGTGGAGGCCTTCGCCGTGGAGGCGCTGATCGCGCGGGTCGAGGAACTCGCCGGGGACTCGGACCTCGTCGTCCTGGCGGGCAGCCTGCCCCGGGGGGTGCCGGTGGATGCATATGCGCGGATGGTCCAGGCGATCCGGCGCCGCAGTGTCCGGGCTTTCCTGGATGCGGATGGGGAGGCCCTGCGGCGCGCGGTGGCGGAGGGGCCCGACCTGGTGAAGCTCAACCAGGCGGAGTTCGAGGAGCTGGTGGGCCATCGGGTCGCGGGCCCGGAGGAGCTGGTGGCCTGCGGGCGCGGAGCGCTCCGCCGCGGCGCCCTCGTGGTGACCCTGGGGGGCCGGGGCGCCGTCTGGATTGGCCCCGAGGCGGCCCTCCTGGCAGAGGCGCCTCCGGTGACGCCGCTGATGACGGTGGGGAGCGGGGACGCCTTCCTGGGCGGATATGCCGCGGCCGTCCTGTGCGGCGACGATCCGCCTCGGGCCCTCGCCCTGGGGGTGGCCGCGGGGACAGCGAACACGCTGTGCCTCGGACCCGGGGTGGTGGATCTCGGGAGCGTGGAGGCCTTACGGAAGCAGATCAGGGTTGCTCCCGTGGGTATGGGCGCAACGGAGCGCAAGCTGGCGTGAGAGACTGCGTCTGGTCGGCTTCGTCACGGCTGGCCTCGTGGCATGGGGCTGGCTCCATCTGATCGTTGTGTATGGTACGAGGAGGGGGAACATGGCACAGGTGACTCGCAGGCAATTCACGGGGATGATGCTGGCCGGCGCCGCGGCCACTTTGGTTCCGCAGCGGGACGCAGGGGCGGCGGGCAAGATCACGCTGTACTTGGGGCCGCCCGAGAAAACGTCCAGCGCCATCGCGCAGGGGTTTGAGAAAAAGACGGGGGTGAAGACGACCCACCTCCGCCTGTCGGCGGGGGAGGCGATCAACCGCATCCGGGCGGAGCGGAACAATCCCCAGGCCAGCGTGCTCTACGGCATCGGCCTGCCGTCCATGCTGACCCTCAAGGCCGATGACCTGCTCGTCCCCTACAAGTCACCCGAGGCCGCGGCCATCCCTGCCGGGTACAGGGACCCGGATGGATGGTGGACCGGCACCGACGTGGATTTCATCGGGATCGCCTCCAACAAGAAGTTCCTCCAGGAGAAGGGCCTGAAGGCCCCGCGGACCTGGGAGGACCTGACCAAGCCCGAGCTGAAGGGCCAGGTGTGCATCGGAAACCCGGCGACCTCGGGGACAGGCTACACCTTCCTGACCACGATCCTGCAGCTCATGGGCGAGGCGAAGGGATGGGAGTACGTGCACCGGTTCAACGCCAACGTGGCCCAGTACACCCGTTCGGGGATCGGGCCCACCCAACTGGTGGGGCGGGGTGAGGTGGGGGTCGGCATCCTCTTCGCCCACGATATCCTGGGAAGCATCGACCAGGGCTTTCCCATCGAGATGTCGCTGCCCGACGAAGGCACGGGGTATGACCTCTTCTGCGCGGTCATCCTCAAGGGCGCGCCGGAGATGGAGGAGGCCAAGCGGTTCATCGACTGGTCGCTGACCCCGGAGTCGCAGGAGATCCTGGCGGCCACCGGGTACTTCGACGTGCCCACGAACCCCAAGGCGAAGGTCCACGACCTGGTGAAGCCCTACGTCAACGTCAAGCTGATCAACTACGACTTCGCCTGGGCCGGCAACAGCAAGATCCGCCAGCAACTGGTGGACAAGTTCCAGAAGGAGATCCTGGCTGGCCGGAAGTAGCAGGCGGACGATGGTACAGGCAACCGGCATCCTCATCGCACGCCCCCGGCCGGGGCTCCGCCGGGGGCGTGCGCTGTTCTCCCTCTACCCCCTCCTGGTGCTGGGCCTGGCGCTCTTCGTCGTCTATCCCCTGGGCATGCTGCTCGCGCAGGCGGTCCAGGCCGACGGCCGGCTGTCGGCAGGCACCGTCCTCGGGCTGCTCCGGGAGTCCTATTACCGCGCGGTCCTGCTGAACACGCTGCTCCTTGGCGTGAGCGTGGCGGGGCTGGGGACGGTGCTGGCGACCGGGTACGCCTACGCCATGACCCGGGTGGCGATGCCGGGGAAGAAATTCTTTCACTTCGTGGCGCTATTGCCCACGATCTCGCCCCCCATCCTCATGGCCCTGAGCCTGATTCTTCTCTACGGCCGGCGCGGCCTGATCACGAACGGATTGCTGGGCCTGCAGTCCACGCTCCTGTACGGCTTCTGGGGGTTGACGGCGGCGCAGGTGCTGGCCTACTTCCCCTTCGCCTACCTCCTTCTGCTCAACCTGTTCCGGGGCCTGGATGCCTCGCTGGAAGAAGCGGCCTGGACGATGGGGGCGCACCCGGGGAAGATCCTGACGACGGTCACCCTGCCGCTCCTGATCCCCGGGCTGGCCAGCGCGGTGCTGCTCCTCTTCAGCTATTCCTTCGCGGACCTCGGCAACCCGCTGCTCCTGGGCGGCGACTACCCCGTCCTGGCGGCGCAGATCTATCTCACCATCATCGGGCTGTACGACATGCCGCGGGGCGCCGCCCTGGCCCTCATCCTGCTCTTTCCCGTCACGCTGGTGTTCTTCGCCCACAAGCGCCTGGCGGAGCGGGCCGCCTTCGCCTCCATCGGCGGGCGGGCCTCCTCCATGCGGCACCCGCAGTTCCGGCATCCCGCGGTCCGGATCGGGGGCCTCCTGTTCTGCGGCGGGGTCTGCCTCCTGATCCTCTTGCAGTACGCCACCGTGCTGGGCGGGGCGGTGACCCGGCTGTTCGGGATCAACCACACGCTGACGCTGAAGCATTTCGCCTCGGCCCTGACGGCGTCGCGGGACGCCCTGGTGGACACCATCGGGCTGGCCGCGGCGGCCTCTGCGGTCTCGGGGGTCGCGGGGCTTCTTATCGCCTATTTCGTGGCGCGCAGCCGGGTTCCGGGCCGCGGCGCCCTGGACTTCGTGGCCAGCCTGCCCCTGGCCATTCCCGGGACGGTGGTGGGCCTGGGATTTGCCATCGCCTTCAACCGCCCTCCCTTCCTGCTCACGGGGACCGCCCTGATCATCGTGGCCGCCTTCGTGGTGCGATCCATCCCGTACAGCATCCGGTCGGGCGTGGCGGCCCTGCGCCAGGTGGACGTCTCGCTGGATGAGGCGTCGACCAGCATGGGCGCCACGTCCTTCCAGACCCTCTGGCGGGTGATCCTGCCCCTGCTGCGGCCCGCGGTCCTGGCCGGGATGATCTTCACCTTCACGCGCAGCGTGACGACCCTCAGCGCGGTGATCTTCGTCGTCTCGCCCCACTGGGCCCTGGTGACGCCCACCATCCTGTCCCAGATGGACCGCGGTGACGTGGGGGAGGCGGCGGCGCTGAGCGTCGTCCTGATCGTCCTGGTGCTGCTGGTCATCCACGGGGTCCCGCGTCTCCTGGGCCGCGACTGGCGCGAGGGGACGGCGGCGTAAGGAGCGCGCATGAGCACCGGAACTGCCAAGGCGCTGGAACTCCGCGGCCTGCGGAAAGCCTACCGCCTGCCGGGAGGGCGCAGCGTCCCGGCCGTGCGGGATTTCAGCCTGCGGGTGGAGCCGGGGGAGTTCGTCACCCTGCTGGGTCCGTCGGGCAGCGGCAAGACCACGGTCCTCCGGACGCTGGCCGGCCTGGAGGAGCCCGATGCGGGCGAGATCCTGCTGGACGGCGTCCCGCTGACACCGTTACCGCCGCACCAGCGCCACATCGGCCTGGTGTTCCAGAACTACGCGCTCTTCCCGCACCTGACCGTCTTCGAGAACGTGGCCTACTCGCTGCGCATCCGCCGGACGCCCGACGTCCGGATCCGGGACGAGGTGGAGGCGGCCTTGAAGACGCTGGGGCTGGAAGAGCTCGCCTCCCGGCTTCCCGGCCAGCTCTCGGGCGGGCAGCAGCAGCGGGTGGCCCTGGCCCGGGCCCTGGTGATGCACCCGGACCTCTTGCTCTTCGACGAGCCCCTGTCCAACCTGGACGCCAAGCTCCGGTTCCAGGTGCGGAGCGAGCTGCGCCGCCTGCAGAAACGCCTGGGCATCACGGCGCTGTACGTGACCCACGACCAGGCGGAGGCCATGAGCCTCTCGGACCGGATCGCGGTCATGCGCGACGGGCGGGTCGAGCAGGTGGGCACGCCCGAGGCAATCTACGCGCGCCCGGCCACCCTGTTCGTGGCGGATTTCATCGGGCGGGTGAACATCCTGCCCGGGCGCGTGGTGGACCGCGGCGGCAGCGGCGTGACCGTGGAGGCCCTGGACCGCCGGTGGAACGTCGCGGCCGACCGCTGCCCGGGCGCAGCCGGCGAGGTGCTGGTCCTGCTCCGGCCCGAGGCAGTGGGGCTCACCGAGGCAGGACAGGGGGACCTGGCGGGGACGGTGGAGGAGCTGGAGTACCGCGGGGACCAGACCGAGTACCGGATCCAAATTGGCGGCGTGCACGTGGTGGTCGTCGAGTCGTCTCCCCGGCGGACGCGGCGGATCGTCGAGGGGGACCGGGTGGGGCTTCGGGTGTTCGAGGACACGCTGCACATCCTTCCCGCGCAGCGGGAAGGATGAATGACCGATGAGCTAATGACCAATGAACCAATGAGCCATCACCCATGAGCCGCGAGCCGCGAGCCGCGAGCCGCGATAGGACAGCAGGGAAAGCGGGCGCGCAGATCCAGCGGGTGATCCTGCTGGTTATTGACAGCTTGGGCCTGGGAGAGATGCCCGACGTCCCCCGGGTCCGTCCGCAGGACCGGGGAGCCGACACCCTGGGGAACGTGGTGCGTGCCGCCGGCCCGCTCACCCTGCCGAACCTGGAGCGGATGGGCCTGGGCACGGTGGCGCCCGCGTCCGGCATCCGGGTCGAACCGCACCCCGTGGCAGCCCACGGGATCTGCTTCCTGGGCTACGACGGGGCGGACACCTATCTCGGCCACCAGGTGTTGATGGGCTCCCGCGTCCCGGATGTCCCGGAGGAGCTGTTCGAGGTGGTCGGGGCGGAGGCGGCGGCGGCCCTCCGTCGCGCCGGGCACCAGGTCGAGGTGGCCAAGGATGGCCTTGCCGCCCTCTTCGTGGATGGGGCGATCGTGGTCGGGGACAACCTGGAGAGCGATCCGCTCCAGACCTATCACTGCGTGGGCTCGCTGGATGATCTCGCCTATGATGCCATCGTGGACGTGGCGGAGGCGGTCCGCGAAGTCGCCCGGGTGCGCAGGGTCGTGGCCATGGGGGGCCAGGGCTTCCGGGCCGCGGAGATCCGCCGCTCTGTGGAACGGCGGCCGACGGGACAGTGCGGCGTCAACAACGTGGCGCTGGGGCTCTATACGAAGCGGTACGTCGTCCGGCACCTGATCCGGGGGTCGCGGCCGGAGGTGCAGGTCCCCACCATCTTGCGCCGGGCCGGCTGGCCCGTGGCCCTGATCGGGAAAGTGGCCGATGTCATCGCCTGCGAGGGGGCGGAGATGGAACCCCACGTCCCCACACCAGCCGTCCTGGAGGCGACCCTGGCGGCCCTCCAACGCGTGCCCCGTGGCCTCATCGCCGTGAATATCCAGGAGGCGGACCTGGCGGGACACGACCAGGACCCCCGGCGCTATGCGGAGATCCTACGCCTCTCGGACCAGGGGGTGGGAGAGATCCTGGCGCGCCTCACCCCCGGCGATCTCTTCATCGTCACCGGGGACCACGGCAACGATCCCACCATCGGCCACGATAAGCACACGCGGGAGTTCACCCCACTCCTCGTTTGGGGCGACGGCATCCCGCCGCGCCGTCTGGCTCCCCGCGAGAGCCTGGCGGACATCGCGGCCACCATCGCCGACCTGTTCGGTGTGGGGCCGCCGGAGATCGGTCGGAGCTTTTGGCAACAACTGCAAGGGAACAACCAATGACCAATAAGGGCGTTCCCGTGCGTGAGATCACCTACAAGCAAGCGATCCAGGAGGCCAGGCGCCTTGTGGGAGAGAGCTAAGGGGGGTACCATTCCTGGATGGGATCTGCACACCCACACAACCGCCTCTGATGGGACCGTGTCTCCCGGGGAACTGGTCCGCCTGGCCCGGGAAAACGGCCTAGCGGGGATCGCCATCACCGACCACGACACGACGGCGGCTCTTGAGGAGGCCAGGACCGAGGGACGGCGGCGGGGCATCGAGGTGATCCCGGGCATCGAGATCAACACGGATGAAGGCGAAGGGGAGTTCCACTTCCTGGGCTATCTGATCGATCCGGGGGGCCCCAGCCTCCAGGCGGCCCTCAGGCGGGCGCGAGAGCAACGGCTGGTCCGGGCCAGGGCCATCCTGGCCCGGCTCCGCGATGCGGGGATCGGGGCGGAAGAGGAGCGGGTCCTGGCCGCGGCCAACGGCGCGCCCATCTGCCGCCCGCACATCGCCGCGGCCCTGGTTGAGGCCGGACATGCCTCGACGCTTGGCGAAGCCTTTCACCGCTATCTCGGCCGCCGCACCCCCTTCTACGTACCGCGGACCGGACTCACTGTCCGGGAAGCGATAGCAGCCATCCGCGGGGCAGGTGGGGTTCCGATCCTGAGCCACCCCCGCTCGTTGGCCGCGGGCACGGTCCTGGCATTGGTGCCCCTGGGGCTGCTGGGGGTAGAGGTCAACCATCCCGATCACTCCCCCGAGGCAGCCGTGCGGTGGCAGGACCTGGCCAGGCGGGAGGGGTTGGCAGCGACCGGCGGATCGGATTATCATGGTGCCAAGTCCATCCACCCGGAGCAACGGCTTGGCTCGATCCTGGCCCCCCCGGGGGCCTTGGACGGCCTGCGGCGAGCCCAGGAACGGGCTCTGACAGGGGCATGACGCCCGAGGAGGAGATCATGAGACGGCCGATGGAGGTCGCGAAGTTGATCGGGCTGCTACTGGTGGGTCTCTGGGTGCTGGGCGTGATCTGGGCAGGCTCGGCGGAGGTCTCTGCCGCCGCCCCGGTGACGCTCTACACGTCGGAATCGCTGGACAAGGTCAACGAGATGAAGCTGGATTTCGAGAAGCGCAACCCGGGGGTGGCGCTCAACATCTACCGGTCGGGGACGCAGGTGGTGATCAGCAAGCTCCAGGCGGAATTCCAGGCGGGCGGGACCCTGGCGGACATGATCTGGATGGCCGACATCGACTACTTCGAGGATCTGGCCAGGAAAGATCTGCTCGCAGCCTACACGCCGCCCGAGGCAGACAAGGCGCCGGCGAAGTTCAAGTATGAGGGCGGCCGCTACCACGAGGTCCGGTTGATCTTCAACACCGTGGCCTACAACACCCTGCGAGTCAAGACCCGGCCCAGCTCGTGGAAGGACCTGACCGACCCGCAGTTCAAGGGGAAGGTCGGGGTGGCCAGCCCGTTCTACTCCGGGGCCGCATTCTCCACCCTGGGGACCCAGGTGAACCTGCCCGGCTTCGGCTGGGAGTTCTACCGGAAGCTGAAGGGGAATGCCGTTGTCGTCGAGCAGTCCAACGGGACCGTGGCCAAGAAGCTGGCCACGGGGGAATTCTCCGTCGTCTCGGTGGTGGACTTCATGGTGCGCGAGGCGAAGGCGGCCGGCTCGCCCGTGGACCACATCTGGCCGAAAGAGGGGGCGATCCTGGTCCCGACGCCGGTCGGCATCCTCAAGGGGGCGAAGAACCCGGAGGGGGCCCGGGCCTTCCTGCGCTACCTCTACTCTCCCGAAGGGCAGCGGCTCTTCGCGCAGCAGGGGTACGTCCCGGTCCTGCCGGGCATCGAGGGGCCCAGGGGCGTGCCGTCGGAGAAGCTCGAGGTGGTGCTGACGGATCAGGCCTACATCGGCAAGCATCGCGAGGAGTTGAAGGCGAAGTACCGCGAGCTGTTCGAGCTGAAGTGAAACCGATGCCCATCCTCCGCTTGCTGCTGGGGCTGCCCCTGGGGCTGGTCCTCGTGGGGGCCGTCGCCTATCCCTCCCTCATCCTGGTCTGGCACGCCTTCACGCGGGACGGGCGACCCACCCTGGCGAATCTGGCGGCCGTCCTCCACGACGCCGACATCTGGCGCGTGCTGTGGAACAGTGTGCATGTCTCGGTCTGGGCGACGCTCCTCGGGGGGGCCGTCGGCACGGGCCTCGCGTTCCTGGTGGCCCGGACGGACCTGCCGGGCCAACGGATCTTCCGCACCGCGCTCATGGTGCCCTACCTGATCCCGCCCTTCATCGCCGCCCTGGCCTGGCTGGCCCTGGCCGGCCCCGTGGGATTCGTGAACCAGCTTTGGATGGCGGTGACGGGGGCGGAGGAGCCGCTCTTCCGGATCTACGGCGCGCGGGGGATCATCCTGGTCCTGGCGCTCGCGCATTACCCGCTGGCCTACTTCACGGTCCTGGCCTCCCTGGAGCGGATGGACCCGGCCCTGGAGGAGGCGGCCCGAAGTTCGGGCGCCAGCCCGGCCCGTACGGCGCGGGACGTGACGCTCCCCCTGGTGGCCCCCGCCATCGGCGCCGGAGCCATCCTGGTGTTTCTCCGCTGCATGGAAAACTTCGGGATCCCGGCCATCCTCGGGTTTCCCGCCAAGTACTTCGTCCTGACGACGAAGATCTACGCGACGATCCTGGATTTCGACCGCGCCCACAATCTCGGACTGGCGGCGACCCTGTCGCTTTTGCTGGTGGCGGTGGCGGGCGGGGTCCTGGCCCTCCAGCGCCGGATCCTGGGGGGCCGCGCCTACGGCCTCACCCGCGCCGTCGGCCAGCCGCCGATCTTCAGCCTCGGTCAATGGCGCCGGACGGTCGGGATCGCCGTGACGGTGTTTCTCCTGGCCACCTCGGTGGCCCCCCTCCTCGCGATCCTGCTCACCGCCCTCACGCGGGCCTACGGGATGCCGTTCGGATGGAGCAACCTGGGTCTCCAGAACTTCCACACGCTCTTCTTCAAGGTCCCTGTGGTCTGGCGGGCCATGCGGAACAGCCTGGTGCTGGCGGCCTCGGCGGCCACCTTCGCGGTGGTCCTGGCCATCCTGATCGCCTACGTGCAGGTGCGGACGCGGGTCCGGGGGAAGGGCTTCTTGGAGGCGCTGGTGATCCTGCCGTTCGCCGTTCCCGGCACGGTGGTGGCGCTGGCCATGATCCTGGCCTTTCTCCGGCCGCTGCTGGGGCTTTCGCTCTACAACACGATCTGGATCATCCTGGTGGCCTACGTGGCCCGCTTCCTCACCCTGGCGGTCAAGCCGGTCGCGGCCGCCTTCACCCAGGTCCACACCTCGCTGGAAGAGGCGGCCCGCTCGTCCGGGGCGTCGCTCAGCCGATCGTTGCGGGACATCACGATTCCCTTGATCCGGTCGGCGCTGGTATCGGGCTGGTTCCTGGCGGCCGTCCCGGCCATCACGGAGCTCACCCTGTCGGTCCTGCTCTGGTCGGCGGGGAACGAAACCATCGGTGTGATGGTCTTCAACATGCACGAGGAAGGAAAGGTCCTGCTCTCCTCGGCCCTGGCGATCGTGGTCATGGCGGTGGCCCTGACCAGCAACCTGCTGCTCCGGCGGCTCACTTCCGGCCTCGCGGAGGCATAGCTCGAAGAATACGATGCACCGCCAAGACGCCAAGGACCCCAAAGAGACGACATTTATGTTTCGTGGTCATTTGCCGGGATGGTTTGCTCCGCCCTTAGCGCTCATGGCGCCTTGGCGGTTGATATGCTCGGATCGGGGCTGACAATGCCGGCCGTGGAGGTCCAGAACCTGTGGAAGGATTTCCACTCTGTCCCGGCCGTCTGCGGGATTCACCTGTCGGTGCAGGAGGGGGAACTCCTGGCCCTCCTGGGCCCGTCCGGCTGCGGTAAAACGACCACCCTGCGGACGGTCGCCGGCTTCGAAGTCCCCACGGCGGGGGAGATCCGGATCCGGGGGAAGACCGTGTCCGGGCCCGGGCACTTCGTCCCGCCCGAGGCACGGAACGTAGGCATGGTGTTTCAGGGCTATGCCGTCTGGCCCCACATGACGGTGGAGGCCAACGTGGCGTACCCGCTGAAGCTCCGCGGCCTGCCAGCGGCGGAGCGCCGCGAGCGGACGCGCCGGATGTTGGAGCTGGTCCAGCTCCCCGGTCTGGAGCTCCGCTTTCCCCATCAGCTCTCGGGGGGACAACAGCAGCGAGTGGCGCTGGCCCGGGCGCTGAACATGGAGCCGGCGGTCCTGCTCCTGGACGAACCGCTGTCCAACCTGGATGCCCAGCTCCGGAAGGAGATGCGGCTGGAGATCAAGGCGCTCCAGCGCCGGCTGGGTATCACGATCCTGTATGTCACCCACGACCAGGAGGAGGCGCTGACGATGGCGGATCGCATCGCCGTCATGGGGAGCGGCGTGATCCACCAGGTGGGCCCCCCCGAGGAGGTCTTCGAGGAGCCGGCCGACCGGTTCGTGGCGGAGTTCATGGGCTGCACGACGTTCCTGCCCTGCGAGGTGGCCGGGGTGAACCGCGTCCGCCTCCTGCTGGGAGAGGAGGCCCCCACCGTTTCCTGCCCGCTGCCCTCCGGGGTGTCGGGTCGGGGCGTCCTGGGCATCCGCGCCCAGGAAGCGCACCTGATCCGCGACGGGTCCGAAGCGCTGACGGGGCGCGTGACCTTGCGGACCTATCGCGGGGGATCCTTCGAGGTGCGGGTGCAGGTCGGGAAGCACGTCATCCCTCTCATCACCACCACGCCGCTCAGGGAGGGGGACACGGTGCAGTTCGCCCTGGGTCCGGTCCGCTTCTTCCCGGACGTTTCCTGCGCGATTCCGGGGGAAGTCCCCCAGGCGACCGTGATGTGATCTGCCGGTATGTGATCTGATCAGGCCGTTGTCAGCGAGGTGATCATGGTTCGGTTGGCCCAGGGTCTGCGGGCGAGGTTTTCCCTCGTGCACCTCACGGACCCTCACATCCCGGGGGAGGACCAAGCCCTTGTGCGGGGAGTTGACACCGCCGCGAGACTGGCGGGGGTGGTGGAATCCATCAATCGTCTCTCGCCAGCGCCGGCTTTCGTGATCATCACCGGGGACTTCTCCGCCGATGGATCACCGGCGGCGCACCGCCGGGCCTCGGCACTGCTGCGCGCCCTCCAGGTCCCGGTGCGTGTGACCTTAGGCAACCACGATGACCCGGAGACGTTCCGTCAGGTGATGGGTGAGCTAGGGGATCTACTGGGAACGGAGACCTGCCAGGCGATCGACATCCAGGGGTGGCGTATCCTGTTGCTCAACTCCAAATGCCCGGGTCTGAAAGAGGGTTTCCTCGGACCGGTGCAACGGCAGCAGATGCGAGAGGAGCTGGCCAAAAACCCACGCCCCCCCGCGCTCCTCTTCATGCATCACCACGTGCTGCCCCTGGGGTTGCCTTGGGTTGATCGGGATAACCTCCGGGACTGGTATGAGTTCCTGGAGATCCTCCGCGATGTCGGCAATGTTCGAGGGCTCTTCAGTGGCCATGCGCACCAGGCAAGCCGACATGAGTGGAGCGGCATTCCGTTCTTTGTCACACCGTCGGCTGGCTATCAATTTTTCAAGGATCCCACGCAAGCCCGGGTCAGCCCGGAGCCGCCCGCGTACCGCCTCATCGCCATCCAGGGCGGCATGTTCGTCACCGAGATCCGGCCCGTCGGATCCCCCGAAGAGAAACCAACGACGGATCCGCCCAGTCCGTCGCCGCGGCCAGGAGGCTAGATCGTTCATGCACCAGTCACCGTCGGATTCTCCGGACATCCCAGGCCCCCATACCATCGTCTCCCTCAGCCTGGGGGGTCACGCCATCATCCAACAATTGGATACGACCCTCCACTGCGAGGCGTGCGGCCGGGAGACCCTGGTCCAGATTCTATACCTCGGCCAGCGGATCGCCGAGGTCCGGTGCGTGGAGTGCGGCCGGTGCATCGGCATGGATCGTGAGGGGGTTGTCCGGGCCTTCATCGGCGAGATCGTGATTCAGGTGCTGCGCCTGCCGCAGGAGGTGACCAGGGAGTTCAAGCGGGGGCCGGGCAAGGCGGTTGCCAGGCTTCCCCGGCAGATGGCCAGGCTCCCCGTGGCCCTGGCCCACGACGCGGTGCGTTTGCTTCGGATGGTCTGGACCCTGCGGGAGGACCACGGGGTTCTTGAGGCCATCTTCAATCAGGTGGACACTACACTGTTCTGCACAGGGTGCGGTCAGGAGACCTCGCACCGCATCCTCTACCTGGGGCGGCGCCTGGCCCAGGCCCGGTGTGAGGCGTGCGGCCGAGGGATCGGCATGACGCGGGAAGAGGTCTTCAGTGACTTCGTGGGTGCGGCGTTGCTCCACCTGCTCAAGCTGCCGCGCCACGTCCGGCAGGAGCTGCGGAGCGATTTCGCCCATGCGGTACAGACCCTGCCCCGGCAGATGGTCCGGATGCCCTTCCATTTCGCGCGGGATTTCATCCGGCTGGTCCGCGTCCTGCGGGGGGCGGAGCGGCAGGGCGAGGTACCCAAGACCTGAGCCAACACTGTCAATGAAAAACGGACAACGGACGCGCGGGTTTCCCAAGTGGATTGCCGGCCTTGACATGGGCCACGGCCCCACACGATAATGGCGAAAACAAAGACGTCGGGTGGCGATCCAGTCGCTGCCTTCCCCGGCCCTGCCCCTGAGATTCCCGTGGACCAACGAGCGGCCCACCTTCTCGTCACGGTCGCCGACCTCTACTATCTCCAGGACAGGACGCAGGCTGAGATTGCCCGGGCACTCAGGATCTCCCGCCCCCACGTTTCCCGTCTCCTGAAGCGGGCGAGAGAGACGGGGATCGTGAGCATCTCGGTCCGCCCGCCGTTCGGGCTCTCGACCGAGCTGGCAGAGGAACTCGGCAAGCTCTTCCCCCTCCGCGACGTGCGGGTGATCTCTGCGGGGGGAGCCCCGCTGCCGCGTGTCGCCGAGGCGGCGGCAAGTTATCTGGCCAGCCGGATCCAGCGCGAGTCGGTGGTCGGCGTGTCCTGGGGCCGCACGGTCCGGATGATCGCCGACGTCGTGCCGAGCGATCCGCGCCGGTCCGTGGAGGTCGTGCCGCTGGTGGGCGGCATGGGCCCCGTCGGCGATGAGATCCACGCCAACGAGATCGCCCGCCGGCTGGCCTCGCGCCTGGGGGGAAAGTATTACGTGCTCAACGCGCCGGCGCTGGCCGAGCGTGCCAATGCCCGCGCCATGCTGGTCCGGGACCCCACCGTGCGAGGCATCCTGGAGCGGGCCCGGAAGGCGGACGTCGCCGTCGTGGGGATCGGGGGCATGGTGGCCAGCTCGACGCTGGTGCGAGTGGGCTACCTGAAGCCCGATCACCTGCGACGTCTCCGGGCCTCAGGGGCCGTGGGGGACATCTGCAGCCGGTTCTTCGGGAAAGACGGTGCCCCGTGCCAGTCCCCCCTCACGGACCGCGTGGTGGGAATCGAGCTGAATGATCTGCGGCAGCTTCCCTGGGTGGTCGGCGCGGCGGTGGGGACGGAGAAGGCGCCGGCGATCCTGGGGGCGCTCTGCGGCGGCTACATCAACGTGCTGGTCACGGATGAAACCACGGCGCGCGCCGTCCTGAGACTTGCGCGGGCTCAAGAATGACCAAGGACGGATAAATGACCAATGACCAATGAACCAATGACCAATGAGCCAATGAGCCACGAGGGAAACCACCGGGTTCACCCCGGGGGAATGACCGATGACCAATTGCTCTCGAAAGTAAATTGAGGAGTGTACATGGCGACGCGCATTGACATGCCCCAGTTGGGCCTGACCATGGAGAAGGGCACGATCCTGCAGTGGTTGAAGGCAGAGGGGGACAAGGTCGAGAAGGGGCAACCCGTGGTGTTGATCCAGACGGAGAAGGTGGAGTACGAGGTGGAGGCACCCGGGGCGGGGATGCTCCTCAAGGTGGTCGCCAAGGAGGGGGCGGAGCTGCCGGTGGGTTCCCTGATGGGAATCCTGGGGCAACCCGGTGAGGACGTGTCGGGGCTCCTCAGCGCGCCGGCGGCTGGAGAGCCACGAGCCGCGAGCCACGAGCCACGAGCCATGAGCCGCGAGCCGCGAGCCGAGAGTGCCCCGGTCGTGCGGGCGGTGGGCGAGCGGGTCAAGATCTCGCCCGTGGCGAAGAAGCTGGCGCAGGAGCACGGCATCGACATCGCCACCCTCACCGCCTCCGGCCCCGACGGGCGCATCGTCCGGGAGGATGTCGAGCGGGAGATCGCGACGAAGAGCCGAGAGCCGAGAGCCGAGAGCCGAGAAGAAGCAAAGGCGATTCCTGACCTCATCCCGCTCACCGGCATCCGCAAGGTGATCTTCGACCGGATGGGGCAGTCGTGGCGCGAGGCTGCGCGGGTCACGCTGTTCGCCGACGCCGACATGACCGAGATCGTCCGGCTCCGCCAGGAGCGGGGCGCCGACTGGGAGCGGCGCTTCGGGATCAAGCCCTCCTACAGCGACCTCGTCCACATGGCGGTGGCGAAGGCCCTCCGGGAAGAGCCTCGGATCAACTGCCGGCTGGACGGCCAGGGTGTACGCGTCCGGAAAGAAGTCAACCTCGCCTTCGCCGTTGACCTGGGAGAAGGGTTGCTCGCCCCCGTGATCCGGGACGCCGACAAGAAGTCCCTGGGCGAACTGGCCAAGGCCGCCAGGGACATGGCGGAGCGGGCGCGGGCCGGCCGGTTGGCGCCGGATGACATGGCGGACGGCACCTTCACCGTGACGAACCTCGGCGGGCTCGGGGTGGAATACTTCACGCCCATCATCAACCCGCCCCAGGCCGGAATCCTGGGCGTCGGGAAGATTCTGGAGAAGCCGGTGGTGCTGGGCGGCGGCATCCACGTCCGGTCCATGATGACCCTCTCCCTGGTCTTCGACCATCGCTTGATCGACGGGGGCCCGGCGGCAAAGTTTCTGGCCAGGGTGAAGGATCTGCTCGAGCACCCGACCTGGACGGGCTAACCCGCATTATTCACGAGCGGACCGGTGAATTCTCCGGATCAAATGACCAATGACCAATTTCCAATGACCAATGATGGTGGGCGCGCACAGCGCGCCGTCAAGGGGCTTCACGGAACTCCCATCCGCAATTGGTCATTGGCCATTGGGATTTGGTCATTCCCCGCGATTATTCGCGAACATGCTCGCGAATAATCCAGGCTGATATGGTGGGTCTTGCGATGGGATCCGTGACGGTCGAGCCGCGGGTCAGGATGGCCTGGCAGGTCCTGGTCCTGGGTTTCCAGCCGTTCGCGGCGGTGTTGCGCCAGCAGGAGGAGCTGGTCGGCCAGCGCCTGCTGGGCACGATCCCGGACACCTTGATCCTGGTGGAGCATCCCCCGGTCGTGACGTTGGGGCGCGCCAAGCAGCGCGGGAACCTCCGCCTCGATCCGGGCGCCTTGCTGGCGCGAGGCATCGAGTATTTCGAGATCACGCGGGGAGGCGACGTCACCTACCACGCGCCGGGCCAGCTCGTGGGCTATCCCATCTTCGACCTGCGCCAGCACGGGCGGGACGTGCTCCGATTCTGCCGGGGGATGGAGGCGGCCCTGATCGCGGCCCTGGGGGACTTCGGCATCGCGGCCGGCGCGGTTCCTGGGAAAGCGGGCGTCTGGGTCGGGGAGAAGAAGATCGCCTCGCTGGGGATCTCGGTGCGCCGCTGGGTCACGTTTCACGGATTTGCCCTGAACGTCAACACGGACCTCACCGGCTTCGAGGTGATCCGGCCGTGCGGAGAGGATCCGGACGTCATGACCTCCATGGCCGCGATCCTGGGGGGCCCGGTTTCCATGGACGACGTTCGGCGCCGCGTCAGGATGTACTTTGCCGAGGCATTCTCCCTCGGTGAGGGGGCTGCCGTTTCACGGTGACAGGAGGCTGCTCATGGTCTTCCCGCGAATGTTCCGCGTCAAACAGCGATTCGAGGGTCCGATGCTCCACGACATCCCGGCGGCGATCCGCGAGACCATGCGGGGCCTGCACCTGCAGGACAAGGTGAAACCGGGGGAGAGCGTGGCCGTCACGGCCGGCAGCCGGGGCATCGCCAACATTGACCGGATCACCCGGGCGGTGGTGGATGAACTCAAGGCCCTGGGCCTCTCCCCCTTCATCGTGCCGACCATGGGAAGTCATGGGGGGGCCACGGCCGAGGGACAGCGCAAGGTCCTGGAGCATTACGGGATCACCGAGGCCAGCATGGGCTGCCCGGTCCGCTCCAGCATGGAGGTGGTGCAGATCGGCGAGGTGAAGGGCATCCCGGTCTTCTGCGACCGGAATGTCTGGGGGGCCGATCATATCGCGGTGGTGGCGCGGATCAAGGCGCACACGGATTTCCAGGGGGAGATCGAGAGCGGCCTGTTCAAGATGATGGCCATCGGCCTGGGCAAGCAGCGCGGGGCCGAGCACTACCATCGGGCGGGCCATCATTATAATTACGCCGAGATCTTCCCCCTGGTGGGCAAGACGGTCCTGGAGAAGGCCCGGATCCTCTTCGGCCTGGGGATCGCGGAGAACGCCTACGAGCAGACGGCCAGGGTGCAGGCGCTGCTCCCCAAGGACTTCGAGGAGGGAGAGAAGGCCCTGCTGCGGGACGCCAAGGCGTGGATGGCGAGGCTGCCCTTCGACGTCCTCGAGCTGCTCATCGTGGACGAGATGGGCAAGAACATCAGCGGGTCCGGGATGGACACCAACGTGATCGGGCGGCCCTTCGTGCAGAAGGTGCTGGACCGGCCGAAGGTCCGCCGGCTCTTCGTCCGGGACGTCACGCCGGAGAGCGAGGGGAACGCGGTGGGGGTCGGCATGGCGGACATGACGACCCGTCGCCTGGTGGACAAGATCAACTACCAGGCCATGCACATGAATGCCATCACCTCCGGCGTGCCGGAAGGGGCCAGGGTCCCCATGGCCTTCGAGACGGACCGGGAGGCCATCCAGGTGGCCCTGGGGATGATCGGCCTGACGCCCCCGGAACAGGCGCGGATCGTGCGCATCAAGAACACGCTCCATCTCGCGGAGTTGGATGTCTCGGAGCCCCTGCTTTCCGAGGTGAAGGCGCACGAGCGGCTGAGCCTGGTCACCCAGCCGGCGCCTCTCGTCTTCGACACGCAGGGAAACTTGCCGCCATTCTAAGAGCAAATGACCAATGACCAATGCACAATGTCCAATGGCGGAGGCACGGAGCAGCGATCAGGCAACTGCTTGAGGGGTCCTGTTACCCATTGGTCATCCCGCCCATGGCGGGATTGGCCATTGAATCCGGGGGGTGCGATGCCACAATATTTCATTGACCCGAAGACGCTCCCCAGCAAGGAGATTGCGCCGGGGACCCAGATCCGGGTGGCCTACGGCGACAAGATCATGCTCTCCTTCGTGGAGATCCAGCCGGGATCCCTGGTCCCCATGCACAGCCACCCGCACGAGCAGGGCGGCGTCTGCCTGGAGGGGTCCTTCGAATTCACCATCGGGGGCGAGACGCGGATCGTGCGGAAAGGGGAAGGCTGGATGATCCCCGGCGGCGTGGTGCACTCGGCCCGGGGCCTGGACGGGGAAGCCTATGTCCTGGACATCTTCTACCCGCACCGCGAGGAGTATAAGTAGAGCCGCGAGCCGCGAGCCGGGAGCCGAGAGGAGGCCGTCATTCGAAATCCACTGAAGACCAGGCTGGCGCGGGGTGAGGCGGTCTGGGGCACCTTCGTGTTCGAGTACGGGTCGCCGGCCGTCCCCCGCATCATGAAGGCCGCGGGCTGGGATTACATCCTGAAGCAGTTCATCCGCGAGGCGAACACGGAGATCCTGCTCATCATGCAGGTGGAAACCCAGAAGGGGATGGAGCACCTGGACTCGATCCGGGACGGGCGGAACTGGATGCGGCGGGGCGCGCGCTTCATGACCTACGGCGCCGACTTCAGCATGGTGCAGGAACGGAGCAAGATGGTGCTGGACGCGTTGCGCCCAGAGCGGAGGACCCATGCCCGACGCCCCTAGGAAATTCACAGCGGTCAGCACCGATCATCACCGCTTCCCCATCGGCGTGGAGCGGGACATCCTGGCCCAGGTGGGCTGCACCCTGGTTCCCGCCATCTGCAAGAGCGAGGAGGAAATTATCGCCGCCTGCCGCGACGCCCACGCCATCCTCAACTCTTCTGCCAAGATCTCGCGCCGGGTGATCCAGGAGCTGAAGGAGGCGCTGGTCATCTGTCGGTACGGCATCGGGGTGGACACGGTGGACATCCCCGCGGCCACGGAACAGGGCATCATCGTGGCGAACGTGCCGGACTTCTGCTTCGACCAAGTGGCGGACACGGCCATGAGCCTGATCCTCTCGGTGCCGCGCAAGGTGACCTACCTCAGCACCCTGATTCGCCAGGGGGTGTACAACCGGGAGGTGGCCGAGCCGATCCACAATTTCCGCGGCGCCACGCTGGGCCTCGTGGCCTTCGGGAACATCCCGCGGAACCTGATCCGGAAGGCCATCCCCTTCGGGTTCCGGGTCCTCGCCTATGACCCCTACCTCACGCCCGAGGCCGTCCGGGAGCATCCGGTCACCCTGGTGGATTTCGACACGCTGCTGCGGGAGTCGGATATCGTGTCGGTCCACACCCCCCTGACCGACGAGACCCGGCACATGTTCGACGAGGCGGCCTTCCGGAAAATGAAGCCCTCCGCCTATTTCATGAACCTCGGCCGCGGCCCGGTGCACGACCAGAAGGCGCTCTACCGGGCGCTCAAGGAGGGCTGGATCGCGGGCGCCGGCCTGGATGTCCTGGAGAAAGAGCCACCCGATCCGGGCGACCCCATCCTGACGCTGGACAACGTGGTCTTCACCCCGCACTATGCCTCGTACACGGAGGAGGCCTATCACGAGCTGCGGGTCAAGACCGCGGAGAACGCCGCCGCGGTTTTCCGGGGGCAGTTCCCGAAGTACGTGTATAACCCCGAGGTGAAGGCGCACGCTCGGCTGTTGCAACGGAGCTAACCACAATACTGTTCACATAGGATTCGACAACGATGTCAGCGTCCGAGCAAATCCCCCCTCGCCCCCCTTTGGTAAAGGGGGGTTGGGGGGATTTCGCCCGGCTGAGGGCCTAAATGAACAGCATTGGAGTTAACCACAGGGACCATCGGGGTCCGGAGAAGGAGGAACGGATCATGCGCCTGAAGGGAAAGAAAGTAGCGGTGCTGGCCGAGAACATGTACCAGGAGATGGAGCTCTGGGTGCCCTACTACCGGCTGAAGGAGGAGGGGGCCGACGTCAGGGTGGTCGGCCCGGAGAAGAAGACCTACACCAGCAAGATGGGGTACCCGGTGACCGCGGATGTAGCGGCGTCCGAGGTCTCGGCCAAGGATTTTGACGGGGTCGTGATCCCCGGCGGCTTCGCCCCGGATCTGTTGCGGCGGCACAAGGCGATCCTGGACCTGGTGAAGGGGTGCTTCCAGCAGGGGAAGCCGGTGGCGGCCATCTGCCACGCGGGCTGGGTCCCGGTCTCGGCGGGGATCCTCAAGGGGAAGACGGCCACCTGCTTCTTCGCCATCAAGGACGATGTGATCAACGCCGGCGCCACGTACGTGGATGAAGAGGTGGTAGTGGACGGCAACCTGATCACGTCGCGCAAGCCCGACGACCTCCCGGCCTTTTGCCGCGAGTTGGTGAAGGCCCTGGAGAAGTAGGCGAAAACAGTGCTGCGGTTCGAGGTGCTGCGGTACTGCAGTTGAGATCCGAACGGGCACTGCAGCACCGCGGACCGCAGACGTCGAACGTCGGACCGCGAACTTCGAACCTCAGCACTGTGCGGGAGCGCTCATGACCCTACCGAAGATGTACCGGATCCGGCAGAAGCTGGATCCGCCGACCGTGACCGACGTGGCCGCAGCGGTGCGGGGCGAGATCGCCAAGTTGGACCTGCGGGGACGCCTGAAGCCCGGCGGGCGCGTCGCCGTCACCGGGGGGAGCCGCGGGGTGGCCAACATCGCGACGATCCTGCGGGCCACCTGCGACAGCCTGAAGGCGCTGGGGGCGAAGCCGTTCATCGTGCCGGCCATGGGCAGCCACGGCGGCGCCACGGTCGAGGGTCAGGTGCAGGTCCTATCCCGCTATGGCGTGACGCCCGAGAGCATGGGGGTTCCCATCCAGGCCTCCATGGAGACCGTGGAGATCGGGAGAATGTCCTGGGGCCTGCCGGTCCTGATGGACCGCCACGCCTACGAGGCGGATCACATCGTCCTGGTGAACCGGGTCAAGCCGCACACCAACTTCCGCTGCCACGTGGAGAGCGGCCTGATGAAGATGCTGGTCATCGGGCTCGGAAAACACCAGGGGGCCCTGCTGGCCCACCGGGCCGCGGTGGACATCGGGCTGGACCGGATGATCCCCGAGACGGGCCGCTACTCCCTGTCGCGGCTCTCCATCCTCTTCGGCCTGGGCGCGGTGGAGAACGCCCGGCACCAGACGGCCCGCGTCCAGGCCATGCTGCCCGAGGTCCTGGAGGAGACCGAGGCCCGCCTCCTGCGGGAGGCGTGGCACCTGCTGGGGCGGATCCCCTTCGACTTCCTGCACCTGCTCATCGTGGACGAGATCGGGAAGGATGTCAGCGGAACCGGCATGGATCCCAACGTGATCGGCCGGATGTACTTCTTCCCCAACGAGGAGCCCAAGAGCCCCCGCTACGTCCGCATCCTGGCGCGTGATCTCACGCCCACGACGGCGGGGAACGCCGTGGGCATGGGCCTGGCGGATTTCGGCACGCGCCGCCTGGCAAACAAGGTCAACTTCCACTCCACCTACACCAACTCCCTCACCGGCCTCTCGCCCATGCGCAGCAAGCTGCCCATCATCTTCGAGACGGATCGGGAGGCCATCCAGGGCGCCCTGAAGACCGTCGGGCTCACCGAACCCCCCGATGCCAAGGTGGCCCGCATCCGGAACACCCTGGCCCTGGAATACCTGCAGGCTTCCGAGGCCCTGCTGCCCGAGATCGAGGGGCGACCGGACCTGGAGGTCCTGGACGGGCCCTTCGAGTTCCAGTTCTCGGAGGCGGGCGACCTGGTGGACCGGGCACCCCTTCCGCTCGGGGAGCGCTCTCCTGGGCCGCCTGGAGATTGAGGGCGGCGTGACGATCCTGGCGGTCTTCCCGGCACCTGGCATGCGCATCACCGAGGGGGTGGCATTCAGCGGGATGAAGCACTGAGCATGCCGGCCGACCCCCCCCTCTTCACCCGGCCCTTCGTTGTCATCTGCCTGGCCACGTTCTTCTTCTACTTGAGCTTCTACCTCATCCTGCCGGTGATGCCGCTGTACGTGGCCGGCATGGGGGGGACGCCCACCCAGCTCGGTCTCATCATCGGCCTCTTCGCCTTCATGGCCATGGTCCTGCGTCCACCTGCCGGCTGGATCATCGACACCCGGGGATACCGCCTGGTCCTGCTGGCCGGGATGGCAATCTTCATGCTGGCGTCCCTGGGATACACCATCGCCCGGTCGGTGGATGGGGTCCTGGCGCTGCGCCTGTTTCACGGGATGGGGATGGGCCTGTTCCCGACGGCGGCGACCGTGGTGGTGGCGGAGATGGCGCCCCCCGCGCGCCGGGGCGAGGCCATGGGCTGGTTCGGCATCGCCAATAGCGCGGGGCTGGTCATCGGCCCGGCCGCCGGGATGGCCCTGGCAGCCCGGATGGGATTCCCGGTCCTCTTCTTGGTTGCCGGTGGGGTGGCGGCGCTGGGCCTGGCGTCCATCGCGATGCTCCCCCGGGTGGGCATTCCGCCAGAGAAGCGCGGCCGGGCCATCCGCTGGCGAGATCTCTTCAGCCGGGCCGCGGTCCTGCCCTCGGTCCTCCTCCTGTTTCTGTATATCCCCTACGGGGGGATGGTCGCCTTCATCCCGATCATCGGGACCGGTCGCGGACTGGAGAACCCCGGCACGTTCTACGCCGTGTTCGCCCTGGCCGTCCTCCTGGTTCGGGCCAAGGCCGGCCACCTCTCGGACCGGCGCGGACGGGTCTTCGTGATCCTGCCGGGGATGCTGGTGGCCTCCCTGGCCTTCGCGGTGCTCGGATTGACGTCCGGGTCCCGCGGGGTCCTGCTGGGGGCGGCGATCTACGGCGTGGCCTTCGGCAGCGCCCAGCCGGCCCTCATGGCGCTGACCGCGGATCGTGTGCCGCCCGAGGAGCGGGGCAAAGCCATGGGGACCTTCTATACGGCCTGGGAACTCGGCATCATGACGGGCGCGGTGGGATCGGGCCTGCTCGTCCAGGTTGCGGACTTTCCCCTGATGCTGCTGGCCAGCTCGGCGATCCCGCTGGCCGGCGCCCTGCTGTCGCTGAAAGCGCGCTCGCCCTCCGGACCGCGGCCGACGACCTGACCTTTCCGGGGCCACCCGCTGGCCCGCCCCTCCCACCTTTACGGTGCTCGCAGGTCAAAAACCGTTGGTCTCCTCCGGGTTCTCTGGTAGCATCTGTCCCACTCAGGCGACGGGACGCCCGCGTACACGGACCTCCTGCCCCTGTTCGAAGCGGAGGGGAGCGGGACAGCACACTGGGAAAGAGTGCCGCCTCCAGGGGAGTCCAAGGGAAAGGACCAGGCACACCCGGGGAGAGACAGTACATGGCGACGATTTCGGATCAGATGGCGGCGTTCATCTTCGATACTGATTACGACGCGGTGTCAGCGGACGCCCTGACCATAGGCAAGCTGTGCGTCCTGGACTGGCTGGGGTCCGTCTATGCGGGGAAGGGGTCCCGGCCGGCGGTGGCGATGCTGCTGGTAGCCAGATCCTTGGGGGGCAATCCCGAAGCCACGCTCCTCCCGGATGGCTCCCAGTCCTCGGCATACATGGCGGCCCTGGTGAATGCCGCCGCGTCCCACGTCGTGGAGATGGACGACCTGCACACGGGATCCATCCTGCACCCGGCCGCTCCGGTGATCCCCGCGGCCCTGGCGATGGCAGAGCGGGAGGGGGCCTCCGGTCGAGAGTTCCTGACGGCCATCGTGACGGGATACGAGGTGGCCATCAGGGTGGGCGAGGCGATGGGGCCGTCTCACTATCAGTTCTGGCACACGACCGGGACCTGCGGCACCTTCGGGTCCGCCGCCGCCGCCGGGAAGATCCTGGGGCTGTCGAAACCAGAGCTGGCAATGGCGCTGGGGTCAGCCGGGACGCAGGCGGCGGGCCTCTGGGAATTCCTGGTGGATGGCGCGATGTCCAAGCAGTTGCATCCGGCCAAGGCGGCGGCTGACGGGTTGCTGGCGGCGCTGCTGGCCGAACAGGGATTCACGGCGGCCAGCAGGATCTTCGAGGGAGAGAAGGGATTCTGTCGCGCGATGGCCAAGGAGCCCGATCTCGGCCGCCTGACCCAGGGGCTGGGCGCCGGGCCGCTGCGCATCCTGTCCACGTCGTTCAAGGCCCATGCGGCCTGCTACCACATCCACTCCGCGATTGACGCCGTCCTGGAGATCCGCCGAAAACACTCGATCAAGGCCGCGGACGTGGAGAAGGTGCAGATCACCCTCTACCCGGCGGCCCTCGATCTCCTGGAAAAGGTTGAACCGCAGGATCCGTACGCGGCGAAATTCAATATCCCCTTCTGCGTGGCCACGGCCCTGGTGTACGGGCAGGTGGGGCTCTCGGCCTTCACCACCGATCGGCTGCAAGACCCGAAGATCCAGGGCGTGATGGAGCGGATTTCCCTGGTGCGGGACCCGGAGTTGGGGAAGGTGTATCCCGAACGGTGGCCGGCAGTGGCCGAGATCACCACCAGGGCGGGCCAGACTCATGCCGCTCGTATTGATTTTCCCCGGGGCGATCCGAAGAACCCCATGACGCAGGAGGAACTGATCGCCAAGTTCCACAATCTGGCGACGCCGGCCCTGGATGAGGAACACCGCAAGAAGACCGTGGACGCGTGCCTCCAGCTCGATCGTGTCGAGAATCTCGCCAGTTTCTTCGACGACCTTGCCTGAACCCAAATATTTCACCGCCAATCCCGCCACGGGCGGGACGAGAACGCAATGAGCATGATGATGGGCCAGCCGCTGACCCAGGAACAATTGGAGCAGTTCGCCAAGCAGCACGGGATCACGCCGGAGCAGGCCAAGCAGATGACGGATCAGTGCCATCAGACGATGGGGACCACTGCCACGCCGGAGACGCAGCCGAAGCAG
>METI01000169.1:0-435 GCA_001771285.1 candidate division NC10 bacterium RIFCSPLOWO2_12_FULL_66_18
CGGTTGCCCGCCCCATAATCCTGGGGCCGGGTCTTGATCCACCGTTCGTGGACCGCCAACGCTTCGCTGGAGACGATGGCGTCGTATGCGGGGAGCGCATGCGCCACATTCGCCAAATCCACCTCCTGAATCGAAGCGCCCAATGTTCGCAGTGTCTCCACGGCGGCGGCTGTAGCCCCGCGGACCTCGGGATCCATGGGATGGGTAAAGTGGCCGGTCAGCAGACCGACACTTATGTTGCGGATGTCTCCGTTTAAGACCCTTCGGTAGTCTGGGACGGGCGCATGACTCGACGAGGGGTCCCGCACGTCATGTCCCGCAATGGCCTGCAGGAAGAGTGCAGCATCGGCCACAGACCGCGTCATGGGCCCGGCATGATCCAGGGACCAGGAGAGGGGAAAGACACCAAAACGGCTCACGCGGCCATACGTCGGC
>METI01000169.1:492-6175 GCA_001771285.1 candidate division NC10 bacterium RIFCSPLOWO2_12_FULL_66_18
GTCCTCGCCACGCAGTACCTGCAGGCTCAACGGGCTCGGGTCGTGATTCGGCGGGAAGTGGATGAAGCCCTCCGACGGGTGGAGGTCTTGGTGAGTGCGGCGCTCCCGGTCACGGCGCCGAAGTACGGCCAGCACACGGTAACTCTCGACGGGAGGAATGAAGAGTTCCGGACCATCGCTTCCCGGTTTATCCGGCCCTTCAACGTGACCGGGCATCCGAGCATCTCCGTGCCGTGCGGCTTCGACCAGGCAGGCTTGCCCATCGGGCTCCAGATCGTGGGGCGCTGGTTGGACGAGGCCACGGTCCTGAAGGTGGCCCATGCCTACGAGACGGCCGCCGGCTGGCGGAGCCGGCGACCGCCAGTCTAGCGCGACATGTGGGGGGCGGCCTGCGGGCGACGGAGTTCCGGTCTGAAGACGGGGGAAAAGGCGGCAATGGGACGGTCTCGTCTGAAGGGGAGAGCGTAACGGTGGCTGACCTGCAACTGACCGATATCCGGAAAATCTTTGACACATTTGTAGCGCTTCGTGGAGTGTCGCTGGAGATCGCGCGTGGGGAGTTCGTGACGCTACTGGGCCCTTCCGGATGCGGAAAGACGACCACGCTCAACCTGATCGCCGGCTTCATCGAGGCGGATGGTGGGGAGATCATGATCGGCGGCCGACCGGTGACGGGGATCCCTTCCCACAAGCGGAACCTGGGGATGGTCTTCCAGAATTACGCCCTGTTCCCGCACCTGACGGTCTTTGACAACATTGCCTTCGGGTTGAAGATGCGCCGGGTCGAGCGGGCCGAGATCGCCCGGCGGGTGGATCGGGCACTGGCGCTCGTCCGGATGCCCGGCCTGGAACGCCGATACCCGAAGCAGCTCAGCGGCGGGCAGCAGCAACGCGTGGCGCTGGCCCGAGCGCTGGTGATCGAACCGGCCATCCTGCTCCTGGACGAACCGCTCTCCAATCTGGACGCGAAGCTCCGGGAGGAGATGCGGGTGGAACTGCGGGAGATCCAGAGGGAGGTCGGCATCACCACCGTCTTCGTGACCCACGACCAGGAGGAGGCCCTGGTGATGTCGGACCGGATCGCCGTGATGAATTGCGGGATGGTTGAGCAGGTCGGGACGCCGGCCGAGATCTACGAGCGTCCGGCCACGAACTTCGTCGCCCAGTTCGTGGGCGAGTCGAACTGCTTTCGCGGTCACGTGGAGGAGAGCCGCGAAGGGGTGGTCGTGGTCAAGACGGAGGAGGGGCTGATCATCCGGGCCCGATCCGATCGGGCCTGGCGGCCGGGAGATCGAGTCCAGGTGGCCATCCGGCCGGAGAAGATCCAGGTGGGGGAGAGCCCCAACCGGCCGGCGGCCATCGCCGCGGTCCTCGAGCGGGTCCTGTACCTGGGGGCTTCTGTCCGGTGCCTCGCCCGATTCCACCAGCGAAAGCTCATCGCCTCGCTGCCCAACGTGGGACCCCTGGCGCGGCTGACCGTCGGGGCGGAGATCTCTCTCGGATGGAGCGAGGAGGATGTCATCCTCCTTCCCGGCGATGCCTAGCCCCGCACAGGCCGCCCGTCTTGTTCTGGTCAGGACGCGGACCGGGGTGAAACCATACCTGACGCCGTGGCTTCTGGTTTTGCCCGCCACGCTCATGTTCGTGGCCCTGTTTCTGCTGCCCATGCTGGCCCTGTTCGTCTCCAGCTTCCACGGCTACGACCCCAACGTAGGGATCATCCGGGTGCTGAGCGTCCAGAATTACGTCAAGTTCGTGTCCGACCCGTACTACCGCGAGGCGTTGGTCCGCACGCTGAGGATCGCCCTCATGGTCACGATCCTGTCCGGGCTCCTGGGATATCCGGTGGCCTACCACCTGAATCAGGTGGGCGGCCGGACCCGCACGTACCTCACCCTCGCCATCCTGTCTCCCCTGCTCGTCAGCCTCGTGATTCGGACTTTCGGGTGGCTCATCATCCTGGGTCCCAACGGGGTCATCAACTTCCTGGGGCGCGGGCTCGGCATTCTCGGGGCTCCGCTGAAGCTCATGTACACCGAAGGGGCCGTGATCGTCGGCACTCTCCACGTGTATCTCCCCTTCATGGTCCTGGCCCTGCTGTCTTCCCTCCAGAATATCGACCCCAACCTCTACCAGGCGGCCAGCAACTTGGGCGCGGACCCCGTTCGGCGGTTCGTGCACGTGACCCTCCCGCTCAGCCTGCCGGGGATCCTCGCGGGCTCCCTGATCGTCTTTTCCCTGTCCGTGAGCTCTTTCGTCACTCCGGCCATCCTGGGGGGGGCCCGCGTGAAGGTCATGGCCTACCTCGTCTGGGAGGAGGACCTGGTCATGCTGAATTGGCCCTTCGGGGCGGCCATCGCCTTCATCCTGCTGGTCATCACGATCGCCATCATGCTGATCTACCACCGGATCCTGGAGGCGGGGCGCTATGGCGTTGTCTTCCAATAAGAGACCGGGGCAGATCAGTAGGCTCGGGAGGGATCTGTATGGTAGATGACACCGACACCCATCGCGACTTTCCCCGGGAGGAGTACGAGGGACGCTATCGCCGGGCTCGCGCCCTGATGCGCGCCCGCGGGCTGGTCGCCCTGCTCGTCACCGAGGAGAAGAACTACATCTACTTCACCGGGCACCGCTCGCAGCAGAATCCCATCGACAAGATCCGGCCCTACATCTTTCTTCTCCCGCTGGAGGGACGGCCGGTGGCCCTGGTGATGCCCTTCGAGGTAGGGCATGTCCGGGATGGCACCTGGGTGGAGGACATCCGGACCTACGATCTGCTGGAGCACAACGCCGTCCTGGAATCCATCCTGCGGGAGCTAGGCCTGGCGGGGGGACGCATCGGCGCGGAGCTGGGGCGGGAGCAGTACCTGGAGCTGAGCCTGCGGGATTTCGAAGATCTCCAGCGGCGCCTGCCCCAGGCGAAATTCGAGGACGCGGCCGAGATCCTGCTTCAGATCCGGGCGGTCAAGTCGCCCGCAGAAGTCGAGAAATGTGCCCAGGCCAGCGCCTTGACCGCCCGCGCCCTCCACCGGACCCTGGCCGAGGCCCGGGAGGGGATGGCCGGGCTGGAGGTCGCCCGCCGCCTGCGGGTGGCGTTGATGGAAGAGGGTGCGGATAACATCACCTTCTTGGCCCTGGGCTCCGGACTGGACTTCAGCCGGGGGCGGATCACCTGCGCGACGCCGCGGCCAATCCGTCGGGGGGAGACCCTGACCTTGGATACCGGGGTGGAGGTGGCTGGCTACTGCTCGGATGTCACCCGGATGGCCGTCGTCGGGGCACCATCGCCAGAACAGCGGGACCTCTACCGCTTCATGCTGGAAATCCAGCAGGCTTGCATCCAGGCCTTCCGGCCGGGCGTCACGTGTCACGACATCATGGTCGTGTGCCAGGAGGCGCTTCGCCGGGCGGGACGCACGACCCAGAAGGTGGGGCGGATCGGTCACGGCGTCGGGCTGGAGAGCACGGAGTACCCCTCGCTGGCGCTGGGGGAGATGGTCCCAATGGAGCCGGGCATGGTGTTCGCATGCAATCCGAACTACGTCACCCCTATCGGCTATTTCAATTCCGAGGAGAACCTGGTGGTGACCGAGAACGGTTACCGCCTCTTGTCGCAACCCGCCGCACCGGCGGAGCTGCCGGTCATCTGACCGGGGAGGAGGGGATCATGAGGACCTGGGACGAGAGTGCAAGCTGCACACGCCGATGGTTAGGGTGGTTTGCCCTCACCGCGCTCGCCCTAATGCTAGCCCCGACCACGCCCGTCCCGGCCGCGGTCCAGGCGAAGAAAGAGGTCGTGGTGGCGGCCTGGGGGTCGAGCTACGAGGAGGTTTTCCGCAAGACCATCATCCCGGAGTTCGAGAAGCGGTTCGGTGCCAAGGTGGTGTACGTCCCGGGGTTCACGAGCCAGACCATGGCGAAGCTGGTGGCGCAGAAGGACGCCCCACAGATTGATGTCGCCCTGTTCAACGACCCCGCCTTCACCCAGGCGCGCAAGCAGAGCCTGCTGGCGCCCCTGGACAAGGAGCGGGTGAAGAACCTGGAGGACATGTACGACTTCGCCCGGATCCCCGGGGATGTGGGGGTCGGGTTCTACGTGTCGGCGGAAGGGATCTACTACAACACCGAGATCTTCAAGCAGAAGGGCTGGGTGGCCCCGACCTCCTGGCTGGACCTCTTCGACCCCAAGCACCAGGGCCACCTCACCGTCCACTCCATCACCAACGGCATCGGGCTCAACTTCTTCCTCATGGTCAACAAGATCATGGGTGGGGACCTGAACAACGTAGAGCCCGGCTTCGCCAAGGTGAAGACCGTCAAGCCCAACGTGATCGTGTTCGACAAGTTCGCCGAGACCCCCAAGCTGATCCAGCAGCGGGAGTCCTGGATCGGGACCTGGGGGTCCGACCGGGTGGGGAACCTGAAAGCGACCACGGGCTTTCCCATCGCCTTCTCCCTTCCCAAGGAGGGCGCGGCCGCGCAGATCGGCTTTGCCGGCCTGGTCAAGGGCGGCCCCAACCCCGTCCTGGGCAACGAGTTCATCAACATGTTGATCAGCGCGGAGATGGCGAGCCAGTTCGCCAAGTTCCTGGGGTTTGGCCCCTTCAACAAGAAGGTCCAGCTGGACGCCGAGACGGCGAGCATCGTGGTCCACGGGAAGGACCAGCTGGACCGGCTCGTCGTCTTTGATGCGGATACCGTGAACACCAAGCGGCCGATCTGGACCGAGCGCTGGAACAAGGAAATCGAGAGCCAGTAGTCCCGATCCTCCGACCGGTCTCCCGTTCTCCTGCTCCCGGATGCTCCGGGCGGGAGCCTTTGGGGCTCCGGGGGCAGAGGTCACCGGCGGCCGGTGTGCCGGACCGGGATCGTCGCAGTTGACGGGAAGGAACCGGGAATGCTTCGGGCCTTTACGCTGGGCGTGGTGGCGTTTCTCCTGGCTCCCCTGGTGGTGGTCCTGGCGACGTCCTTTACCACGCTGAACTACATCAGCTTTCCGCCCCGGGGATTCACGCTCCGCTGGTTCGTGGAGCTGGCGCAGAGGGATGAGCTGATCGACTCGCTGATCCTGAGCGCGGCCATCGCGGCCGTCACCGCCGTCCTGAGCAGCCTCTTGGGAGGGACCCTGGCGCTGGCCTTCGTGCGGTACCGGTTCCCGGGACGCGAGCTGCTGAATGCCTTCTTCATGTCGCCGCTCATCCTGCCGACCGTGGTGATCGGCATCGCGTTGCTGCAGTTCTACTCCCAGATCCGGATCGCGGGCGTCCCCCTGAGCACGACGCCGGCCAGCGTGGTCATCGGCCACGTCATCATCACGGTGCCCTACGCGATCCGCCTGATCAGTGCGAGCCTGGCCGGCCTGGACCGCTCCATCGAGCTGGCCGCCCGCAGCCTGGGCGCCACGCCCATCGGGGCGTTCCTGCGCGTGACGCTTCCCCTAATCACCACGGGGCTCCTGGGGAGCGCGGTGTTCACCTTCATCGTGTCTTTCGACAACATCACGGTCTCGGTCTTCCTGGCAACGCCCCGCATGGTCACGCTGCCCGTGCGAATCTACACCATGGTGGAGCACGTGACGACACCCCTCTTGGCCGCCGTGTCTGCCGTCCTCATGGTCTTTACCATGGGGGTGATCGTCCTCATCGAACGCACGCTGGGCGTCCGTCGGCTGGTCAGCGGC
>METI01000169.1:6238-6547 GCA_001771285.1 candidate division NC10 bacterium RIFCSPLOWO2_12_FULL_66_18
AGGGTTTCCGCAAGGACCTGCATCTGGCAGGCGTGGGCATTCGCATGGCGAGCGCCACCACCACCACCATCACTGACGTCTACGCGGTCCTGACGACCGACGACGGACGGATCGGCTATGGTGAGGTTCGGGGCAACATGCACTACTTTACGGGAGACACGCCCGAGCGAACGCTGGACGTGCTGCAGAACCTGCTCGCCCCGCGAGTCCTGGGGCGGGAGATGCACGACCTCCCGAGCATCCTTGCGGAGGTTCACGGGGCCACGGTGGGGAACCATGCGGCGATGGCGGTGGCGGAAATCGCCCTCC
>METI01000170.1 GCA_001771285.1 candidate division NC10 bacterium RIFCSPLOWO2_12_FULL_66_18
GACCGCACGGACCTCCTCGACGTAGCCCACCGGCGACAGGTTGAGCACGGCCCGCCCCAGCCCGCGCAGGGATCGCCAGAGCACTTCCCCGAGAGTGTGGAGACCGAAGTAATACTGGCCGAGGGTGATCCGCGGTCCGGCGTACGGGTCCCGGATCACCGCTGCTGGCGAGGGGAAGCCTGGTTGTCCCTGGAACTCGTGGTTCGCGATCCAGCGCAACGTCCGGTGGACGTCATACCCCGCATCGCTCTGATGGACACTCATGGCGAGCCGATGGGGAAGCACCAGGACGGCCGCGATGGCGATCGCGACCAGGAGGGGACGCCACAGCCTCCGTCCCAGGTCTCGGTGCCACCACGCGGAAACGGCGAACAAGATGAGGAGGGCAGGGGCGTAGGGAAACCGGGTGAGGAGGAGCCCCCCAGCCAGCACCCCTGCGAGGATCGTGCGGCGCCACGGCAGAGATCCCGGCTTCCCCAGGAGGAGCCAGGCGGTCCCAACGAGGAGGAGGGCTTCGAGCTCGACGCGCAGGCCCCGGCCGCTTTCGATGATTGCCGGCACCGAGATGCTGAGGAGGAGACCGGCGCTCAGGCCCCAGGCGGCTCCCAGCGAGGCCATGCCTAGCCGGCATCCCAGGTACGCCACGCCCACCGAGAGGATGGCGGAGAGAAGGCGCAGGCTGAGATCCGCGTCCCCGAAGAGCCACAGGGCCAGCTTGACGATGGCGGGATAGAGCGGCTCGCGCTCCCCGAAGCTGGCCGAGTAGAAGCCCTGCGGGCCGGTCCAGGTCAGCTCCTGGGCGTAGGCGCGATAGCCCTGGGCATCCGGATCGAGGGGTGCCATGGCCACCCTCGAGACGTTCCCATAGCGAAGGACCAGGGCCAGCGTCAGGACGAGTCCGACAAGAGCGGCCTGTTTCGGGCGGGCCATGAGAGCCGTAATCCCGAGGGCGACGGCCAGGAAAATCCCCCCGACCCGGAGTGCGTCGGGGAAGGATGGCGGCGGTCCCTCCCAGGACTGCAGGACCAGTTTGTCCAGGACGAAGCGCGTCTCCTCCGTCGTGTTCCGGGCGCTGAAGCGGAGGGCGATCTCCCTCCGACCTGCGACCGACTCCGGCAGCGGCAGGCGCGTCCCCGGCATGCTCCGGTTCAGAAGCAGGCGCTGGGGGCCGGGATCGAGCAGATCCACCGCGCTCTGGATCCCGGCCTCGCCGCCGTACCATTGCAGCGTGATCGCCGACCACCGCGTGAGGGGCTCGGCCGTCTGGACCCGATATTCGATCTCTCCCTGGCTCTGGGGGTCCAGGGAAAACCCCCGAGGAGTCGGGCGGAATCCCCTCACGGTGAGACGGGCAGCCTGGGAGACGATCCCGTAATTGAAGGGTTCCTCGATCTGCACGCGCGAGGGTGGGACCGGCAGCGTCAGGTCGCGGAGCCACCAGAAGCCCAGGGGCACGGCCACGAGGAGCCACGCCCCCGCCAGAACCCGCCGACGAACGCCAGGCATCACGCGCATGCCTTTCCCACGCTGGGCGACTCAGGCAGGCGCCGGAACGCCTTGCCGCCCACGAGTTCCCCGTACAGGGCCCGGTAGGCGTCCCCATCGAAATATCGCGTCGCCACCTCCCGGCAGCGCGCCCGGAAATCCGACCGGTTGGCCCGGATCTCCGAGACGATCCGGGAGAGCGGCAGGTCCGCGTCCAGGAGGTATCCCACGCCTTCCCGCCGGACGATGTCGGGACAATCTCCGACCCCCGGAGTCACCAACACGGGGACACCGCACGCCAGGTACTCGGCGAATTTCACGGGGGAGGCAACCCGGTTGACGGAGCTTCTGTCGCGCAGGAGGAGGCCCAGATCCGCCAGGGCAAGGTGGTGCTGGATCTCCTCGTGGGGGATGGAGCGGATGATGATCGCCGCTTCATCGCCGAAGCTCGCCTGCGCCGCCTCCAGATCTCCGGTGAGGAGCAGGAGCCGCGTCCGGGCATGGATCTGACGGAAGGCGTGGAAGACCTCCCGGATGGCCTCCGGCCGGTTCCAGACCGAGAGGGACCCGGCGTAGGCCAGGACGAAGTCGCGCGCCGGATCGAGGGCGAGCTCCCCTCGGAGCCGTTCGATCGTCGCCTCGTCCCTCCCGGCCACCCGTGGGTCGTAACAGCACGGGATGACGACGATCTTTCCTGCGGCCACCGGCTGCCAGCGGACGGTGCGCTCGCGCAGCCGTTCGGAGACGCACAGGATGGCATCGGCACGGCGGATCGCCCACCGCTCGAGGCGACGCAGCAGCCGATGCATGCGGCCGCGTCGGGCGATCTTGCCCTGCAGGACATACTCTTCGCTGAGGAGGCCGCGGTAATCCAGGACCAGCCGGGTCCCGCGCCGGGAGGCGGCGAGAGAAAGGCAAAGGAGGCTGATGGGATTTCTGCCGATGAGGACCGCCCCAGCCCGAGTCCGAGCCCAGGCCTGCAGGGCGAACCGGACAAGGTGCAGCCAGGTGAGTGGGTGCCAGATCCCGTGGTTGTTGCCGACCCGGACCCGTATGCGTGTCGGGGGGAGGTACGCCCGGTAGCGATCTCCGCCGTGCTTGCGCAGGGCGAAAAGGTCGATGCCGTCCACCTCGGGCAATGTGGCCAAGCGGCCGAGGAGGGGGAAGGTCTGCGCCAGAATGACGTTGTCGTTGATGTTGTCAATGGTCAGGTACGCGATGCGCATGGATCAGCGAACCTCGATGCGGAATCGGCATTCGACGGGGAGACCGGAGACGAGGTGGAACCGGAGGGCGGTTGTCTTCTCCTTGACGCCGTAGCGGGGGGACACGAAGGCCTCCGCCACCTCCGCCCGGAGCGCAGCAGCCGCATCCTCCGGTCCGGTCCGTTCCCGGGTGAGCAGGGCGCGGACCGAGCGCCCGGCCAGTTCCCATTGCCGTTCGCCCGCGGGATGCAGGGTGACGCCGGGGGCCAGGGTGAAGTTCCAGGTGAAGGTGTGCCGGCCCGTCCCCCGGAAGCGATCGGCGATCTCCAGCATCCGCGCCTTCTTCAGCAGGCGAAACTCCCGCCGGTGGACCACGGGATCGGCAAGGCGGGCAAAGCCGTCATGCTCACCCGCAAAGAAATCCGCCTCGGGACCGGTCTCCCAGGCGAGGCAGCGGGGCGTGGCATCAACATGGAGCCAGAAGAGCCCCCCCTCGCCGAACCGGTTCTGTTCCGCCCCATCAATCATCACGGTGTTGTGGACCGCGGTGGACCGGAAGCGATTCCGAGAGGCGGGATCCGGGGTGTAGAGGAAACTCCCGGGATCCACGAAGAGATCCTGGCCATCGGCGTGCAACTCGAAACTCAACAGGTCGTTGTGCTTGTGGTTCCCGATCCCCCGGGTCCCGACCGGGCCACAGGCGATGAGGAGGTAGAGGGAGTCCTCGCGCATCAGGTAGATGCCGCTCTCGGGGAAGGCCCGACTCCCGGGAGGTGGCGGAGACGGTCCGCGGACGGGCCGCGATCCCCCGTGGAGCCAGAGCGCCTCTTCCGTGCGAGCCCCGGCCGCGGCCCAGAGGTCCTCCCGATCGAAAAGCGCCCCGCCTGTCGCCAGCAGGTGACGATGGTCGCGCGGATCCCCTGTCCCGTAATCGGCGAGGATGTGGAGGCGCCCATCGTCGTTGTCCCCCACCTGGGGGGCCAGGCCGTTCGGCTTCGTGTACCAGAGGGTGAACTCCAGCATCCGCTCGAGCCGGTGCCGGAAGCTCGCCGGCAGCGCGACGCCGTTCTTCTGGCAGAGGAGGGCGACGGCCAGGAACATCTCGGTCACCAGCCGGTGATAGGGAATACTGGACTCGTAGTCTCCGCCGTCGGGATGGACCTGCCGTTCCATTTCATGAAAGAGCTCGTCCAGGGCGAACCGGCGCCAGGTCTCCGCCTCGCGGAAGGCCGGGCAGGCGATCCCCAGGCCGGCGAGGCCGACTAGGTCGGCCAGGTAATGGTTACTGCTGGTCCCGTCGGCCCCGCGCTCGAGGTTCTGCATGATGTGCCGCCCGTGGGCGAGGAGGGCCTTGGCAAACTCGCGGCGGAAGGCCGGGGTGATCTGCGGCGCGTGACCAAAGAATGCGTACCCCCAGAGCCAGTTGAACGCCCGGATGGCGATATCCATGGTGCAGGCCCAGTTGACCCCGAACTGTGGAGGGTTCCGGGCGATCCAGTGCGCGACCTGACCGACGAATTCGGCGGCGTAGCGATCTTCGCCGGTGAGCCAGTAGGCCTTCCCCAGCGTGGCGAGATGCTGGAAGCGGGACAGCTCCCAGGGCACCTTCACGTCCACCCCGGGGACATCACCGTAGCGCACCCGCTTGTAGAAGGTCCGGAGGTCCCAGCGATACCCGCTCTTGAAATCGCGGTGCCAATCAATGTCAGGGCCGAGGGCAGTTGGGCCCGACCCCAGGAGGTCGAAGCGGTGATCGCAGATCGCGTCTGCCGCGCGGAGCATGCTCGAGATGGCCTCCGGATGCTCGGCGCGGAGACGACGAACAAGCCCATCCCGGTCGCCGGCCTCCAGGAAGAAGCGAGAGCCGCGAGTCACTCCCTCTGCCTGGAACAAGTCCGGAAAGCTGCCGGCCTCCGGCCGAAGGGCGGATTGCAGGCGACAATCGGTAATCGCCGTGCCCCGCCAGCGAGCCAGCGCCTCGACCGCCAGCCCGCCCACGAGGTACCTCCCCTTGCGGCCGAGGGCGGCAATCACCCCGGGCAGGGAGAGCTGTCTGGTCCGATGGAAGAGGTACGGGAAGCCGTTCCGCATGGACTCAGCCTCTTGCCCCGGCGTGAGCACCGATGCTCATCTGAAGCCGGTCCGGTGCCTGGCCCTCGATCCACTGCCGGTGCCACAGGGCAAAGTTCAACAGGAACCAGCTCAAGGTGGCGTTGTTGGCGGCCAGCAGCCGTTCGACAACTCCCACGTCGAAGTACGGCTGGTCGGCGGTGAACTGGCGGAGCGTGTTCCGCACCACGGGCCCCAGTTCCCGCAGGAACCACTCGGCTACCGGGACGCCGAAGCCTTGCTTCCTCCGGTGAATGATCTCGTGGGGGATCACCCCCGCCACCGCGAGCTTCAGGATGTGCTTCAACTCGCCTCCGCGGACCTTCACCGCCTGGGGGATCCCCATGGCGAACTGCACGAACTCGTGGTCCAGGAACGGGACCCGCGCCTCCACGGCGGTCGCCATGCTCATCTTGTCCACCCGCATCAGCAAGAGCTCGGGCAGGCGCAGCTTCAGGTCCATGTATCCCATCCAGGTGAGGAAATCCGGAAGCGGTGACCGCTCCAGAAATCGCTGCCGGTGGGCGGCCACCACCTCGTAGGAGGAGAGGCCCCCCAGCCGTTCCCGGACCCAGGGCGTCAGCAGCGCCGCCTTCTGGCTCTCGTAGAAGGCTTCGGCGCCACTCCAGAACAGGGACTCTCCCTCGCTCGCCCGGCGCAGGCACTCGTAGGGCAGGCCGTGGTGTTTGCCTGCGGCGCGGAGCAGGGCGGGGGCCCAACGCCGCACGGTGCGGGGCAGGAGCCGGAAGCCGCGGTTCCACCGTGCCGCCCTGAGGAACCAGCCCCACAGCGGATAGCCGCAGAAGAGCTCGTCACTCCCCTCGCCCACCTGGCAGACGGTGACCCCATGCTCTTTGGCGAGCTTAGCCACAAAATAGACGGGGACGCAGACCGGGTCCGCGATCGGCTCGTCCTGGTGATGGATCAGCTGCGGGAGGAAGCCGATCAGGTCGTTCACCCCGATCTGCACCTCGTGATGGTTGGTGCGGAAGCGCTCCGCGATCTGCCGGGCATAGGTGAACTCGTTGTACCGCTCTTCGCCCGTGAACCCGATGGAGAAGGTCTCCACCGGCCGGTCCATCAGTTCCGCCATCAGGGCCACGTTCGTACTGGAATCGATCCCGCCCGAAAGGAACACGCCGAACGGCACGTCGCTCACCATCCGGTACCGGATGGATTCCCGGAGCAGATGCAGGATCCGCCCCGCGATGGCCGCCTCGTCCCCGCCGAGGCGGGGCTGCACGCCGTCGAACACGTCCCACCATTCCTCCAGCGCCACGCTCCCATCCCGATCCACGGTCAGGGTATGGCCGGCAGGCAGCTTCTGGATCCCCTCGAACAGGGTCAGTGGCGCGGGCGTGGTGAGGAACGAGAGGAAGTGATGGAGGCCGGGAAGATGCACGGACCGGGGGATCCCGGGAAACTCTAGGATGGCCTTGATCTCCGACGCGAAGAGAAACCGGCCTCCCTGGCAGGTGTAGTACAGGGGCTTGATCCCGATCCGATCGCGCGCCAGCCAGAGCCGCTCCTCGCGCGCATCCCAGATGGCCAGGGCGAACATGCCGCGGAGCCGGTGGAGCATCTTCGGCCCGTACTCGGCGAACAGGGCCAGCAGGACCTCCGTGTCCGACGTGCTGCGGAAGGTGTAGCCCTTGGGGATGAGCTCCGCCCGCAGCTCGCGAAAGTTGTAGACCTCCCCGTTGTAGACGATCCAGAACCGGCCGTCGGCGGAGGCCATGGGCTGGTGGCCGAGGGAGGACAGGTCCAGGATGCTCAGGCGCCGGTGTCCCAGGCCGAGCCTCCCGTCCGGCGACACGAAGACCCCGGCATCGTCGGGGCCCCGGTGCGCCATCGTGTCCCGCATCCGGACGATCGTCTCCGCCTCGAGGCCAATGCCGGGGTTCCCGTAGTTATAGACGCCCACAATCCCGCACATGCCCCGTGCCTACCCGGCCCGCTGCGGATCCAGCAGGCGCGGATCCAGGAGGTCCAGCTCGACCATCTTCTGCAAGATGCGCCCCACGTGGGCCTTCCAGGTGTGCTTTGCCACGACCTCGTCCCTGGCCGCTGTGCCCAGCGCCTGCCGCATCGCCGGATCCTTTGCTAGCGTGACGATCCCCGCGGCCAGATCGTTCGGATCGCCCGGCCGGACCAGCCAGGCCGTCTTCCCGTGCGAGAGGACCTCCCCGATCTGGTCCAGGTCGCTCGCCACGATCCCCTTGCCCATGGCCATGTACTCGAACAGCTTGGTGGGAGAGCCGAAGAAGGGCGTCCCGT
>METI01000171.1:0-4426 GCA_001771285.1 candidate division NC10 bacterium RIFCSPLOWO2_12_FULL_66_18
ACAGGACCACGAACGCGATAACCTCTTTAAAAGCCGCTCGGAAGATCCCGGCGCCCAGTGCCTCCAGAACGCCCAGGAGCAGGGCGCCCACCACAGCACCCGGCGCGCTGACCATCCCGCCCATGATGGCCGCCACGAACCCTCGGAGCCCGAGGTAGAGCCCCATGTCATAGCTGACCAAGGTCATGGGGGCGATGACGATGCCGCCGACTGCACCCAGCCCCGCCGAGAGCGCAAAGGATAAGAGCGACATCCGATCCGGACGAATGCCACTCAGGCGGGCCGACAGCCGGTTCATGGCGCAGGCCCGCACCGCCTTGCCGAGATAGGTATGCATAAAGAAGAACGAGAGCAGAGCCAGGATAATGGCCGTCGTTCCCATGATCCAAATCGCCTGGCGCGTCAGGACTGCACCGGCCAGTATGAGCGGGGGCCCCGAGGTGAAGGCCGGCAGCGGATAGGGATCGGTCCCCCAGATGAGGAGCGCGATCCCCCGCATGACGATGTCGGCGCCAATGGTAATGATGATGAGCGTGACCGATGAGGCGCGCCGGGCCGGGTGGATGGCCACGCGCTCCAGGCCGCCGCCGACGACCACGACCCCCAGGATGGCCAACAGGAAGGCCACGGGCTGCGGGAGTCCCAGGGGCTGGAGGGAGACCATCAGCATGGCGCCCAGCATGGCGAATTCCCCCTGGGCGAAGTTGATGATGCCGGTCACATTGTAGATGGTGACGAAGCCCAACGCGATGAGGGCGTAGATGCTCCCCATCGTCAGGCCGGCCAGGATGAGCTGGAGGAGCTGGCTGACAGGAATGATCAACCTCCAAAACAGCGCGCCGCGGGGAGGTCAGTCCCGCGGCTCCCCGCGGCGCGCCGAACAGCAGGGTCGGTCGCTTACCACTTCTCAGGCGGGAAGCCCTTCCACGTCCCACCCTCGATCCGGACCAGGACCATAGATCGCTCGTCGAGACCCACGTGGTCCTCGGCCGACATGTTGAAGATCCCACCGGTGCCGGCGAAATTCTTGATCTTTTCCAATTCGTTCCGCACCTGGGCCCGGGCCTCCCCCAGTGGCGTATTGGCCTTCAATTTGGAGAGGGCGATGAATGACATCTGCAGTGCGTCCCAGGCATGGCCCGCGAAGGTGCTGCGGGGCTTGCCCGTGGCAGACTCGTACGCCTTGACGAAATCCAGCAGGACTTTCTTCTGGGGATCGGTGTCGGGCAGACCCTCTGCCACCAGCATCTTCCCGATGGGGAAGATAACTCCCTCGGCCGCCCCGCCCGCCAGATCAATGAACGGCTTGTTGCCCACGCCGTGGTTGTGCATCAGCGGAATGGTCAGCCCCAGGTCCCGGAAGTTCTTGGTCACGATGGATGCGGCGGGCGGGATGGCGTGGACGATCAGGACCTGGGCCCCACTGGCCTTGACCTTGGTGAGCTGCGGGGTCATGTCCTTATCGGTCTGCTCGAATTTGTCCTCGTAGACGACCTGGATGTCTGTCCCCTTGATCGTCTCCGCCAGCCCCCGGCGCGAGTCCTCGCCGAAGGCGTCGTTCACGTACAAGCTTGCCACCTTGGTGTACTTCTTCGCCTTGAGATATTTCACCTGGTGGAACGAGACATGGATGTTGGACTGCGGCGTCTTGAAGACCCAAAAGCGATCCTTGATCGGGGTGACGATTGCGTGGCTGGACGCCATGGAGATCAACGGAGTCTTTGCCTCAGTGACCACCGGAATGACCGCCAGGCTGGTGGGGCTCTGGCTGGAAGCGATCACGACCTGCACCTGATCGTCGATCAGCCGCTTGACCGCCTTGACCGTTTCGTCCACCTTGGACTGGTCGTCGTTGATGAGGATCTTCACCGGGTGCTTGACCCCGTCGGGTCCGGTGATCCCCCCTCTGGCGTCAATCTCCTTCTGGAGCATGACGGCCACATCACGCTCCGGGACTCCCAGTGAGGAAGCCGGCCCAGTCACGGCCGAGACGAAGCCGATCCGATACTCCTGGGCCTCGGCCGGCGCCGGCGCGCCCCCCAGGAGCAGGCCCAGGAGGAGCCCCAGGCCGATCAACCCCACCCAGTGTCTGGCCAACCCGTGTCTCATGATACCCCCCTCCTTTGTGAAGGACTGTTCTTGGACCCTCACCCACTCCCAGCGCTCTCCCCCATCTCCGGCAATCGGGGTGTGGAGGAGGACGCGGACCCCGCCTCGTGAAAATCACTGATGGCCAACCGATTCAACTCCGCCAACAGCGCCTGGCGATCCGTAGGCCTCAGCCCGCTGTAATTGGCCCCCTGCTCGATGTTGCTGGCCAGCATGACATAACAGCCCGCGCAGAAGTGCAGGCCGTGATCCTCAAACACCCCGAACAGGTCCGGGAAGCGATCCAGCACCTCTTTGATGGTCATGTCGGGCGTGATGGCTGGGTGCACGGGAGACGCCTTCTTCGATTGCGTCATTTCGGATTTCGGATTTCGGATTTCGGACTTATGGATCGACCAGATGCTTTGGCGCTCCGGCCAGTCGCTGTGAATATCGCAACCAGCTCGTCTGCCTCAGCCATCAGTTGTGAAACCCCATCTGACTTGACAATGCCCTTGGTGCGACGCTCCAGTTCCTCCCGATCCATTCCTTCCTTCCAGCAGGCAGGCGCAGCTCTCTTCCGGAAAATCCGACATCCGACATCCGAAATCAACGGGCGTTAGGTTCCCGTGTAAGTGTAAAATCCCCTCCCCGTGGCCCGCCCGCGGTGGCCGGCGCGGACAAGCTGGCGCAGCAGGGGGGCCGCGCGATACCGGTCCTCCCCATACTCTTGATGCAAACCCTCCAGCACCCCCAGGACTTGGTCCAGGCCAATTTGATCCGCCCACTCGAGGGGCCCCAGGGGATAGTTCGTCCCCAGCTTCATGGCCGTGTCAATGTCCTCGGCCGAGGCCACCCCTTCCATCAGGGCGAAGGCCGCCTCGTTGATGATCATGCAGAGGATTCGGGGGAATACGAGGCCCGGTCCATCGGGAACCACCGCCGGCTCCAGCCCCACGCTTCGGAAAAACTCTCCGGCCTGGTCCAGGGCGCGCGCCTCGGTCCAGGGAGTCGCCGCCAGCTCCACCGCCTGCCCTTTTTGCATGGGAGGCAGCACCGCAAAACCGACCACGCGATGGAGGGCATGTATGTCGGCCGCCGCCTCGGCCGCGCTGTGGCCGAGAGCGGCCGTCAGGATGAGCGTGCGCTCCGAAAGTTCGGGATCCATCCACTCCGAGGCCTCAGCCTCGATCACCACGTCGGCCTCCCGGTATGCCTCGCCCAGGTGGCGCAGATAGTGTTCCCGCCGGTCCTGGTCCGTGAAGATGGCATCCAGGTCCTCCCGGGTCTCCGGCCACGCCGGTGGCCGATGCACGACGAGCCCTGCCGCGCCGATGAGTTCCGCCAACGCCTCAGCCAGCGGACTCTGTCCAAGAATCAGGACGTTGCGATCCATGCGACCTCTTCCGACCCCCTCTCCGTTCCCCCTCTCACCAGGGGGGAGAGATCCAGGGTGAGGGGAGGCTTCCTATCCCTTCGGGTTGTCCGGATACTCGTAGAAGCCGCGACCCGTCTTCCGCCCCAGCAGGCCGGATTCCACCATGCGCTGCTGAATGGGGTGCGGGCGGAAGCGCGGGTCGTGGAAGAACGCCTCGTACACCGACCGGCTCACGGCAAAGTTGACGTCAATCCCGATGAGGTCCATCAGCTCGAAAGGCCCCATGCGAAACCGGCCGGCTCCCTTCACCACGCGGTCAATCTGATCGTAGGTAACCCTCCCCTCCCCCAGGATGCGCAGGGCCTCCAGGGAGAAGTGGCGGGCGATCCGGTTGACGATGAAGCCGGGGGTGTCCTTGGCGCGAACCGGGGTCTTGCCGAGGCGGCGGGCCACCGCCATCGTCTCGTCGACGACGCCAGGATCCGTCCGCTGCCCGGCCACGACCTCTACCAGGGCCATGGCGGGAACCGGGTTGAAGAAATGCATGCCGACCACGCGGTCCGGACGCGTGGTCGCGCCGGCGATGGCGGTGATGGAGAGGGACGAGGTGTTGGTCGCCAGGATCGCGCCGGGATCGGCGAATCCGTCGAGCTCCGCGAACAGCCGCTGCTTGAGGGACAGATCCTCAGGCGCCGCCTCGATGATGAACTCGGCGTCACGCATCTCCGTGAGATGGGTGATCGACTCCAGCCGGCTCAGGGCCTCTTCGGCCGCATCCGCCTGGACGTGGCCCCGCTCCACGGCACGGCTCACGCTCTGGGCGATGCGGGATCGCCCTTTGGCCAGGGCCGCGTCGAGGGCATCGTGGAGGAGGACACGGCATCCCCCCAGGATGGCCACCTGGGCGATCCCGGCGCCCATGGTGCCGGCCCCAACCACGCCGATCGTCATCACTCCCTC
>METI01000171.1:4454-6208 GCA_001771285.1 candidate division NC10 bacterium RIFCSPLOWO2_12_FULL_66_18
CCGTGACGTTCAAGCGTTCGGTAGTTTCCGCCTGTGGAGGATTCGGTGGTTCGGTCGTTCTCGAACCATCGAACAGCCGAACCCTCGAACAGCCGAACGTCGTGGCGCCTTCATCACCCCGGAATGACCGCCTCCTGCGGCAGTTCCTCCCACTTGGGCTTCCAGGTGGGCAGGCTCAACCCCAGGGGCTCGGCGATCTCCTTCACTTCCACGGCGAAGGCGCGGCGGACCTCGTCGTTGTCCCGGATCTTGAGGCGCAGCTCCCGGTAGATCTTGTTCCTCGGCGAATTCGGCCGGCCGAAGATGTTCATGGTCCGGATATACCATCGGTTGAGCCCCTGCTGGCAATCCTCGTGGGTGGCTGGATCGCCGGCCAGCCGCTTGATCCAGGTCTCACCGTGGGCGATGTGCATCTTCTCTTCCTTGAAGATCCCGTCAATCACCCGGCGCCATGGGCCGTAACTGCACTGGTACACGTCCAGAAGCTGGTGGCCGGCTCCCCGGTCCATGCAGAAGTTGAACATCACGAAATCGGCCCAGGTGTCAATGGGATAGTAGAAGATGTTCACCCGTTTGTCGGTCGCGGCTCGCGCCGTGCCCAGATCCTGGTCGCCGGAGACGCGAAGCGTCAGATCCGTCTGCCGGATCTTCTCCTCGGGATTGATGCCCAGGTCCGCCAGCAGCCGGTACATGACTCGCGCATGGCGCACCTCGTCCTTGACGATGGTGGCCACGGCCAGCATCTCGGGAACGGTCGGAGCCTTCACGATCCAGGGAACGTAGCCAAAGCCGCCCGAGAGTTCGGAGTCGGCCTGCATCTGCATCAGGTTCACGAGGTGCGTGCGATACTCCTCGCTCATCTCTTCCGGCCCCTCGGTTATCTCCCCGGCCCGGATCCGCTCCAGCAAGCGTTCGTGCGTCTCTTTCTCGGTCTGCATCGTTTATCTCCCCGCTCTTCGGCCGGACCTTTCGACGCCGCGTCCGGCCCGGTCGAAGTTTTGCTGTCTCATGGTTCCTGCACTCATTCCAAGTCGGATGGGCAGGGCCCCGCACCCGGTTCGGGCGGGTGCCCCTCCCTACAGCCCCTGAAACTTCGGAGGGCGTTTCTCCAGGAACGCCTGCATCCCTTCCACCTTGTCCTCGGTCGCGAAGAGCAGGGCGAACATCTTCCGCTCGAAGTCCAGCCCGACGCTGAGCGGGGTTTCCAGCGCCTTCAGGATACATTCCTTGGCGGTCCGGACGGCGATGGGGGACTTGGCGGCGATCTCCCGCGCGATCCGCCTGGCCTCGTCCAGGACAAGCTCCGGGGCGACCACGCGATTCACCAGCCCCAACGCCTCAGCCTCGGCCGCGGTCACGTGCCGCCCGGTCAGGATCAGCTCCATCGCCTTGAACTTCCCGGCCACCCGGGTCAGGCGCTGGGTCCCTCCGGCCCCGGGGATGATGCCGATGTTGATCTCCGGCTGGCCGAACCGCGCCGTGTCGGCCGCCACGACGATGTCGCAGCACATCATCAACTCGCAGCCGCCGCCCAGGGCGAAGCCGTTCACCGCGGCCACGACGGGCTTCCGCAGGCGGCGCATCCGCTCCCAGCACGCCGGGGCGGGGCTCGCCATCTGGTCCACGGCGCCCATCTTCGCCATCTGCTTGATGTCGGCGCCGGCCGAGAAGGCGCGCCCGCTCCCCGTCAGGATCATGCAGCGGATGGCGGGGTCGGCGTCGAAGGCCTCCAGCGCCGTCAACAGCTCCTCGAA
>METI01000172.1 GCA_001771285.1 candidate division NC10 bacterium RIFCSPLOWO2_12_FULL_66_18
CGGCCCGGAGGGTATTCAGGTGAGGTTTGACCAGTACACGTTCAAAGCCCAGGAAGTCATCCAGGCCGCCCAAAAGACAGCAGAGGAGATGCAGCACCAGGCCATTGATGTGGAGCACCTCCTCCTGGGCCTGGTGGAGCAGCCCGAGGGTATCCTGGTACCCCTCCTGCAGAAGGTCGGGGCGAGCCCGAGACAGATCGGCGCCTCCCTTCGCCAGGAGTTGGGGAAACTGCCAAAGGTCTACGGCCCGGCGCAGGTGTACGTCACCCCCCGCCTGAATGAGGTCTTCAAGCGGGCCCAGGAAGAGGCCGGACGCCTCAAGGACGAGTACGTCAGCGTGGAGCATCTCCTGTTGGGGATCCTGGACGAATCCGCTGGCGTGGCTCTCCAGATTCTGCGATCGAGCGGCGTGTCCAAGGATGGAGTGTATGCGGCCCTCCAATCCATGCGGGGCGGCCAGCGGATCACCGATCCCAGCCCGGAGGAGAAGTACCAGGCCCTCGAGCGATACAGCCGGGACCTCACGGACCTGGCCCAGAAGGGCAAGCTGGACCCGGTCATCGGGCGTGAGGAGGAGATCCGACGGGTGATCCAGGTGCTCTCGCGCCGGACGAAGAACAATCCGGTCCTGATCGGAGAGCCCGGGGTCGGCAAGACGGCGATCGTGGAGGGGTTGGCCCAGCGCATCGTCCGCGGGGACGTGCCGGAGTCGCTCAAGGACAAGCGGGTGGTGGCGCTCGACCTGGGGGCGCTGGTGGCCGGGACGAAATACCGGGGGGAATTCGAGGACCGGCTCAAGGCCCTGCTCAAGGAGGTCACGGAGGCCGCCGGACGGATCGTCCTGTTCATTGACGAACTGCACACGCTGGTGGGCGCCGGGGCGGCCGAGGGAGCGGTGGACGCCAGCAACATGCTGAAGCCCGCCCTGGCCCGAGGGGAACTCCGCTGCGTGGGCGCGACCACCCTGGACGAGTACCGGAAGCGCATCGAGAAGGACGCCGCGCTGGAGCGGCGCTTCCAGCCGATCGTGGTGCGCCAGCCCAGCGTGGAGGACACCATCTCGATCCTGCGGGGCCTGCGCGAACGGTACGAGGTCCACCACGGCGTGCGGATCCGGGATGCCGCCCTGGTGGCCGCGGCGACGCTGTCCAACCGGTACATCACCGACCGCTTCCTGCCCGACAAGGCCATTGACCTGGTGGACGAGGCGGCCAGCATGCTCCGGATGGAGATCGACAGCCTGCCCACCGAGCTGGACGAGGTGGAGCGGAAGATCCGCCAGCTCGGCATCGAGCGCGAGGCGATGAAGCGGGAGACCGACCCGGACACGCTGGAGCGGCTCGAGCGGCTGGAGACCGAGATGTCGGAGCTGGAGAAGCGACAGGCCGCCCTCCGCAGCCGCTGGGAGAAGGAGAAGGCCAGCATCCAGCGCATCCGCGCCCTGAAGGAGCAGATCGAGGCCGCGCGGCTGGCGGGGGAGAAGGCGGAACGGGAGGGCGACCTGGGCAAGGTCGCCGAGATCCGGTATGGGACCCTGGTCGGCCTGGAGAAAGAGCTGAAGGCCGAGCAGGCCACCCTGGGTGCCATGGAAGGGCAGGAGCGGATGCTCAAGGAGGAAGTGGACGAAGAGGACATCGCCCAGATGATCTCGCGCTGGACCGGGATCCCCGTTGCCAAGATGCTGCAGACCGAGGCCCAGAAGCTCCTCAGCATGGAGGACCGGTTGCGGCAGCGGGTGGTGGGCCAGGCCGAGGCCATCATGGCGGTCAGCAACGCAATCCGGCGGGCCCGCGCCGGGCTGCAGGACGAGAACCGTCCCCTGGGCTCGTTCCTGTTCCTGGGGCCGACGGGCGTGGGCAAGACGGAGCTGGCCCGGGCGTTGGCGGAATTCCTCTTCGACGACGAACGGGCCCTCGTGCGCCTGGACATGTCCGAGTTCATGGAGAAGCACTCGGTGGCCCGTCTGATCGGGGCGCCGCCCGGCTACGTGGGATACGAGGAGGGCGGCTACCTCACCGAGACGGTCCGCCGCCGGCCGTACACCGTCATCCTCTTCGACGAGATGGAGAAGGCGCACGCCGAAGTCTTCAACATCCTGCTCCAGCTCCTGGACGAGGGCCGACTGACGGATGGCCAGGGGCGCACGGTGGATTTCAAGAATGCCCTGATCATCATGACCTCCAACCTCGGCAGCCAGTACATCCAGGAGGACCTGGACGACGCGGAGATCCGGGAGAAGATCGGCGAGCTGCTGAAGAGGACGTTCCGTCCCGAGTTCCTCAACCGCGTGGATGAGACGGTGACCTTCCACCGCCTGGGGCTGGTCCAGATCAAGCAGATCGTGGGGATCCAGTTGGGCCACCTCCAACGCCGGCTGACGACCCGAAAGCTGGAGCTCAGCGTCACTGACCAGGCCAAAGAGTACCTGGCCCGGGAGGGCTTCGATCCTGTCTACGGCGCCCGGCCGCTCAAGCGGGCAATCCAGCGACTGGTGCAGGATCCGCTGGCGCGCCGCCTGCTGGATGGCGAGTTCCAGGAGGGGGATCAGGTTCTGGTGGACCTGCAGGGAGGCGAGATCGTCCTCTCCCGGGAGGAGGGTTCCACCTCAGGGAAGCGTGCGGACTGAGCGAGGGAGCCGAGGGGCAGGGGAGCAGAGGAGAAGGAGCGAAGAGCAGTAAAGGTGAAGCGGGAAGCGTGAACGCCCTTCCGGTGCAGCCGGCCGGAAGGGCGTTTTTCTGTCCGCCCGAAGGATCGGGGTTACTGGCAGGAGGAGAGCTGGGGAAGGTCTCGCACCAACCCCAGCAGGACCTCCAGGTTGAGCGGCTTGTCGCAGTAGTGGGCAGCCCCGCGCGCCATCGCCTCCCGCCGGATCTCTTCGGAGCCGTACGCGGTCATGACGATGACGTGGGTGCGCGGGGAACGCTCCTTGAGCAGAGCCAGAAGATCCAGACCAGCCCGCCCCTCGCTGCCCGAAAGACGGACGTCCAGGAGGGCCAGGTCGAAGACGCCGGTCCGGATGGCCTCTTCGGCCTCATCCCGGCCCAGGCAGGGGGTCACGTGGGCCCCGGCTCGCCGCAGAACGTGCGTGAGGCCCAAGAGAATGGTGGGTTCGTCATCTACGAGCAGGATGCGTCTTGACACCGGCATGCCGTTTTCTGCCAGGGATCCCGACACCCGGACCGACCGGGAATCGGATTCCGGGCGCCCCGAAGCAGGGGAGAAGCAAGCGCTGTACCAAGTGGAGGGCTACGAAAGGCCGTATCTTCGGATCTTATCCTGGAGGGTGGATCGGGAAATGCCGAGGAGCCTGGCCGCCTGGCTGCGGTTTCCGGACACCGACGCCAGAATCTCGCGAATGTAACGTTGCTCCATCTCCTCCAGGGTTCCGAGAGCCCCCAGAGACCAGCCGGCGTCCGGCGCCCCGGCGGGCCCCTTGGCAGCGAGGGGAGGGGGAGAAGCGGGCATGGCGCCTGCCAGCTGCTGCAATTCCGCCGGAAGGCAGGCGACCGGGATCGTTTCCCCCTGACACAGGATCATCCCCCGCTCGGTCACGTTTCGGAGCTCGCGGACATTCCCCGGCCAGGAGTAGCTCAGTAGGACCTGCTGGGCCTCCGGGCTGAAGCCGCGAATGCGCTTCTTCAGCGTGGGGTTCAACTCCTGGACGAACAGATCCGCCAGGACCAGGATGTCATTCCCCCGCTCCCGGAGCGGCGGCACGGTCACGGGCATCACCTTCAACCGGTAGAACAGATCCTCCCGGAAGGCCTGCTTCTCCAGCAGTTTCGCCAGGTCCTTGTTGCTGGCCGTGATCACCCGGACATCCACGGAGATGTCCCGGGTCCCGCCCACCCGGCGGAACGTCTTGTTCTCCAGGACCCGCAGGAACTTGGGCTGGATGGGGAGCGGCATGTCCCCGATCTCGTCCAGGAACAGGGTCCCGCCGTCGGCGATCTCCAGCAGCCCGCGCTTCAGCGCCTTGGCATCCGTGAAGGCGCCCCGCTCGTGCCCGAACACCTCGGATTCCAGCAGGTGCTCGGAGAGGCCCGCACAGTTGATCTCCAGGAACGGCTTGTCCGTGCGGGCGCTGCGGTAGTGGATGGCGCGGGCCACCAATTCCTTGCCCGAGCCGCTTTCCCCCTGGATGAGGACGGTGGTCTGCGGCGCCTTGGCCAGGAGATCCACCATGGCGTGCAGCTCGCGGATGACGGGGGAGGTGCCGGGAATCTGGCCGGGGGCGCGCCCGTGCACCTGGTGGCGGTAATAGCGATTCTCGCGCCGGAGCTTCAGCATCTCCAGCGCCTTCTCCACGCGGACCTCGGTCACCTCCAGGCTGCGGGGGTCCTTCTCGAGGAAATCCTCGGCCCCCTTCTTGATGGCCGTGACGGCCGTCTCCACGCTGCCATGCCCGGTGAGCAGGATCACCGCCGCCTCGGGGCATACTCCCTGGATGCGCTCCAAGACCTCCAGGCCGTCGCCGTCGGGGAGCTTGAGATCGAGGAGGATCACCTCCGGCTCCTCCGCCTGGGCCGCCTGGACCGCTGCGGCGCCGCTGTCCGCCTCCAGGGCACGGTAGCCCTTGCGCTCCAGCAGGTGACGGAGGCTTTTCCGGATGGTCAGCTGGTCGTCGACGATCAGGACCGTTGGTGGCATGGGACCCGCCAGATCAAGGACAGGACGAAGGGGCTAGGGCACGGGCTACAGTGGCAGCGCCACGGTGAAGGTGCTCCCGACCTGCTCCGCGCTCTCGACGCCGATGGCGCCGCCGTGATCCTCTAGGATGCGCCGGCAGATGGCCAGGCCGAGGCCCGACCCGGTGGATTTCGTGGTGAAGAAGAGGTCGAAGACCCGATCCAGGTCTGCCGCCGTGATGCCGACCCCGGTGTCGGTGACGGCGCTCGCCACGTACTCGCGGGAGGGATCCCCGTCCCCCGCCAGCAGCGAAAGGCTCCGCTGGACGGGCGCGGGCAGGGCGGAGCGGCGGACGCGGTACACGCGGATGGTGATCCGGCCGTCCGGAGGAGTCGCCTGGATGGCGTTCTTGAGCAGGTTCAGGAACACCTGTCGCAACTGGTTTCCGTCCGCCAGGACCGGGGGGACCCCGTCGGCGATCTCGCGGGCGATGTGGACCTTGGCCCCGGCCAGTTCCTCCCTGGCCAGACCCAGGATCTCCTCCCAGATCTGCTCCAGGACCTGGGGCGTGCGCTGGAGCTTGGAGGGCCGGCCATAGTTCAACAGATCCTCCACCAAGCTGTTCAGGCGCTTGATCTCGGATTGCATGGCCGCCAGCAATTCCTGGTGCACCGGATCGAATTTCACCTCCGTCATGAGGATCTGCGCCACAGAGCTGATCCCGAAGAGTGGGTTCCGGATCTCGTGGGCGACGCCTGCGGCCACCTCGCCGATGGCGGCCAGGCGGTCTTTGCGCCGGACCTCCGCCCGGATGGCCCGGAGATCGCTCAGGTCGCGGAAGATGACGATGGTCCCCTCGGGCTGGCCGGCGGTGGCATCCAGGAGGAGCGAGTTGTTGAAGCCCAGGGGGACGGTGTGGCCGCCGGGGCACTTCAGATCCAGCTCCCGCAGGACGGACCCGACCTGCACGTCCAGGAGGGGCCCGGCATCGGGGAACAGGTCCAATAAGCGTTGCCCCACCGCCTGTGCCGCCGTCACCCCCAAGCTCTCCTGCCCGTGCTGGTTGATCATCCAGATCCGCCCGTCACGATCCGTGACCAAGAGGCCGCTGCCCATGTGGGAGATGATGTTCGCCGTGAGCTGCCGGCCCCGGCTGAGCTCCAGCGTCTGGGCCTGGACCTGGTCCTGGAGCGCCCGCGCCAGCTCCTGGGTCCGCGCCTGCGCGGCGGTCAGCTCCGCCACCCGGGCCTGGAGTTCCCGGAGGAGCTGCTTGTTCTCCGTCAGCAGGCGGTGCCGCTCCAGGGCCCGGCGAACCGAGTAGATGAGATCATCGGGCTCGAAGGGCTTCAGGAGGAAATCGTAGGCGCCCAGCTTGAGCAGGTCAATGACCCGGCTCTGGGACGACTGGGCGGTCATGACGACCACCGGGATGTCGGGGAACTCCTTCCCCAGGATCTGGAGGGCATCGAACCCGCTCATCCGGGGCATCATCAGGTCCAGGAGGATGGCCCCCACGGGCTCCTCCCGGGCCAAACGAAGGCCCTCGCCGGCATCCTCGGCGGCCAGGACGCGATAGCCCTCGCCGGCGATGATCTCGACGCACAGATCACGAATGAACCGCTCGTCGTCTACGATGAGGACCGTCTCTTGCGGTGCCGGGCTCTCCGCTTCCATAGCGGGCAGACCATAGCAGAGGGGAGGCCGTGCTTTCAAGGAGAATCTGGGGCGGACCCGATGCGGAAGCGCGGGATTTCCGTTGACGGCGTCCGGTGGCTTCACTAAGCTCGGCTGCGAGGCGGGGCAGAGGCTGAGCAGGGGTGCAGGGGAGCATCACAAATCTCCACCGCGACGTGAAGGAGAGAGCGGGTATGGGAAGTTCGGGATGCCTCGGGTGAGTCTGGTGAATCGTGTCGCGGGCGCCCTCCGGGACGCCGGGGTGGCGCCCGAAGAGTGCCTGGTGGTGGCCGTCTCCGGCGGGGTGGATTCCATGGTCCTCCTCGCGGTGCTGGCGCGGCTCCAGACCCGCCTCGGCCTCCGGTTGCACGTGGCTCACGTGCACCACGGCCTGCGCGGCAAGGCGGCCGACCGGGATGCGGCCTTCGTCGTGGCCGAGGCGGCCCGGCTGGGCCTGGGGGCCACGGTGACCCGCCTGAACCCCGCGGACCGGCGTCGCGGGGAGTCGGTCCAGGCCTGGGCGCGGGCGGCCCGCTACCGCTGCCTGGACGCGATTGCAGAGCGGGTGCGGGCCTCCCGTATCGCCGTGGCCCACACCCGGGACGATCATGCGGAGACCGTCCTGCTGAACCTTCTGCGGGGGACGGGACCCCGGGGCCTCGGCGGCATCCCCCCGGTCCGCGATCGCATCGTCCGGCCGCTCCTCGAGCTCTCGCGGGCCGGGGTGGAGGCCTACGCGACCGCCCAGCATGTGGCCTTTCGCGCGGACGCCTCGAACGCCTCGGATGCCTACCGCCGGAATCGCGTCCGGCACCGCCTGCTCCCCCTGCTGGCGAAAGAGTACAACCCCCGGATCCTCGAGTCGCTGGCCGCGCTGGCGACCCTGCTGCGCGAGGACGACGCGGCCCTCACGGCCCAGGCCGCCTTGCTCGTGGGGGAGGCGGGGCGGGAGGCGGGGCCCGCAGTGTGGCTGGGCGTGGCGGCCCTGCGCACGGCCGCGCCTGCCGTGGCGCGCCGCGCATTCCAGGCGCTGTTCCAGAGGGCGAGCCGGGGCGGGCACGCCCTGACGCGGCGGCACCTCGCAGCGCTCCGGTGCCTGCTCACACGGGACGCCGTCGTGCGGCTCCCGGGCGGGTTCGAGGCTCGGCGGGAGGGCGCCGAGATCCGGGTCGGGCCACCCGCCGATGCGGCTCCGGATGGCCGGGCGCGCGGCCGGATCCCGGCGGCGGAACCCCCGGGTGACGTCCCGCTCCGACGCGGGATCTGGACGCCCTGGGCTCCCCTCGCGTGCCGGGTCCGGGTGCGGCGGGTCGCCGCAGACCACATCCCGTCCGGTCATGGGAACCCCTGGCGAGCGGTGCTGAGCCCGAGACTGCTGGAGGGGCCGCTGTCGCTCCGGGGCTGGCGTCCCGGCGATCGCTTCCGGCCCCTGGGCATGTCGGGGGAGAAGAAACTGCAGGATTTCTTCGTGGATGCCAAGGTGCCCCGCCAGGAGCGCGGGCGGATCCCGCTGCTCCTGGCTGGCGACCGGATCGCCTGGGTGGTGGGCCACCGGATCGCAGAAGACTTCCGCTTCCGCGGACGGGGCACGGCCTGCCTCGTGGAGGTCGAATTTCCAGATGCGGTATCGGCTGGGGCCCACACTGATCACGGCGCCTGAGATCCGGGCCCGCGTCCAGGAACTGGCCGGGATGATCTCCCTGGACTACGCGGGCCGGGACCTCCTGCTGATCTGCGTCTTGAAAGGCGCGGCCATCTTCTGGGCGGATCTGTGCCGGACGCTCCGCATCCCGTGCCAGAGCGACTTCGTCGCCATGGAGAGCTACGGGGCGGCCACCTCCCCCCTGTCTGAGCCGCGGTTCACCAAGCCGGCGGACGTGGCCCTGGCCGACCGGGACATTCTGATCGTGGAGGACATCATCGACACCGGCCACACCAGCGCCCGCCTCCGCGAGCTGCTCCGGGCCCGGTCGCCCCGGAGCCTTGCCACGTGTTCCCTCCTGGACAAGGCGGAGCGGCGGCAGGTGGCCACGCCGATCGAATACTGCGGCTTCGTCATTCCCAACGCCTTCGTCGTGGGGTACGGCCTGGACTACGCCCAGCAGTATCGGCACCTTCCCCACATCGCCGTCCTGGAGCGGATTCCCGAGGCGTAGTGCCCGGCCGCCGTGACCCCTCTCCGCTGTCGAGACTTGCCTCCAGCCCTCAGCCTTCAGCTCGAGCCTGAGACGGGGGTTCTGCCCCTGGAAGGCCCCCATTTCTTGATGTTTCCTGTTGTCTTCCGCGGATTTTCATGTTACAAGAACCGTACGTGGTGTGACCGGAATCGCGGCCGCGCGAGAGGAGATTCGGGGTGAGTCCGTTCTTCAAGAACCTGGCCCTCTGGCTGGTGATCGGCCTGATCATGGTGCTGGTGTTCAACATCTTCAACCAGAGCCAGCCCATGCAGAAGGAGCTGATCTTCAGCGACTTCATGACCAAGGTGGAGCGGGGCGACGTCGGCGAGGTCACCATCAAGGGCAACGACATCACCGGAAGGCTGACCGACAACTCGGTCTTCCGGACCTACACGCCCGACGACAAGGAGATGATCGGGGTCCTGCGCAAGCAGGGGGTGAAGATCACCGCCAAGCCGGCCGAGGGCCAGCCCTGGTACATGAGCGTCCTGCTGTCCTGGCTGCCCATGCTCCTGTTCATCGGGGTCTGGATCTTCTTCATGCGGCAGATGCAGGGGGGCGGGGCCAAGGCCCTGTCCTTCGGCAAGAGCCGGGCGCGCCTCCTGTCCGACAAGCAGAACAAGATCACCTTCGGCGATGTGGCCGGCGTGGACGAGGCCAAGGAGGAACTGCAGGAGATCATCGAGTTCCTGAAGGACCCCCAGAAGTTCCAGAAGCTGGGCGGTCGCATCCCCAAGGGGGTCCTGCTCATGGGTCCCCCCGGCACCGGGAAGACCCTGCTGGCCCGCGCCATCGCGGGCGAGGCCAACGTGCCCTTCTTCTCCATCTCCGGCTCGGACTTCGTGGAGATGTTCGTGGGCGTGGGCGCCTCCCGGGTGCGGGACCTCTTCGAGCAGGGGAAGAAGAACGCCCCCTGCATCATCTTCATGGACGAGATTGACGCCGTGGGCCGCCACCGGGGCGCGGGCCTGGGCGGCGGCCACGACGAGCGCGAGCAGACACTCAACCAGCTCCTGGTGGAGATGGACGGGTTCGAGTCCAACGACGGGGTCATCCTCATCGCGGCCACGAACCGGCCGGATGTCCTGGACCCGGCCCTGCTCCGGCCCGGGCGCTTCGACCGGCAGGTGGTGGTGGCCCGGCCGGACGTGAGGGGCCGCGAGGGCATCCTGAAGGTGCACACCAAGAAGATCCCCCTGGGCCCCGATGTGGACCTGCAGGTCCTGGCCCGGGGCACGCCCGGTTTCTCCGGGGCGGACCTGGCCAACCTGGTGAACGAGGGCGCCCTGTTGGCGGCCCGGGCCAACAAGAAGCTGGTGGAGATGTCGGATTTCGAGAACGCCAAGGACAAGGTCCTCATGGGCGTGGAGCGGAAGAGCCTGGTGGTCAGCGCCAAGGAGCGGAAGATCACCGCCTACCACGAGGCGGGTCACGCGCTGGTGGCGAAGCTGTTGCCGGGCACGGACCCGATCCACAAGGTGACCATCATCCCCCGCGGCCGGGCCCTGGGGGTCACGCAGCAACTCCCGACCGAGGACAAGCACAACTACTCCAAGGAGTACCTCCTGAACGACATCGCCATCCTGTACGGAGGCCGCATCGCCGAGGAGATCGTCTTCGGCCCGCAGGAGGTCACCACGGGAGCCATGAACGACCTCGAGCGGGCCACCGAGCTGGCGCGCAAGATGGTCTGCGAGTGGGGCATGAGCGAGCGGATGGGTCCCCTCCAGTTCGGGAAGCGCGAGGAGATGATCTTCCTGGGGCGGGAGATCGCCCAGCACCAGGATTACAGCGAGCAGACCGCGATGGAGATCGATCGCGAGGTCCGCGGAATCGCCATGGAGAATTACGAGCGGGCCAAGGACCTGGTCCAGCAGCGGCTGGAGACACTGCACCGCCTGGCCGAGGCCCTCCTGGAACGCGAGGTGCTGGACGGCCCGCAGATTGACTCGATCGTGAAGGGTGCCGGATCCCCCGCGCCTGCGGCTGCGGCGTAGCCGCCCCGTCCGGTCGTCGGCGCTTGCCGCTCGCCCCGAGGCGGGGAGCCACGGGAACTTGAGGCGCCACGGGACGCCGAGTCGGATGACCGATGGGGCAGGGGGTCACCGCGACCCGGGGAACACCGATCCCCGATTCATGCCCGAAGGGTCTGGCGGGCCGGAGGGCTGATCGCCCCGTCAGCGCCAGGACCCCCCGCCTCACCTCACCCCGCCTCCCGCAGGTTCCCCTGCGTTGCCAGCGTGGGGGCGGACCTGCCTCCAGCGTTCAGGTATGCGGCCGGGCGGCCGGGATGCCCGACCGGGACGGAACAGGGTGCGGCCTGCCTTGCAGGATCGAGGGGGTGTAACGGGATGCTCGACCTGCTCCATCAGTTCCGCTGGATCGACGCGCTGGATATCCTCATCGTCACCTTCGCCGTCTACCAGATCATCCTGGCGCTGCGCGGCACCCGGGCGTTTCAGATGCTCCTCGGTCTGGCTCTCCTGTACCTGGCCTCGCGGGTCTCCCTGCGCATCGGCCTCCTGACCGTCAACTGGGCCCTCTCGAACCTCCTGGCGGTGTGGTTCCTGCTCATCATCATCCTCTTCCAGCCCGAGCTCCGGCGGGCCCTGGCCAGCGTGGGGCGGCGGGGAAGCCTCCTGCGGGCCTTCTCCCGCTACCAGGAGGCCCACATGATCGACGAGGTCGTGCGCGCCGTCACGTCCCTCGCGGCCAGGAAGATCGGGGCCATCATCGTGGTGGAACGGGACTCGCGGCTGTCGGACAGCGTGGATTCGGGCACGACGCTGGATGCCCTGGTGTCGCGGCGCCTGCTGGAGTCGGTCTTCTACCCGTACTCGCCGCTGCACGATGGGGCGGTCATCATCAACCGCGACCGGGTCGTGGCCGCGGGCTGCTTCCTGCCGCTCAGCATCAATCCCGACCTGCCGGGGGACCTGGGGACGCGCCACCGGGCGGCCGTCGGCGTCACGGAGGAGAGCGACGCGATCGCCATCGTGGTGTCGGAGGAAACGGGGACGATTTCCCTGGTGAGGGGAGGCGAGATCACCCGGAGCCTGGACGGGGCTGGCCTGCGGCAACGCCTGAGCCAGCTGGTGGGGCCGCCGCTCAAGGCCTTCGGTCGGCGGCGGGCAGGGACTCCCGCGCCGCTCGGCGACCCCGCCAAGTGACCCGCCGGGGGACCGGGGACGTCTAGCCCCAATCCGAAATTCTCAACCGCCAAAGATCGGAACATCGCATCCTTGGCGTCATGGCGGTTTAAGGTTTTTCTCGGATCAGGGCTAGGCGGAACAGGGCGGAGCGAGGTGGGGATGCGGATCCGGCTGCTGGAGAATCTCGGGCTGAAGCTCTTGTCCGTGGTCCTGGCGGTCTTCCTGTGGGCCGTGGTGCTGGGCGAGCAGAAGGTCGACGTCACGCTGACCGTCCCCCTGGAGATCAAGGATCTGCCCCGCGACCTGATCCTGGTGAATGAGCCGCCCGACAGCCTGGAGGTCCGCCTGCGCGGCCCCAAGACGCTGGTGACCACCCTGGCCTCCCGCGAGGTGGTCCTGGAGGGCCTGCCCAAGAACTTCGTGGAGGGGGAGAATGTCATCGCGATCCGCCCGGAGGCGGTGCGCGTCCCCCGGGGGATCGAGGTCGTGGGGGTAGCGCCTCACCGGGTCCGGGTGGTCCTGGACGCTATGGCCGTCCGCGAGGTGGAGGTGAGCCCGCGAATCGAGGGGGCCCCCGCCAAGGGGTTCAGCCTGAAGCGGGTGACCTCTACCCCCGCACGCATCCGAATGGCCGGCCCGAAGAATGAACTCCGGCGGCTCACGCGGGTCTACACGGTCCCCATCAGCCTGGACGGGCAGACCGCGTCCTTCTCCACCCGGGCCATGCTGGAGCCGGCCGGCCGGCAGATCCGCGCCCTGGACGAGGCCCCCATCATCGTGGGCGTGGAGATCGCATTCCGGAAATCCTAAAGGCGTTCGACCGTTCGGTAGTTCGGTTGTTCGGTGGTTCCTGGAACGACCGAACGCTCGAATCCTCCATAGGCGGAAACTGCCGAACGCTTTTGAGGGGTGAGATGGATCGTTTATTTGGGACGGATGGGGTCCGGGGTATCGCCAACCAGGAGCCCATGACTCCGGAGACGGTCGTTAAGCTGGGCCGAGCCGTCGCCCACCTGTTCAAGGCGCCGGGCGACCGGCGGAGCATCGTGATCGGCAAGGACACCCGCCTGACGGGCTACATGCTGGAGACGGCCCTGACGGCCGGGATCACCTCCATGGGAGTGGACGTCCTGCTGGTGGGTCCGCTGCCCACCCCCGGCATCGCCTTCATCACCCGAAGCCTCCGCGCCGATGCGGGGGTGGTCATCTCCGCCTCCCACAACCCCTTCGAGGATAACGGCATCAAGTTCTTTTCCGGGGACGGGTTGAAGCTGCCCGACGCCATGGAGGCCCGGATCGAGGAGCTGATCGCCAGCGGAGCCATTGATCGGATCCGTCCCCGCGCCCACGAGATCGGGAAGGCCTACCGGATCAACGACGCCGCCGGCCGGTACATCGAGTTCGCCAAGAACTCCTTCCCCAAGCGCCTGACCCTCCGGGGGCTGAAGATCGTGGTGGACTGCGCGCACGGCGCGGCCTACCGGGTCTCGCCGACGGTCCTGCGGGAACTGGGCGCGGAGGTGGTGGCGCTGAACGTGACGCCGGACGGCCTGAACATCAACGCGGGCTGCGGCTCCCTGTATCCGGACGTCGTCCAGCAGGCGGTGCTCGCCGAGAAGGCCCACGTCGGGATCACCCACGACGGCGACGGGGACCGCCTCCTGTGCGTGGACGAACGCGGCAGCCTGGTGGACGGGGATCAGATCCTGGCCCTGTGCGCCCTGGACATGCTGGCGGAGGGGCGCCTTCCCGGCCGTACGGTGGTGGCCACGGTGATGAGCAACGTCGGCCTCGAAGTGGCCATGCGGGAGGCCGGCATCACGGTCGTGCGAACTCCGGTGGGGGACCGGTGCGTCCTGGAAGAGATGCTCCACGGGGGGTACGCCCTGGGGGGAGAGCAATCAGGCCACGTGATCTTCGCGGACCACAACACCACGGGAGACGGGATCGTGACCGCCCTGCAGGTGCTGGCGGCGATGCTGCGGGCGGGCAAGCCGCTCTCCGAGCTGGCGGCCTGCATGCGTCGCTTCCCTCAGGTGTTGGAGAACGTGCGGGTCCGGCGGCGGGAGGACCTGGTCACGCTGCCCAAGGTCCAGGCGCAGATCCGGGCGGCGGAGGGGGCGCTGACGGGTGTGGGGCGCGTCCTGGTGCGGTATTCGGGCACGGAGCCGCTGGCGCGGGTCATGGTCGAGGGGCCGGACGAGGCGACCATTCGCCACTGGGCCGGCGAGATTGCCGCGGCGATCCAGGAGGCGCTCGGGTGAGGGAGCGCCAAGTGCCGAGAGCCGAGAGCCGAGAGCCGGGACCCATCGTACCGCCCGCGGGCGGGCACCCAGCGACACCGCGTGAGGGCGCAGTCGCTGGGTCCCGATGGGTGCCCGAGTGCCGAGAGGCGGGGTGAGGGCATGAGCGTGCTGTTCGTCGGGCTGGACCACGTGGCCACGTTGCGGCAGGCGGGGGGGAGCCGGGATCCGGACCCCGTGATCGTCGCCGGCCTGGTCGAACTGGCCGGCGCGGGTGGTCTGAGCCTCACCCTCGGGCGCGACCGGAACGGGATGCAGGAGCGGGACGTGCGGCTGCTTCGGGAGACGGGGCGCACCGTCCTGAACGTCTGCCTGCCCCCACTGGACGAATGGGTCAAGCTGGCGCTGGCCGTCCGGCCGGATCTGGTCACGCTGGTGTCCGAGGGACGCGAGGGCTTCGGCGCGGAGCGGGGCCTGGACGCGGAGGACCGCGTGCCGGAACTCCAGCCGGTCATCGAAACGCTGCGGTCGGGCGGGATCGCCGTGAGCCTCCTGGTGGAACCGGCGCCCGCCCAGGTGAAGGCCGCCCAGCGCGCGGGCGCGGCGGCCGTGCTCCTCCACACGGGACGGTACGGCTGGGCCGGCGATGCGGCGACCCGGGGCGCGGAGTTCGAGAAGCTCGTGAACGCGTCGAAGATCGGGCGCAAGCTCGGCCTCACGGTGCACGCGGGGGGCGGCCTGGGCTATCAGACCGTGGCCCCCGTCGGCCAGATCCCAGAGATCGAGGCGGTCCACGTGGGACACAGCCTGATCGCCCGCGCCACGCTGGTCGGAGTGGAGGAGGCGGTGCGGGAGCTTCTGCGGACGCTGGCCGGCGAAGAGGGACGGCGATGATCCTGGGGATCGGCACGGATCTGGTCGCGGTCCCCCGCGTGGAGGAGGTGCTCTCCCGGCACCGGCAGCGCTTCCTGGACCGGGTGTTCACTCCGGCAGAGCAGGCCGATTGCCTGGGCCGCGCCCGCCCGGCCATGCACCTGGCGGCTCGCCTGGCGGCCAAGGAGGCGGCCATGAAGGCCCTGGGCACCGGCTGGGGCCTGGGGGTCCGGTGGCAGGACGTCGAGGTGCGCTCGGGAACTGCGACCCCGCCCACCCTCCGCCTGGCCGGGTCCGCCAGAGCGCACGCGGAGGCCCGAGGGATCCGCCAGGCCATGGTCAGCCTGTCCCACGACGGGGACTATGCGATCGCCGTCGTCGTGGCGACCGACTAACCCGGGTTCAAGGTGCAACGTGCAAGGTTCAACGTTGAACCTCGAACCTCGAACGTTGCACGGTGAGTCATGATCAACGTCGTGACCGCGAAGGAGATGCAGGAGCTGGATCGGCGGGCCGCCGCCGAGTACGGCATTTCCTCGCTGCTCCTCATGGAGAACGCCGGGGTCGAGACGGTGCGGGAGATGCTGAACGCCTTCCCCGCGCTGCTTCGCTCCCGCGTGGTCATCCTGTGCGGGCGAGGGAACAACGGCGGCGACGGATGCGTGGTGGCCCGGCACCTCCTCAACCGGGGAGTCATGGTGGAGACGTGCCTGCTCGCCCGCCGGAGCGACGTCACGGGGGACGCCCGGGTCAACCTGGAGATCCTGGAGAAGCTGGGCGCCACCCCGGTGGAGGTCACGAGCGGAGGCGACCTGGCGGCGCTGGCGGAGCGGATCGGGTCGGCCGACATCGTGGTGGACGCCCTGCTGGGAACGGGCGCCCAGGGGCCGGCCAAGGGAATCCTGGCCGAGGCCATCGAGCTCGTGAACCGCGCGGGGCGTCCCGTGGTGGCGGTGGATCTCCCCTCGGGTCTCACGGCCGATGATCCGGAACCGCCGGGGCCCGCCATCCAGGCGGCGCTGACCGTCACTTTTGCCCTGCCCAAGCGGAGCCTGCTTCTCTACCCGGCCGCGGGGTACGCCGGGACCGTTCGGATCGTGGACATCGGCATCCCGTCGGCACTCTGCCGCGACCCGGAGATTTCCCTGGGGCTGCTGGAGGCAGAGGACGTGGCGCCGGCCTTTCCGCGCCGGGATGCGGCGGCCCACAAGGGAACCTTCGGGCACGTCCTGGTGATCGCCGGCTCGGTGGGCAAGACGGGCGCGGCGACCCTGGCCAGCCTGGCCGCCCAGCGGGCGGGCGCGGGCCTCGTGACCCTGGCCCTCCCGCACAGCCTCAACGACATCATGGAGGTCAAGCTGACCGAGGTGATGACGGAGCCGCTGCCCGAAACCGAGGCGCGGACCATCGGGCGGGAGGCCCTGGACCGGTTGCTGCACCTCGCCGAGGGCAAGACGGCGGTGGTCATCGGCCCCGGCCTGGGAACCCACCCGTCCACCCAAAAGCTCGTTCGCGAGCTGCTGCCGAGCCTGCGGCTGCCCATCGTCCTGGACGCGGACGGCCTCAATGCCCTGGCAGGCCACGCAGAGGTCTTGGGCCAGGCCGCCGGCCCCGTGATCCTCACGCCCCATCCCGGCGAACTCTCGCGGTTGCTCGGCGTTGCGCGGGACGAGATCCTGCGAAAGCGAATCCCCCTGGCGCAGGAGGTGGCCGCCCGCTTCAACGCGATCCTGGTATTGAAGATGGCCCACACGGTCATCGCGTCGCCCAAGCGGGGCGCCGTGATCGTGCCCACGGGCAACCCGGGTATGGCGACGGGCGGGACAGGCGACGTGCTCGCCGGGCTCCTCGCGGGGCTGCTGGCCCAAGGGGTAGCGCCCGGCCTGGCGGCCCAGGCGGGCACCTATGTGCACGGGCTGGCGGGGGACTTGGCGGCGGAGCGCCTGGGGCAGGAGGCGATGCTGGCGGGGGATCTCCTGGACCTTGTGCCGGAGGCGATCCGGCAGGTGAAGAAGGGTAAGAGCGTTCGGTAGTTCGGGGGTTCGGGGGTTCGGGCGTTCGGTTGTTCCTTCGGGCTCGGTGAACAGCCGAACACTCGAACGACCGAACACGCGAACGCCCTTCGGTCAGTGTGGTGCCGC
>METI01000173.1 GCA_001771285.1 candidate division NC10 bacterium RIFCSPLOWO2_12_FULL_66_18
CTCCCCTTTCCAGGAGATCGCCGCTCACCCTCCACATCCGCTCCTGGGCCGCGGCATCCTATCAAATCCCTGAATGAGGGCTCAAGAGAATTCGCTGGCCACGGCATCGCGGAAGCTCCCGCTGTCCGGGAGAACCTCCCATCCCCCTGGGGCTTCCCATCCGTGAACATGTGTGGAGAAAGGAGAGCGAGCGCGGAGTGTGGAGCCTCTTACGCAGCCACCGGACTGGCCATGCCGGCCCTCGCCAGCAGGAAGTCCACCAGGCGTGGGAACGGGTCGAAGCCCACGACATTGGGCGCATCGGCCACGAAGTTCGAGAGGGCGTTGATGTCGTAGTAGTACACCTGGCCGTCACGACTGTTGACCAGGTACTCGACTCCCCCGACTTCGATCTGGGCGGCCGCCGTGATTCGCTTGACGTCCTCGATGATCTTGGGGGGCGGCGTGTAGCCGGCGATCGGCACGCCCCGGCCCGAGACGCCGTCGGCGAGCCCCCTGGGATCGGGCGCTCCCTCCTCCCCGGGCACCCGGCAGTAGTCGGCCGGGCAGAGATTGAACTCGTCGGCCATCAGGAAGAGTCGGATGGCGTACAGGTAGGATCCGTTCAAGACCTCGACGCGGACGATGCTGTTGCCCTCGGCCGGCAGGTACTCCTGGATCAGTGCCGTGCCGTCAATTCCCAGGTCCATGGCCCCCACCTCTGCCGACGCCCTGAGGGCCCCGGGAGTGTCAAACCGAACGATCTTGGCGCCGCTCCCCCCGATGTTGGGCTTCAGGATGACCGGGAAGGTGAGCCCCTCGGCCGCGGCCGGTGCCTGCGATGGGTGGTTGATGACCCGGGCCCGCGGATACCGCAGGCCCAGCCGGTGGAGCAGGCTGATCTGTCGCGCCTTGGAGAACTCGATCACGTAGGTGTCGTAGCCATGGAGGACGTTGGCGCCGATCTCCTTCAGGTAGGCCAGGTATTGCAGCGTGTAGAAGATCGCCTGGGTATGCCCCCGGGTGTAGGCCGACGGGCTCATCCGGTTCACGATCAGGGCGTAGGGACATTCGCGCTCGGCCGGGTCGAACCGATGCTCCTGCGCCAAAAGCCGGTCGGAGGCGACGCCCCTCCGATCCAGCTCCGCGAAGAGCGGCTTGAACCATTCCGGGTGCTCGTAGAAGATGGCCAGAGGCTGGCCGTTGGTTGCCCTGTTTCTCGCCGTCATGACGGTGCTCCTGATCTCCGCGTCCGGGTAGTTTACTCGATCACGCCGAGGTGGCCGTTGTGGCTGCCCATGTACCAGAGCCGCCCCTCGGCATCCACGATCATCTTCCGGATGCCAACGCCCTTGGAAGGCAGGGTGAACAGCCGCGCCTGTCCCGCCGCCGGATCGAGGCGCACGACCGTATCGGTGGAGATCTCGTTGACCCAGACGACGCCCGCCCCATCCACGGTCACGGCGTAGGGATCCCCACTCGGACCTGCGGGCAGGGCATACACCTTGATCACCTTGCCGGCCACCGGATCCACGCGAACCAATTCCCCGGTGCCGGCCAGGGTCACCCACAGCGAGCCGTCGGGCCCTGCGGCCATCCGTCGCGGGGCGGCGTTGGCCGGAAGCGCCAACTCGGTCATCTTCCCCGTCTTCGGGTCCAGCTTCCCCAGCTTGTTCCCCCCGATCTCGCAGAACCACACATTGCCAGCCTTGTCCAGCGCAATCCCGTAGGGGCGGCCGGTGGCCCGGAACTCCGTGATCGCCCCGGTCCGCGTATCCAGGCGGCCGATGCGGTTTCCGCTCTGCACCGTGAACCAGATCACCCCCTGGTCGTCCATGACCAGCGTGTGGGGATCACCACCCGAGGGCGTTTTGTGCTCGATCACCCTGCCCGTCGCCGGGTCCAGGTGGCCGATGGTGCCGTTGCCGTTGCCCGTGTACCAGACTTGCCCCGTGCGATCCACGAGCAGGCCGTGTGGCCTGGCCCCGTCGGGGAGGTCCCATTCCTTGAACGTCTTGGCGCGAGTGTCGAAGCGGGCGATCTTGTTCCCGTTCATCACGGCGATGTAGATGTTGCCGTCCGGCCCGGGGGCAGGGTCCCGTGCAAACTTGGGCGTGGGCACCACCCACTCGGTGATCTTGCCCTCGAGATTGGGTCGGGCCCCCGGCGTGATGCCGTAGTTCGACCCGCCGGCCCAGGCCGTCCCTACCATGGAGAAGACCAGGAGCAACCGGAAAGACCCACTCGCAACCGTCCGCCAGAGGCGGAAACGCAGATACACGCGGATGTTTCGGGCGTGTCTTTTCATGATGCGACTCCCCAAGTCTCGCATGGCGGTTCAGGCCTCCCTCCAATTATTTCCTCAAAGCTTCCGGGAAGGAAACCGATGCTCGGAAGTCGTCAGGGTTCTGTGGCCCTTCTGGCCGAAGGATCTGTCCGTCGCCTGCCTTGGCGACGGCCCAGGCCACCGCGTTCCAGGCGCGCTGCATCGCCTCGTCCGCGTTGCCCCAGGTGACCACGGCGATCTCCCCTCCCCGGCGCACAAGGCTCACCATCCCGGAAGAAGTCCCGAGACGCACCTCTTTCCATCTCTCCGGAGGCGCCTCGTCAGGCAAGGTCAGCTCGCCGTCCACCATCCGCACCTGGACGGGAAAGTCGTGTTGCGCGAGGAGCGTCATCACCCGGCGAAGATCCGGTGAGCCCCCACTTGAAAAGCGGATAACGTGTTCCATTCCCACGACGGAAACCTCTGCTCGTCTGTTGTTCCTCGGTGAGGCGGGAAGCCGCCGACGAGATCACCAATTTCCGAGAACTCTATCCTCACAAGAGAAAACCTACAAGCATTTGACAAAGTTTCCCGGGGCAAAAAGCCGGTCGCTATGGGATTTTTGGGCCGGCCCGCCAGAGTCCGGAAAACCAGACCCTGAGAGCCCTCCGATTCCCGGCGGGACGCGCGGCCCGGATGCGGGCACATCCGCCCGCGGCATTGAACCCAACACTTTCACCGCCAAGACCGCAAAGAGTCGCCAATCCCGCCCAGGCGGGATCAGAGGAGCTGCCGGACCGAAAACTTCCGAGCCGCATCTCGGAGTTTTCCCTTGTCAGTGCTTTGATTATGGGGAGTTTCTTTGCGGACTTCGCGCCCGCCTGCCCTGCCTGCCGAGTCAGCGCGGGCAGGCAGGGCGGAGCAACGGGCAGGTGCTTTGCGGTTAAACTGCACTGTTCGGGATGAACCGCCCTGCGCCGGCCGCCTGGCCTGGCGTATGATCTGCAAGGCAGTGGCGGACCTCATGTCCACGGCACGCAAGTTATTGGAGCCGACCCCGAAAGCCTCCGGCACCTGCCTGTGCGCCTGCCTGCCCCGCCGGGGCGGTAGGCAGGTCGCACGCAGACAGGCCGGGGTGGGCGCCACACGGGGCGCGTGACGTCTTCGGAACAGGGCCTTCCGAGCAGACCGGGACATGAACATCGAGGCATTATAGGATCCGGGGGCGAGTGAGAACCTCGAGAAACTCCCTGGGGGTGAGAATCTTGATCCTCTGGTACGTCGCCAATTGCAGGAGGTGTTGATCGCCGCTGACGACGTATTCGGCGTCGCCTTCCACGGCACACTCAAGGTACCGGTTATCTGAGGGATCCTCCGCAATCACGTTGAGCGCGAGTTCACCCGGCGTTAGGATGGCGAGGTGCGCCAGGTCTTCGATGAAAAGCCTGATTTTCTCTTCTGGCCAACGGTGACGGCGGGCGATCTTTGGATAATGATAAACCCGGCGGATTTCTTCCAGGATCGCCGGGGAGATTACGAGGTGAAACCGCTCGGCCTGCCAAGCGGCGAGGATCTTTGATGGGAAGCCCCTTGAGCTGAGGAGGGCGCTCACGAATACGTTGGCATCGAGCACTGCCCGGATCATGCTTTCCGCCGGGTGGTCTTCGCCCGGACCGCGCGGACGGCTTCCTTGACCTCTCGCTCAATGACCTCCGGCTTCACAGCCTTGTGCTTTCGCCGCAGTTCCTCCACCATTCCGAAGAATCGGTCCCGCCGCTTCTGCCACTCTTCAAGCTGCCAGACGGGCACGACCGCCGCCATGGGCCGGCCGGCTCGCTCGATGACGTACTGATCGCCTTTGTAGTAGACCTCCTCCAAGAGCTGTCCGAGGTTCTTTCGGGCCTTGAGGGCATTAACCGTCTTCGTCACGTCCAGACCCCCTATTGGATGAGTTGATACAACTGCATCAACTATATCAGTGCCCAAGGGATTGTCAAGCTCGGGATGCTATCGCTGAAGCACCGACCAACGTTGCCGGTGGGTGGTGAGGAGTGCAATTCGGCAGACCAGGACCTTTCGCCGCGGATTCAACCCGGCAGCGTCGGCTCCCAGCGTAGGCCGAGGGTCACGATGCGCTGGAGGAGGTCGGTGTACTCGAGGCCGGCGGCCTTGGCCGACTGAGCGAAGTCCTCGCTCTTGGCCAGCTCGGGGTTGGGGTTGGCCTCCATGACGTACACCCCCTGCGTGTCGCTCAGGCGCAGGTCGATCCGCGCGCAGCCGCTCAGCATCAGGCTGCGGTAGACGCGCTTGCAGATGTCCCGAATCCGCGCCGCCGCGCCCTCGGGGAGGTCGCTGGCCTCGGCACTCACGATCCCGCGCTTGCGCTGGTAGCTGAGGGTCCACTTGAGACGCTCGGTGGCGATCTTGCGCTGCTCCTCGGGCATCTTCGTGAACAGCAGCTCCCAGATCGGCAGCACCTTCAGGCGCTGGTTGCCCAGGATCCCCACGTAGAGCTCCCGCCCCTCGACGTAGGTCTCGACCAAGGCGTCGGTGCCGATACTCTCGTGGATGAACCGCACCCGCTCCTCGAGCTTCTCCTCGGTCTCCACCACCGAGGCCTGGGAGATGCCGATGGAGGAGTCGAGGGTCAACGACTTGACGATCAGCGGGAAGGTCAGCCGCCGCGGCCTGCGCACCCGCCGCCTCATGGGGAAGACCGCAAAGTCCGTCACGGGGATCCGGTGGTAGGAGAGAAGCTTCTTGGCGAGGGCCTTGTCCCGCGCGAGGAGCAAGCCGCGGGAGTTGCAGCCGGTGTAGGGCACCTTCATCAGCTCCAGGAACGCCACGACGTTGTGGTCCCAGCTCGGCACCAGGTCGAAGGCCTCGAGCAGGTTGAAGACGATGTGGGGCTTGAACTCCTCGAGCGCCTTCCGGATCGGGCCCAGGTCGCCGCCCACGCCCAGGGGCAGCACCTCATGCCCCAGGGCCCGCAGCGTCGAGACCACGTCGTACTCGGTCTTCCACTCCGCAGTGGCGGCCTCGGCCTCCCCGGCGTTCTCGGGCGGGACCAGCTGCTCGTAGACCAGGGCGAGGATGCGCTGCCTCCTCGGCACGGGCGCCTTCACAGCGGCACCCGGTGGCGGCCGTGGTGGAGGCGGGTCATGGTCTGGGCCGTGAGCAGCGTCGTGAACTCCAGCTTGGCCTCCTCCTGGGTCCCGGCCAGGCGCAGGTCGAGCTTGCGGCAGCGCTCGATCAGGTCCGCCAGCACCTGGTCGATCAGGTACTGGTACTCCCCCGTCCAGCGCTGCACCCGACGGCGGACCTCCCGCCGGATGCGCGAGAGGAAGGCGGCGGCGCTGGGGCGGCCGGTGTCGCCGGAGGCGTCGCAGAACAACCGGCGCAGGGAGCGGTCGTAGGAGTCGCGCTCGTCGACGCGGTAGTGCTGGCGGCGGCGCTGGTAGTGCCACCGCAGCGTCCGTCGCAGCGACGGCAGCGCGTCGGGCGTCCGCCGCGTCCGGACCAGGGGCGGGCGGCCCGCGATCCCCCGCATCACGCGGTCCACATACCCGAGCTTCCGCAGCGCGGGCCAGCCAGCGTAGCGTGCCCTCCAGTCGGAGCCGGCCGTGAGCCACACGGCGAAGGTCTCGGCAAAGTCCTCGTCGGGGTGGCTCTGGGCGTACCACCCGTCGAGGTGGATCACGTAGCTGCGGCTGTACGGCTTGGGCGCGTAGGAGTCGGGGTAGGGCAGGGACGTTGGGCCGAACAGCTCCCGCCGCCGACGGCGCCGCCGCAGCAGGTACGCGTTCTCGATGGCGTGGCCCGTCTCATGGCGAAGGATCCTGAGGCACCATTCGCGGGTGCCGCCCTCCACCTCGAGCATCTGGGCAAGCTCCAGGCGCGCCAGCCGCGGATGGGCCAGGTAGAACGGGATGGCGATCCCCGGCGCGCCGTCGGGGCAGAACCACTCGTCGGACAGCCAGAAGTGGGGCCGAAAGACGAGACCGCGGGCCTCCAGCTCCTGGGAGAGCTCCGCGATCCGGTCCTCGAGCCCGCTCCCCACGATTGGCAGGTCCAGGTCGCACAGCCGCAGGTCGAGCAGCCTCTCGTCGTCCCAGTCCGCCCACACCGAGGGGGGGAGCATCGGCCTTCGGGACATCGCGGCTTCGGCGCCCCTGGCAAGGACGTCCACGACAGCACCCTACGCTGTGGAGATCGGGAGGGTCAAACGAGATGATCCCGTGGTTCTCACTCTGGGGCACCCGCTGCGTATCGCGGCAAAGCTGTATGGTCGAGTCTTCGACATCGGCGTATCCATCCAATGCGCTGATTGGTGAGAAGTATTTGCTTTTCGGGCTTGCCGCGCCCAGCCCTCACGGTGCGATCGGGCGGCCTCCCACTCCGACGCGATCCGCCGCAGGCCGCACGGCTGTGCGCTGCGACGCATCGGAGCGTGCCGCAGCCGCCCGCGTGCGTCAAGGGGAACTCGCCGAACGCACTCGGTGCCGGGGCGGGTGCCCAGGGGAATCCGGGCCGGAACGGGGTCTGTTGACCGGCCACTGTCAGACGCTCGGCAGGCGGCTCGGCTCCCGCCGACGGCCCGATTGCGATCCTTCGAGCAGGCCGGCAGGGGTGACCCGGCGGATCACCTCTTCACCTCATTTGAATTCCGATAGGAAATCCCGCGCGCCAGGCTGGAGCAGGCTCGCCAGCGAGACGTAAATGAGAAGCGCGCCTAGATCGAGATAGCGGCGGGCGCTCGCGGCGTTGGTTGTGAGCACCCCGGGCGCGCGCCCGGCGTCGCGCGTGCGACGAACGGCATCGTGGACCGCCGCCTGGACGTCTGGATGGTCCAAATGGCCGGGATAGCCCATCGACTGCGAGAGGTCTCCCGGTGCGATGAAGAAGGCATCGATGTGCTCGACCTTCAGGATATCGTCCAGGTTCTTCAGCGCCTCGACCTCTTCGAGCATCGCGACCACCATCGTCTCCTCATTGGCGTGGCTAGTGAAATTGCCTTTCACGCCCAAGGCGGAGCGGCCACCAGCATAGCCGCGGTGGCCGAGCGGGGCGAACTTGGCCGCTCGGACCGCTGCCTCGGCTTGGGCGCGAGTATTGATGTGCGGAACCTGCACGCCGCCAGCCCCCCGGTCGAGCGCCCGCGTGATCGTCGACGGGTCATTCGATTGGACGCGCACGATCGGGGTGGCATCGACCAGCTCGGCCGCTCGCACCATGTTCTCGACCTCCTCCCATCCGGCCGGGCCGTGCTCGCAGTCGATGAAGATCCCATCGAAGCCCATCCGGCCGAGTAGCTCGACCAAGCCGGCCGAGCTATAGCCGGGAGCAATCACGCTGATCGGCTTACCGGTCGCCAGTTTCTTCTTGGCACGATTGTGTTGCACGCTCCACTCCTTGTGTGCGGGTTGTGTACGATTGAGCCGTGGGCCACGCCAACCTGACGGCTGCCCCACCCGTGTCAGCTTGACGCAGCCGCTCTGCGGGTGTCAAGGAGAATCCCCCCCAGCCCCCCGCCGCCGGGTCGAGCGCCACACGGGGCGCGTGACGCCGTCAGAGCAGAGCCTTCCGAGCAGACCGGGACCCCGTCTCCCGTAGTCCTTATCGGCACCGCCCTGGGAGTAGCTATCTGGTACCCGAATCGGGTTGACCAGGGCATGGCGGCAGCGCCACGACCCCACATGACATCGTCCCGGGCACACATCTGATCGGCCGACCGGTCATCGGAAAAATCAGCCCGCCTCGACCTGACATCGGGGCGGGCCGTTGTCTCTGCTCTCGGGGTCTGCTCAGCGCTTCGCCGACATGGCGCTCATGGCGCCGATGGTGAAGCCACCGTCCACGAACAGGAGCTGCCCCGTGACATAGGCCGAGGCGTCCGACGCCAGGAAGACAACGGCACCGTCCATGTCGTTCGGCAGCCCCGTGCGACCGGCGGGGATCTTGTCCGTCACAGAGGCCACCCACTCCGGATCCTGGAAGAGGATATCGTTCTGGGCCGTCCTGAACCAGCCCGGCGCCAGGACGTTCACCGTGATCCCGAAGGGGGCCCACTCCGCGGCCAGGGCCTTGGTCATCTGGGTGATGCCGCCCCGGCTGGCGCAGTACGGGACGATGCCGGGAAATCCGAAGACCGAGGTTCCGGAACCGACATTGATGATGCGCCCCTTCTTCTGGGGGAGCATGGCCGAGCGGGCCACTGCCGTGGCCACGAAGAAGCTTCCCCTGAGAATGGTGTCCACCACAAAGCTCCAGTCCTCGGGCGTCACGTCCACGCTGGCCTTCCGGATGTTGCACCCGGCGTTGTTCACGAGGATATCGATCTTCCCGAACTGGGCTAATGCCCGATCCAGCATCGGCTGGATCGTGTCCAGCTTGCGCACGTCGAGCACGCACGGCAGGGCCTTACGCCCCACCGCCTCGATGTCCGCCCGTGTCTGCGCCAACGACTCCAGCGTCCGGCTGGTGATGACGACGTCCGCGCCGGCCCGGGCCAGGGCCCGGGACATGTACTGGCCCAGCCCCCGGCTGGCCCCTGTGACGATCGCCACCTTCCCGCTCAGGTCAAACTCGCCTGCCATCCTAATCCTCCTTCGAAAGACCGACAGGGAATTTCGACAGGGACAGCGAACGGAGATCGCTGTCGGCATTCAGCATCCCTGTCCCTGTCCCTGTCCCTGTCGCTGTCGGCTTTAAGGTCGCAGGACGATCTTCACCAACCCCGGCTCGCCCCGGTGTAACGCATCGAATGCGGCCTGTCCCTCCGCCAGGGGCACGATGCGGCTGATCAGCGGCTTCGCCTGGATGCGGCCCGAGGCCATGAGGTCCAGGCAGGCCCGGTACTCCCCCGCGATTGCACACGAGCCCCGGATGGTCAGCTCGCGCGAGACGATGTCCTGCAGGTTCACCTGGATCCGGGGCGTAACGTTGCCGATCAGGGTGAGGTTCCCGCCCAGCGTGGTGAGGTCCATGGCCAGGCGCACCGACGTCTCGGTACCGACGGCCTCCAGCACCACATCGGCGTCGGGCCGCCCCACCGCCCGTCGCATCTCCGCCGCGACATCGCTGGCGGCGGGATTGATCGTGACATCGGCGCCGAGCTGGCGTGCCAACTTCAGTCGTTCCTCCTTCACGTCCAGGGCGATGACGATTCCGGCCCCCTTGACCCGGGCGGCTTGCATGGCGAAGAGGCCGATCTGCCCTGCGCCTACCACCGCCACCACGTCGTTCACCTCGATTGGCGTGATCCGGGCCGCGTGCAGGCTCACCGCAGCCGGCTCGATCAGCGCCGCCTCTTCGAACGAGACGGCATCCGGCAACCGGTGCGTGATCCACCAAGGCACCACGACATACTCCGCCATGGCCCCGTCCCTGCGAAAGGCCGGCGTGGAGACGCCCAGGACCTTTCGGTTCTGGCACAGGTTCATGCGGCCCTGGCGACACGCCGGGCACTGGTTGCAGTACACCGTAGAGTCAAAGGTGATCCGATCCCCCGCGGCGAGATCCCGGACGTTTCGCCCCACTGCCTCGACTACCCCCGCGGCCTCGTGTCCCATGATGATGGGTGGGATGCGGCGTCCGGTGGACCCCGTGTAGCCGTGCACGTCGGAACCACAGATGCCGCAGGCTTTCACGCGTACCAGGACCTCGTCTTCCCCCGGCTGGGGCTGAGGGACGTCCCGGAGGTCGAACTGCAACGGAGCGGTGTGAACCAGGGCTTTCATGGCAGAGTGCCTCCCGAAGCGTTGGGGTCGTGGATCCGTCGAATGCGGTCCCGTCAGGGGCAAGCGGGCTGTCGTCGTCGGGACCGGTTGCAGACTGGCGGAGAGTATATGCTGCGTGATCTCGGGCGGTCAACGCGAGGCGACTGGATGTCAGGCATCCCTGACCAGTACGACCTGCCCGACAGGAACAGGGACAGCGATTTCGGATTCGGCGTCGCCACCCAGTGGGCACCCGGCCGACAGGATCTGGTGATCCCGGTCGGCCGGATGCCCGGCTATCGCTGTCGTGGGGGATGCCACACGTACTCCCCGGCTTTCAACCGGAGACTTCGCGGGGGGAGACACGCAGGGTCGCTCCGCGTCACGACGACCTGGCACCACTCCCCGTCCAGCATCACTTGCAGATAGGTGTGAGTCCCGCTCCGCTCCCCCCGCCAGCGGCTGACTCGCCCGACGTTGGCTTGCGTGATGATCACGACTTGCATCTGTCACCCCACCGGATCGCCGTGGCAAGGGAATGATAATCGCTCGGAACCACCGCCCTCTATCCGGCGGGCGGGAACCTTCATGCCCACGGCCCATTCGGACGGACAATCCCAAACAGCCCCTTGCAGATTCGAGCCATTTACGGTAAGAACTTGGACAGTTCTCTGCGCAGCCTCCGCCGGGGCAAGCCGTCCCCTGGTTTTTCCCCGGAGGCGGGAGCGCCTGTCCGCCCCGTGTGATCCAGGACAAAGAGGAGTGCGATGGCCGAGCTACGGAAATCCGTCGGGGTCAAGGTCGAACTCGTCGAGGAACTGGTGAAACAACACTTCGGGCCGGAGTTCACCTCGAAGATCGCCTGGAGCTTTGCCAGGGGGAAATATATCCCCTCGACGCTCCCCCGCCGCGTGGCGGTCCCACAGAAGCTTCTGGGTCTCCGGATCGGATGGAAGACCGTCGGCGAGTTCTCCGATAACATCGGCTTCCGCCTGGAACTGTGGGACCCGAGCTGCCTCCGCCAGGCGGAGGCCCTGGTGGAAGAATACAACAAGAAGACCGACGGGAAGAAGCTGGAACTCTATCCTTTCTACCTGCACTGGCCCGCCAGAGGCGGGCGATCGGCAGCATAGCCCGATCGCCTGATCCCGTCAATCGGCCTGGACCGTCCGCTGCCGCCCTGCTGTCGCCCCTCCCCAAGCGGTTGGCCAGTCCGGCCCCCCGGCACCCTCCTCTCCCACCCGTCCTCACCAGTTTTGGCTTGACATCCCTGCCCCCGCTGCGGCATGCCCCGGCCGCTCTGGGGGGCACCCAGCCCTGCGCCGAGCCGGCGAGAGCCCCAGCGCCGCGTCGCCCAGAAGTAAACTCTTATCACCCACCCCCCCATCGCCGCGGCGGTTGACCTGTTCCCTCCATCCTCCTACAATACTCTCGTTCGCGGTATCCTCTACATCGATATCCCAGGATAGCCATGCTGCCGGAGCAGTTGAAGTCCATCGCGTATTTTCAGGATCTCGATGCGCGCGCGCTGGAGCGCATCCGGGCCAGCGTGTTCGAAGTGCGTCTGCAGAAGGGGCAGGTCCTGTTCACGGATGGCGAGCCGGCCCAGGCGATGTACGTTGTTCGATCCGGCCAGGTGAAGATCTTCAAGCTGTCCCCCGACGGGCGGGAGCAGGTCCTGCGGATCGCGGGGCCCGGCGACTGTTTCAACGAGGTCCCGATCTTCGACGAGGGACCGAACCCCGCCAATGCCCAGACCGTGGAGGCGGCGGCCCTCTGGGGTATCCGGCGCGCCGACATGCGGCGCCTGGTCGAGGAGCACCCGGCGATCGCGATCGGGTTCCTCAAGGCGTTTGCGGGGAAGCTCCGCTACTTTACCCGCAAGGTCGAGGACCTGTCCTTCCGCAGCGTGACCAGCCGCGTGGCCAAGCTCCTCCTGGAGATGGCGGAGGACGACGGCAAGGGAGGCCTCCACCTGAAGCAGCAGTTCACCCAGCAGGAGATGGCCTCCGTCGTGGGAACGGCGCGGGAGATGATCGGCCGAGCCTTCAAGGCGCTGGAAAAGGAAGGCGCCATCAAGCTCGATCGCCACCGGGTCGTCATCGTGAGCCGGGCCGCTCTTGCCCGAATGCTGTAACCGGAAGGACGGGAAAGTCGCACGCTGGCCCGTCTCGTCGTCTACACTCCACTCAACTTCTAGAGCCCTCGCCAGATCTTGCCTTGCCTCTTCTGCTGACCCGATCCTGCCATTCCGGCCATTTTTCCAGCTTCCATAAAAGCTTATCCAGTTTCTTCTGAATGATATCTATCCTATTGATATTATTGGACATCTCTTCCTGCTTATTCTAGCTTCTCCGAGGAGATTTTTCCCGGTCCGCGGCGAGACTTAAGTCGCAGACCCCCCGAGTCTTCTGCCGTATCCTGCGACCGACACTGAGCAGGGAACCCGAGCCTGGAGCGAACGCACATGGATGCCACGTTGGTTCTCCCCAGGATTGACCTCGACACCTGCAACGGATGCGGGGACTGCGTGGATGTCTGCCGCGTGGGCGCCCTGGTCATCCGGGAACTGAAGGTAGCCATCGTGAGCGCGGCCGACTGCGATTACTGCACGGATTGCGAGGCGGTGTGCCCGGTCCTCGCGATCGCGTGTCCATTCGAGGTGGTCGTCGCCGGATAGTCGCCAGCCGGCCACCCATCGCAATGGGATCGCATTCGCTTGCCTGATACAGCGGGTGTGAGAACGGGGAATCGGACGCCACACGGGAGAGGGGGGCGAGTAACCATGGCGGGAAACCAGACATCTGGTCATGCAGGGGTCCTCAGGCCAACACGCGGGACGAAGATCTCCGAGCTGCTCAAGGCCTATCCAGACATGGTCGAGGTCCTGGTCCGGTACAACAAACACTTCGAGCTCCTGCGGCGGCCAACCTTGCGGAAGTTGATGACCCCCTTGGTCACCATCGAGAAGGCTGCCCGGACCGCCCAGGTGGACCCCAACGAGATGCTTGCGGAGATCTACCGCGCCATCGGGGAACCTTTGCCGCCGGAGCTGGGCGGCCCGAGCCCCGCCCCCCGATCAACGGACATGTCCATGCCCGAGGAACTTCGGAACCTGTCCGAGGAACGCCGGGTGATTCTGGATGTCCGCGAACAGGTGCGGGGAGGAGAAGAACCCTATCACCGGATCATGAAGACCGTCGCCTCCCTCCGAGCCGACCAGGTGCTCCAACTCTGCAACATCTTCGAACCCGTGCCGCTGTATGATATCCTGGCGCAGCGGGGCTTCGCCCACTGGACCGAGCGGCGCGGCCCGCAGGAATGGTGGATTACATTCTATCGGGCGGCCACCCCGGCCGAGAGGTCTTCGGCGCCTTCCGCCGCGTCCAGCCCCCAGGCCCCCGCCCCGAGCCCCCTCGTTGTAGATGCCCGTGGGTTGGAGCCGCCGCAGCCCATGGCGAAGATCCTGGAGACGCTCCCCCGGATCGAAGCGGGCGGGCAAATCCTGGCCCTCACCGATCGGCGGCCGATGCTGTTGTACCCGAAGCTCGAGGAACGGGGCTTCGCCTACTCCACCCAGGAGACAGGAAATGGCTGGTTCGAGACCCGGATCTGGAAGTAGCCTTCCGGCCCGGCTGCCATCGCTCTGGGTGCCGCTGCGGTATTTTATAGCGGCCCAGGGCGCCTTCGTGGCGACCCTGCTCTGGGCGCCATTCCAGGTGAGCGATCTGCTGGACTTCTACTACCAGGGGCATGATCTCGCTCTTACCCACCTGCTCACCCTGGGCTGGATCACCATGGCGATCATGGGCGCATCGTTCCAGTTGGTCCCGGTCGCCCTGGAGACCACGCTCTACAGCGAGCGCCTGGCCCGCTGGCAGTTCTGGATCATGCTCCTCGGCGTGACGGCGATGGTGGGGCACTTCTGGATCGGTCGCCACGCAGGCATGGCCTTCGGTGCCGGCCTGGTCCTGGTCGCCGCCATCCTTCACGTGATCAACATGGGGCGCACCCTGTGGAAGCTTCCGCGCTGGGACATCGTGGCGCAGCACGTGGCGGCCGCACTCACCTACCTGGCCGCCACCGCGGTCATGGGGAACCTGATGGCCCTGGACAAGATCTACGACTTCCTGGGCGGCCAGGTCCTGCGCACGATCCACGCGCACGCCCACCTGGCCGGCATCGGCTGGGTCAGCATGATGATCTTCGGGACCAGCTACAAGCTGATCCCCATGTTCAGCCTGGGCGAGCTTCGCGACGAGCGCCTGGCGCGCTGGCAGTTCTGGTTGCTGAACCTCGGCATCGTGGGCCTGTTCGGGACGCTGCTGTTGCAGAGCGGGTGGGCCTTGCTCTTCGCCCTGCTGATCGCCGGGGCGGTAGGCCTGTTTCTCTGGAAGATGCGCGAGGTCCTGCGGGCGCGGCGGCGCCCCCGGCTGGACTGGGGGCTGCGGCACGCCCTGAGCGCAATCGCCACCCTGGCGATCCTGACGGTGCTGGGGCTGTGGCTCGCCACCGGCTGGGTCTGGAGCGAGGAATTCGGTGCCCGCCTGGCCTTCGGCTACGGGGTCCTGGCGCTCCTGGGCTGGGTGTCCGTCATGATCATCGGCATGATGTACAAGATCATTCCCTTCCTGGTCTGGCACCACCGCTACAGCGACTTCGTGGGCCTGCGGCCCGTCCCGCCCGCCACCCAGTTCCTGGGCGAGACGGTGCCCCGGGTCGAGTTCTGGCTGCTCCACACGGGCATCCAGATGACCGTGGTCGGGCTGATCGCCGCCTCCGGCCTGCTTGTCCAGGCGGGAACCATCGTGCTGGCGCTGGCCGGCCTGGCCTTCGCCCTGGCCCTGTCCCGGGTCTACCGGCACCTGATCCCCCGCCTGACCCCGCTTCCCGAGGTCCAGGCAGCGAGAACGTGAGACCCCGCGATTCATTCCGCGGGGAGAATCAACCGCGCAGCTTGAAACCCGCCTGCATGAGGCGCGGGGGGCTCCGGGCGCGACGACACAGCGGAAGGAGACACCATGACGCAAGCGGGAGCACCCCCAGTCACCGAGGAGCGGATCTACACCGCGCTCCGGCAGATCATTGATCCGGAGCTGGGAATCAACATCGTGGATCTGGGCCTCATCTACGACGTCCAGATCCAGGGCGGCGAGGTCGCGATTCGGATGACCCTCACCACGCGCGGCTGCCCCCTGCACGGCAGCATCGTCCAGGCGGTCGAGCGTGCGATTCGCGAACTGGCCGGCGTCACCGCGGCGACTGCCGAGGTCGTGTGGGAGCCCCGCTGGAACCCCGACATGATCTCGCCTGAGGGGAAGCAGGCCCTCGGCGTGGTGAAGGAGGTCCGGTAAAAACCCTGTGTCTCTCTGAGGAGGAAGCCACCATGCCAGCCACCTACGCAGCCACCGTGGATGCCCGCGTCCTGCCGATCCCGCAGAAGCACCCGACCATCTTCCGCACCTTCGAGGGCCTGGCGGTCGGGGACTCCATGCTCCTGGTCAACGACCACGACCCCAAGCCGCTCTACTACCAGTTCGCCGCAGAGCGGACCGGGCAGTTCGAATGGCGCTACCTGGAGAACGGCCCCGAGGTGTGGAAGGTGGAGATCCGCCGGGTCGCCGCTGCCGCAGGCGAACAGGCGCCCGCCGAGGCGCTGGGCTGCTGCGGGCACCACACCGGGGGCAGCCACGGCCACGCGCACCAGCATGCCCACACCGGTCCCCCGACCCAGGTCCTCAAGGACGAGCATACCCTGATCCTCCAGGCCCTGGATGCCCTGGAGCGGAAGATCGCCGCATTGGAAGCCGGCGCCGCCCCCGATCGGGCCTATTTCGAGAAGGCGGTGACGTTCCTCCGGACCTTCGCCGACCAGTGCCACCACGGCAAGGAGGAGAACCTGCTCTTCAAGACCATGGTGGACCAGGGCTTCCCGCTGCAGGGTGGGCCCATCGCGGTCATGCTCTCAGAGCACGACACCGGCCGCGGATTCATCCGCGGTCTCGCAGAGGGGGCGGCCGGGATCGGGCGGGATCCGGCCGCGGCACAGCAGATCATCCAGAACGGGCGGGGATACATCCAGCTCCTGCGGGCGCATATCGACAAGGAGAACACCATCCTGTTCCCCATGGCGGACAGCGTCCTGAGCCCCCAGGACCAGGAGCACCTTGGAAAAGAATTCGAACGGTTCGAGGCGGAAGAGACCGGCGCCGGCGTGCACGAGGCGTCATTGAAGCTGTTGGAAGAGCTGCAGGCGGAGGCCCGGTAAGGGCGGCGGGCAAGCAACAGCCCGCTCTCAGGCGGGCCGGGAGTACCCGAGGGCGCGCATTGGCCCAAGTCTGTCTGAACGAACTCCTCGGATGGAGTCAGCACGCCCTCCCATCATGGCATTCCCCTTGACTCCCCGTCCCGCCGCTGGTAGCGTCCCCTGCCGTGGGCAGGATTTGGGCGGGTTCCCCTGGCGCACCGACCCTCACCCGGGCCCTTCGATCTCTTCGCCACGCGTACGCCGAACCCCCGGACTGCCCTAATCGGCTGCTATTCTCCTGCGCCCGCCCACCGGCGCTTTCCAAGTTACTATTGGGTGGGTATAAGTTGTGCTTCGGCAGTCGGAAGAGGGATTCAGCGTTTCAGTTCCGGGCCTGCCGGGCTGCTGGTCACAGGGGGCCACGGAACAGGAGGCTCTTGAAAACGTCCGCGATGCCATTCAAGAGTACCTATCTGTTGTTGCGGAGCAGGTGCGCGGAGGG
>METI01000174.1 GCA_001771285.1 candidate division NC10 bacterium RIFCSPLOWO2_12_FULL_66_18
CGAGCAGCCCCACCATCGCCCACGACGTCGGCGTGACGAGCACACGGCAACGCCGGAGCTCCATCTAATTAGCGCCGCGCCTTCGGCGACAGCCACCGCGGGTTGTCGATGACGGCCGGGCCTTCGGGCCGCGCGACCACCAGCTTGCGGAAGCCCTGTCGCTCGATCGCGCCGTAGTCGTGCCCCGCGTTGCCCGGGTACACGAAGAAGGTGACGAGGTCCTCGCCGGCGCCGGTGTTGACCGAGCGGTGCGCCCAGCGCGGCGGCACGTAGAGCACGCGTCCGGGTCGCAGCTCCTCGACCGCCCAGTCGCCGTCGGGCGTCTCCATCACCATCTGTCCCTGGCCGCCGAGGCAGTAGTAGATTTCCGCGGTGTCGATGACCGAGTGGAAGTGCCCCTTGGTCATGAAGAACTCCTCGCCGACACGACCGGGGTGGACAATGGAGACGCCGTGCCGGAGCTCACCGGGCCGGTCGGGGCGCTCGAGCTCGTAGACCTCGTAGAGCACGCGGTCCTCCTGCTCGAACAGCCGCTCGTATGCGGCGGCGTCGTGGAATTGCCCCCGCATCGAGCTCAGCCGGCGGCGGACGTGGTGATCGTAGCGCGATGGCACCAGCGTGGCCGGGACCTCGAACGTGGACGGGCGGTCGGTCATCGCGTTCCTCGTGCCTCTTCTCACGTGTCGCGGGCCAGACGCCGCGCGATGTTGGGCGGACATCAAGCGACCGTCGGCGCGCACACCTCGAAGCCGAAGCCGGCGACGCGGGCGACGTCCACCACTTCGAGGTCCTCCTCGGCGGTGCGCTTGCGGAACACCACCCAGAACACCGCGCGCTCGGTGAGCGGGAACGGCACGGCGTGCCACGTGCCGGGCCGGAAGAGGATGCCTTCGCCCTGGCGGACGCGGAACGCCCGGACGCGCTCGGGCGTGAGCGCTGACGGCTCGACGGGGTCACCGAGCACGCAGATGGCATCGCCCTCGAAGCACAGCAGGGCCTCCGGGGTCCGGAGGTGACGCTCGACCTCCGTGCCCCGCAGCGGCCGGCGGCGGAGCTCGAACCACCCGATGCCCGTCTCCTCCGGGAAGGCGGCCGCCGCGACGGCATCCCAGTACGAGAGCTGCTCGTTGTGGAAGGTGGCCGGCGCCGTCGGGCGCCGAATCACCTGGCCCCACGCGGTCGGCAGCATCGCGAGGTCCTCGCAGACGTACGTCGTGTCCATCGTCACTTCGCCTTCAGGTCGATGACGACCTTGAGGGCCCTGCGCTCCTTCAGCATCTCCATGCCCTCGTTCAGCCGTTCCAGCGGCAGCACGTGGGTGATCATCCGGTCGGGGTCGATGATCCCCTGTTGCAGCCAGCCGACCAGCTGGTGGTGCGTCGCCGCCTCCTCCTGGAACGTCGGCCATTGCAGGAACGACAGGGTCCAGTTGTACGGCGCCTTCCCCCAGTCGATCTGCATCGACGTCTGCGGCGCGATCCCGTACACGCAGATCGTGCCGTTGAACGTCACCAACTCCATCGCCTTGTTGATGACGTTCGTCACGCCGACGGCGTCGACGACGAAGTCCAGGCCGCCGGGGCGGTGGTGCTTCACCCAGGCCACCGGGTCGTCGGAGCGGGGATCGAACGTCGCATCGGCCCCCAGCTCGCGACCCAGGGCGCGGCGCGACTCGTGGGAGTCGACGGAGACGATGGGGCCGAGGCCCAAAACCTTGGCGAACCGCGTAAACGACAGCCCCACCGGGCCCAGGCCGAAGATCATCACGCTGGCGTTGGGCCGGAACCCGAACCGGTACGCCGCCGACAGCACCTCCTTGTAGGTGATCAGCATCGTTCCGTGCGCCGGCTTCATGTCGCGGGGGATCGTCTGCTGCGACAGGTAGAGGTCGAGGAAGCCGTGCTCGGGTCGCGCCACGCCGTCCTCGGCCATGGCCGTCGCGTCGCCCGCGATGCCATACTCGGCGAAGGCACCCCAGCCGGAGTGGAGGCTCGTGCCGTCACCGATCGTCTCCAGGCCCGGCCGCATGACGAGGTCACCGAGCTCGAACGACCGCACCTTCTTGCCCTTCTCGATCACGCGTCCGACCGCCTCGTGGCCGAGCACCGCCGGATAGGTGTCGAAGCCCTTGAAGTGCCCCTCTACCAGCTTCCGGTCGGTGCCCGTACCCACGCCGCACGTCAGCTGTTCGACCAGCACCTGGTAGTCGCCGATCTTTGGCCGGGGGATGTCCCGGATCTCGACCTGTCCCGGACGGACGATGACCGCCGCTCTCATGGCGTCTCCTTGCCTGTCAGGGCCTGCAGGCGGGCGTAGATTGGCACCAGCGCGCGGTACGCCTCCTGGAACGCCTCGTACTGGCGCTCGTAGACGTCGCGAACGGCGGGCTGCGGGTGATACGTCTCGGCGACCTTCACGATCGACCGGGCCACGCCGAAGTCGCGGAAGACCCCGGCCCCCACGCCACCCGCGATGGCGGCGCCGAGCGCCGTCGCCTCCTCCAGGAGCGCCAGGCGCTCGATGGGGCGGTTCATGATGTCGGCGAGGATCTGGCACCAGAGCGCGCCCTTGGCGCCGCCGCCGATCACCCGGATCGTCGGCACCCGCACCCCCTGGCGCAGGAAGGCGTCGAGGATGATGCGCAGGTTGAAGCTCACGCCCTCGAGCACCGCGCGGATCATGTCGGCACGCCCGTGGGTCAGCGTGAGGCCCAGGAACACGCCGCGCGCGGCGGGGTTCCAGTGCGGGCTGCGCTCGCCCATGAGGTACGGCAGGAAGAGCAGGCCGCGGCAGCCGGCGGGCACGCTCGCCGCCTGGCGGTTCATCAGCTCGTAGGCGCTCACGCCTTGGCGCTCGGCCTCGGCGACCTCGAGCCCGCACAGCTGGTTGCGCATCCACTGGTACGAGGCGCCGGCCGACTGCATGGTGCCGGTGGGCATCACCATGTCGGGATCGAGGTGCCAGAACGTGAACGTGCGGCGGTCCGGGTCCAGCACCGGCGTGCGGGCGGCGAGCGCGATCCACGACGAGGAGCCGATGTAGTTGTAGGCCGATCCCTCGGCCACCACGCCGGCGCCGACCGCCGCGCACGGCCCGTCGCCGCCGCCCATCACGACCGGCGTGCCGGCCCGCAGGCCGAGGCCCTCGGCGCTCTTCCTGTCGATCTCGCCGACGACCTTCGTCGACGGCCCGACCTCGGGGAGGATCTCGCGTCCGAGGCCGACGGCCGAGAGGATCTCGTCCGACCAGTCCTTCCGCCCGAGGTCGAACAGGTTCATGCCGGAGGCATCGGAGTAGTCCGTCTCCACCGTTCCCGTCAGCCGCAGCCGCAGGAAGTCCTTGGCGTGGAGCACCCGGTGGGTGCGCTTGAAGACGTCGGGCTCGTGCGTCCGCACCCACAGGAGCTTTTCCAGGGAGTACGTCGGGCTGATCCGGTGGCCCGTGATCGCGTAGACCCGCTCCTCGCCCACGCGCTCGGCCAGCAGCGCGGCCTCCTTCAGCCCCCGCTGGTCGGCCCAGATGATCGACCGCCGGAGCGGCGTGCCGGCGCGATCGACCGGCAAGCAGCCCATCATCTGCCCGCTGAACGACACCGCGGCCACCCGCGCCGGGTCCGCCCCGCTCTCGCGCATCAGCCGCGCCGTCGTCAGCTGGAAGGCCGCCCACCAGTCCTCGGGATCCTGTTCCGCCCAGCCGATGGCCGGGTAGAACGTGTCGTAGCCATGGAAGGCGCTGCCCACCAGGCAGCCGTCGACGCGGACGAGCGTCGCCTTGTTGCCGGTAGTGCCGAGATCGTGGGCGAGGACGAGGTCGCGGCTCATGGCGCGCCTACTTCGCGCAGTGCCCGCCGTCGACGACGAAGCTCTGTCCGGTCGTCCAGTTCGCCTCGTCGGAGGCCAGGTAGAGGACGATGCCGGCCAGGTCCTCGGGCGTGCCGAGCCGGCCGAGCGGCACCGGGTCGATCAGCGCCTTCTTCATGACCGGATCGGCGAGGACGTCGCGCGACATGTCAGTGACGGTGGTGCCGGGCAGGACGCAGTTGACCGTGATGCCGTGGGGGGCGAGCTCGACGGCGGCCGCGCGGGCGTAGGCGAGGATGGCCCCCTTGGACGCCGTGTAGACGGACAGCCGCGGCTCGCCCACGATGGCGACGATCGACGCGCACAGGATGATCTTGCCCGACTTCTGCTGCATCATGGGCCGCGCCGCGGCCTGCGTGCAGAAGATGTTGCCCTTGATGTTGACGTGGACGATGCGGTCGATGACGTCCTCGCCCTGCTCGAGCAGGGGCGCCTTGTGGACGATGCCCGCGTTCGACACCATCGCGTCCAGCCGGCCGAAGCGCTGGACGGTGAAGTCCACCATCGCCTCCACCTCGGCCTTCGTCCCGACGTCCGCCTTGCAGGCGACGGCGCGCCCCCCGGCCCTCGTGATCTCCTGGACCACCTCCTCGGCGGCGCTCGCGCCGGTCACGTAGTTGACGACGACGACCGCGCCCTCCTGGGCCATCGACACGCAGTATGCTCGGCCCATGCCGCGGGAGCCGCCTGTCACGATCGCCACCTTGCCCTTCAGCCGCATCGTGTCTCCTTCATTCACCGGTCGAACGGCGGCATCAGCACCGTCCGTGTCAGGTACCGCCCGGCTCTGAGGTTCTCGAACGCCTCGTTCACCCTCGCCATCGGCACGCGCTCGCCGACGTCGGGGTCGAGCCGGCCGCTGTTGACGAGCCGGACGACTTCGCGGAACTCGCTCCGCGACACGCCGCGCGAGCCGACCACGCGCTTCTCGCGGATGACGACGTCGTAGGACGGGATCTCGAACGCCGGCTCCACGTAGCCCATGGCCACGACGGTGCCGCCGTTGCGGCAGGCGGTCACCGCGTCCCGCAGCGTCTCCCTGATCCCCACGTTGTCCACCACGACGTCGAAGCCGCCGACGGCCTTCCTCGCCACATCGACGAAGTTTTCGCGCGCCGGGTTGATGGTGTGGGCGGCCCCGAAGGCGCGCGCCCGTTCGAGCTTCGCGTCGTTGAGGTCGGTGCACGTGACCTCGGCGCCCAGCATCCGGGCGATCTTCACGCCCTGGATGCCAAGACCGCCGACCCCGAGGATCGCGACCTTCGTCCCCGT
>METI01000175.1 GCA_001771285.1 candidate division NC10 bacterium RIFCSPLOWO2_12_FULL_66_18
CCCCCCCTTTGCCAAAGGGGGGCGGAGGGGGGATTTCGATAAAGGGGGGATAACAGGAGAAAGACTTCTAAGTTAGCGCATATGCCCCGCTGGGGAGAGAGAGGTGAGCGAGATGAAAAGGCGTGCTGGTCTCATTGCAGTGCTTTTCCTGGGCGTGGGGCTCCTAGCCGGATGTCCGAAGCAGCCGGAGATTGGTCAGGCCGGCCCCGCGGTCGTCGGGCCGCAAGCCGGTGTGCCCGCGTCCCCACCCGGCGCCGCTCCCGTCCCACCCGCAGGAGATATCCCGGTGACCCGACCGGTACCACCGGCGGAAGTGCCGGTCTCCCCGGTGCCACCTGCGGCTCCCGTGGCCCCGGCCGCACCGGCGGCAGTGCCCCTGAAGGACATCTTCTTCGACTTCGACGAGTCCATCATTCGGGACGACCAGAAAGCGACCCTGAACGAGAACACCGCCTGGCTCAGGGCCAATTCAACCGTGAAGATTACCATCGAGGGGCATGCGGACGAGCGGGGGACCAGCGAGTACAACCTTGCCTTGGGCGAACGGCGGGCCAAGGCAACCAAGGATTACCTTGTCGCCGCTGGCATTCACCCGACACGGATCGTCACGATCAGCTATGGCGAGGAGCGTCCCTTCGTTTTCGGCCATGACGAGAGCGCCTGGAGGTGGAACCGCCGGGCGCACTTCGTGATCACGTCCCGATGACGACCTTCGCCACCCCTATGGAGACGGGAACGCAGAACCGAAGGCTGGCGGCTGAGCCGGGCGGCGTCTGCCTGGGGGATGGGCGGGTCCGCTTTCGCGTTTGGGCCCCCCACTGTCGCCGGGTCGCGGTCGAGATCGTCCACCCGGAGCGCGCGAGCCGGGAGCTACGACCGACCCCCGGCGGCTACTTCGTCGGCACGACACGGGGCGAGGCCGGTGTCCGGTACTTCTACATGCTTGACGGGGAGCGGCGGCGGCCCGATCCCTCCTCGCGGGCACTCCCCGAAGGCGTGCACGGACCCTCGGAAGTGCTGGACACCGGCGCCTTCGCCTGGACCGATACAGGGTGGCGTGGCATGCCCCTTCGGGACATGGTCATCTACGAGATTCACGTGGGAACATTCACCCCGGAGGGGACCTTCGAGGCGGTGATCCCTCGCCTGGAGCGGCTGAAGGAGCTGGGGGTGACCGCCATCGAGCTGATGCCGGTGGCGAGCTTCCCGGGATCCCGCAACTGGGGCTACGACGGGGTGGGACTCTTCGCACCCCAGCGGACCTACGGCGGGCCGCTCGGCTTGCAACGGCTGGTGGATGCCTGCCACGCCCGCGGCCTGGCGGTGGTGCTGGATGTGGTCTACAACCACCTGGGTCCGGAGGGAAACTACCTGGCGGAGTTCGGCCCCTACTTTACCCGCCGGTACAAGACCCCCTGGGGACAGGCCATCAATTACGACGGGGAGAATGCGAGGGGCGTTCGGGACTTCATCATCGCCAATGCCCTGTACTGGCTGCGGGAATACCACATCGACGGACTGCGGCTGGACGCCATTCACGGCATCTTCGATGCGAGTTCGGTGCACATCCTGCAGGAGCTGAACGATGCCGTGCAGCGGCTGGCCCGTCGTCTCGGCCGCATCGTCCCGGTGGTAGCCGAGAGTGACCTCAACGACCGCCGGGTCATTGATCCGGTGCGGAAGGGCGGCCACGGGGTGGCGGGACAGTGGAACGATGATTTCCACCACTGCGTCCACACGCTCCTCACCGGAGAGCGAAACGGATACTACGCGGATTTCGGATCCCTGAAGCAACTGGCCAAGGCCTACACCGACGGCTTCGTCTACGATGGACAGTACTCCTCGTTCCGGGGGCGCGCCCACGGAACCCCCACCAGGGATGTCCCGCCTGACCGGTTCGTCGTCTGCGCCCAGAACCACGACCAGGTGGGCAACCGCTCCCGGGGAGAGCGCCTGGTCTCGCTGGTGGACTTCGATGGGCTCAAACTGGCCGCCACGGCCGTTTTGCTGTCCCCATACGTTCCTCTCCTTTTCATGGGGGAGGAGTACGGAGAGCGTGCGCCGTTTCTCTTCTTCACTGACTTCGGTGATCCCACTCTGCGGGAGGCGGTCAGCCGGGGGCGGCGAGAAGAGTTCGCCGCCTTCGGATGGACGGGAGAGGTGCCCGACCCCCAGGATCCCGCGAGCTTCACCCGCTCGAAACTGAATTGGAACCTGCACACCGAGTACCCACATCGCTGGCTCCTGGAGTACTACCGTACCCTGCTCACCCTGCGACGGCAGTACCCGGTCTTGGGCGTGGCCCGGAAGCGGCGGGTCCAGGCACGGAACCTGGATGACCACACGCTAGCCGTCTTCCGGAGGAGCCAGGATGGAACGGCTGCATTCGGTGTGCTCCACTTTGCGGCCGAGGGCCGCGTGGTCCGCCTCCGGGTTCCCCCAGGTCCCTGGCGCCGCCTGGTGGATACTTCCGAGGCGCGGTTCGGCGGCCTCGGGGCGACGAGTCCGGCCCTGCTGCCGGCGCTCCGCGGCGGGTGGGCCGAGATAGGGCTAGCCGACCATGGGGCCGTGGTCTACCTTCGTGAGGCCACTGCGGCCGCGACTGTGAAACAGTCAACGCCGGAGATCCTCACCAGCGAATCAGCAGCACGGAGCGCCGCGTGACCACGTCCAGCCAGCAAAATGAGGAGGTGCGCAAAATGATGAACCGTTTCATCCCGATGGGAGTGGTCGTCCTGAGTGTGGGACTCTTGGCCGGATGTCCCAAGGCGCCGGAGGTCGGCCAGACACCCCCTGCGGCCATCGCCGCACAGGCTCCCACGCCCGCGACCCCGCCCAGCGCGCGTCCGACCCCACCCCCGGGGGATATCCAGGTCACTCGCCCGGCGCCTCCGGTGGAGGTTCCCGTCAGCCCTGCCCCGCCCACGGGGCCGGCCCTCCCCACACGGCCCAGCGGGCCCGTCATGCCGGCTACCGCGCCCCTGAAGGACATCTTCTTCGGCTTCGACAGCGCCACCCTCCGGGACGATCAGAAAGCGGCCCTGAACGTCAACGTAACCTGGCTGAAGGCCAATCCGGTGGCGAAGATCACCATCGAGGGGCATGCCGACGAGCGCGGGACCAACGAATATAACCTTGGCCTGGGCGACCGGCGAGCCAAGGCGACCAGGGACTACCTGGTGACCGCTGGCATAGACGCCACGCGGATCGTCACCATCAGCTACGGCGAGGAGCGCCCGTTCGTCCTCGGCCACGACGAGAGCGCCTGGCAATGGAACCGCAGGGTGCACTTCGCGATCCCATCCCGATAAGAAGCTCTGGGGGATTTCGACGACGGAAGGGAGGGTAACGTCATGCGTAGGAAGCTGTGGATGGGACTGATAGCGGCGGGAGCACTGTTCTCATTGTCGGCCTGTTCGGCGAGCACACAGGCCGCCCTGGAAGAGACGCGCAAGAACGGGGCCCACTTCGCCACCTGGTACCACATGGGATACTCCTTGTGGCGCGCGACGCCCAAGGAGACCACCAAGCAGGACATTGCGGCGGCGCAGAAAGAGAAGTGGTGGGGCGAGGTCATCCTCGTGGAGCCGATTCAATAGTCGGCCGGCTTTCTGACCCGAACGCCATTCCGGGGAAGACCCGCTCCGGATTTGTCGCTGGATCCGTCGGGTCATCCGGGGTGCGGATGTCCCGCCGCGACGACACGATCCATTCGCTCACGGAGGTGTGCCATGAAATGGAGGGTTTTCTGGTTGATGGTCTTCGGGTGGGCCCTGTTCCTGGCCGGGCTGCCGCCTGCACCGGCATCGGCCGGCGAGGCGGAGAAGAAGGCGGACGCCCCCGCGGAGACCAAGGCGGCGCCGGAAAAGCCGGCCGCGGCCGAGGAGCCGGCAGGGCTGGTGGGCACCGTCATTGCCGTCGTGCCGGCGAGCCGGACGCTGGTGGTGGATGTCCCCCTGGGGAAAGAGGTGCTCCGGGTCGGCGCTGAGGTGACGGACAAGACCAAGCTCACGGCCGCCGGGAAAGCCGTGTCCCTTGATCGGCTGAAGCCCGGGGATCGGGTTCGCATCGAGTTCCGCCGGGTCGCCACCGGGGATGAAGCGATCTCGGTGGAAGTGCTGCGCAGCGCAAAGAGCTAATCAACTGAAGCTTTCTTGCCTTCCATGCCCCGGCGCGAAGGGGGAACCAGGAGGGTATTGGATGGAAGCGCCAGGCACGTCGTTGATGAATTTGAACGCCGTGACCGAACATGAACTCACCCAGCTCCCCCGGATCGGTGCGGACAAGGCCCGAAGGATCGTGGGCTACCGGGCCATCCGGAAGGGGTTCCGCGACTGGGCCGACTTCGCCCGAATCCCCGGGATGACCGAGGATGACGTGGAGGCGATCCGTTCCCGGGCCTGGATCGGGCCACCGATCGAGGACGTCCGATCCGGGACGACCCGTCGACGACCGGCGCGCGGTCCCGCCACGGTGCGACGGCCCAGACGGATGATCTCGTGAATTGAGATCCGGGGGACGGACTGTGTGACCAGGGTCCCGATCTCCCGACGCCCGCGCAAGGAGGATCGAGGCGGCAGGAGCCCTCGTCCACGTGGGGATCCTTCTGGGATCCGGGGCGAAGGAGGACCGCTTGGCGATGGCGAGGCTGAACAAGGGGAGGCCATGGCAGGAGAGCGGCGTGGAAGGGGCCTGGCGGCCCTGGCGCTGGTGATATCGCTGGTGGCGCTGGGAATCTCGATCCTGGCCTATCGGGAGGTCGGGGGGAACGTGGCATGGAAAGACCATCTCCAGGCGCTGCAGAGCACCCTGGAGGCGGCCCAGAAGGAGACAGCCGACGCGCTCGCGCGGATCGAGCGTGCCGTGCGGGGGCCCGAGGGGTCGGGGAACGTGCCCGCCGACTCGAAGCGGTGAGGGGCCCGGCATGGACCGAGCGGGGCAGAGGCACGAGAAACATGATTGTTTGAGAGGTGGTGGCCGGTGGCGTGGCGGGCACCGCGGGGATTCTGGGCCTATCTGGTTCTCCAGGTTCCGGATATCCTGCTGGCGGGCTTGATCCTCCTCCTGATTCACTGGTGGATGGCCCTGTCGCTCGGGTGGATCCTGGGCCTGTTCGCCCTGTGGGTGGTGAAGGATTTCGCCATGTACTTCTTGCTGCGAAGCGTCTTCACGCCCCCGCGGACCGGGCCCGAGACCCTCGTGGGGGCCCGAGCGGTCTCCAGGGAACTCTTGGCCCCGACGGGCCATGTCCTGCTGTTCGGCGAAACCTGGCGGGCGGAGAGCCTGCAGCCGCACAAAGTCATCGCGCCCGGAACGCCCGTCATCGTGCGGGCCATTCGCGGCCTCACCCTGCTCGTCGAGGGAGAACACGCCAACCAGCCGAAGGATGCCCAACGGGACCTGCCATGAGAGTCGAATGGGGCAGCCTGGTGTGGCTCCTCGTGGGACTGCTGATGGCACCGGGGGCGCCGGCGGCGGCCGGGAGCCAGACCCTCACCCTCACGATGCGCCTGGCCGAGGGGGAGTGGCGGGTGATCCGGCAGGAGGTCCTGCCTCCCTTCGAGCAGGCCTGCGGGTGTCGGGTGCGGGCCATTGACGTGCCGCCCGAGGCACTGGCCCAGCGCCTGAAGGCGATGCGGGCGGCCGGACGGGCGGAGGTTGATCTGTTCGCGCAAGATAACATGCGGCTGCAGGAGCTGGTGGAGGCCGGCCTGGTGCAGCCGCTCGACGAGGTGGAGGTCCGGATGGACCCGGCCGTGTTGCCCACGTTGGCGGCCGCGGGGGTGATGGGCGGGCGGCGCTATTTCCTCCCGTTCCGGCCCAATGTTCAGATCGTCTATTACAACGCGAAGAAGTTCGACGCCCACGGCCTCGCCCCGCCCCGGACCTGGGAGGAGCTGCTGCGCGTCGCGAAGGTGTTCAAGGACACGGAGGGGGTCGGGCGGGTCCTGTTCCAGGCGGTGGGGGGGGCGCCCACCACGACCCAACTGTACGAGTGGATCGTCTCCGCCGGGGGCGACCCCTTCGACTTCGCCCATCCCGGCACGGTGGCGACGTTCCGGTTCCTGCAGAAGCTGGCGCCGTATCTCTCCCCGGATTCCCGCCGGGCCAAGTGGGATACCACCAACGACGCCCTGGCCCAGGAGTCGGCCTACCTGGCCCAGAACTGGCCGTTCGGCATCCCCCTGCTGATCCGGGACTACGGCAAGCGCGAAATCCGGACCTACAGCGGCTGGGCGGGCCCGGTCCGCGAGGCCCACGTCATCGGCGGCGACGTCCTGGGGATTCCCGTCGGCGCGCCCCACCGGGACCTGGCCCTGCTTCTCACCCGTCACCTGCAGTCCCGAGGGGTCCAGGAGATCCTGGCGTCCCGCCTGGGCTGGCCCACGATCCGAGCCGACGCGACGGCCGCGGTCGAACCCTGGCTCCGACCGCACGTCGCCGCCGTGCAGGAGGCGATGCGGCACGGCGTCTTCCGGGCGAACGTTCCCTACTGGGCGGAGTACGAGCGGATCGCATCCGAGGCCGTGGAGCGGATCCTCTGGCGGAACGAGGCGGCCGACGCGGTCCTCCCGCCCTTGGCGGAGCGGCTGGCCGCGCTCCGGAGAGACCGCCGGTGAGGCCGCGGGAACTCGTCGGCCTCCTGCCCCTCGCCCTGTACCTGGCGGGCTTCACGGTGGTGCCGGTGGCCTCCACGCTGGCGCTCAGCGTCTCGGCGCCCGGGGGCGGGATCACCCTGGACCATTTCCGGCGGATCGCGGGCCATTACCAGTTCGGCGAGGCGGTGGTGAACACTGTGGCCGTCGCCGGGATCGGTCTCGCGTTGGAGCTGCTCCTGGGGCTTGCCGCCGCGCTGGCCCTGATCGGCCGGCCGGCGGGGCGAAAGATCTTCCAGGTCCTCCTGCTGGTGCCGCTGGGGGTCCCCACCATCGTGGCCGCGGCGGTGATGCGGACCGTCTTCGGGACGGTCGGCTACCTGAACGAGATCCTGCTCCGCCTGGGGGCGATCCGAACGCCGGTGGACTGGGTGGGGACCCGGGGACTGGCCCTGTTCACGGTGGCCGTCGCCGACGCGTGGAAGGTGACGCCGCTCGTCATGCTGATCCTGCTGGCCGGGCTCCAGGCCATCCCCGGCGAGCTGTACGAGGCGGCCCGGACCGACGGGGCCTCACGCTGGCAGCAGTTCGCCGCCATCACGCTGCCGCTGCTCAAGCCGGCACTGACCATGGCCCTGATCGTGCGCGGCGTGGATGCCTTCCGGATCTTCGCCCTGCCCCTGGCGCTGACCGGCCGGGGCCTCCCGGTCCTGTCCACCTACGCCTACGTGGAGTACCTGGAGTACGGCAACCCCCACACATCGGCGGCCAGCAGCGCGATCTTGCTGATTATGATCCTGCTGGCCGTCGGAACGTACCTCAAGCTGGCCGGGCCTGAGGAGGTTCTCCGGTGAGAGCGCCGACCTCCTCCATGCTCGCCCTGCTCGCCTTCTGGGCAGTGGGGCCCCTGTACCTCATGCTGAAGGTCTCGGTGAGCCCGCCGGGAGAGGTCATGACGGCCCGCCCGACCCTCCTCCCGCACGGCCTCACCCTGGAGCATTGGCGGAGGCTGCTGGAAGCGGGCCAGGTCCTGCCCCCGCTGGGGAAGAGCCTGCTGACGGCCGGCCTGGTGGCGGCGGCAGCGCTGCTCCTGGCCGCCCCGGCCGCCTACAACCTGGCCCGTCTGCCGTCGCGCTGGCGGTACGGCATCCTGCTCGGCCTGTTCCTGGTCCGGATGCTGCCGGAGGTGAGCATCGCCCTCCCGGTGGCGGTCGTCTTCCTGCGCTGGGGGCTGATGGACAGCGTCACCGGCCTGGTCCTGGCCCATCTCACCCTGGTCCTGCCGGTGGTCGCCTGGGTGCTGACGACGACGTTTCTGGCGATCCCCCGCGAGGTGGAAGAGGCGGCCGCCCTGGACGGCTGCTCCGCGTGGCAGACGCTCTGGCGCGTGACGCTTCGCCTGGCCGTGCCGGGCCTGGCCGTCGCCGGCTTGTTGGCCTGGCTTTTCTCCTGGGAGGAATTCCTCCTGGCCACCTATCTGACCCTGGGGGCCAAGACCATGCCGCTCCAGGTCTACTACTACCTGTACCAGGGGAACTGGTTCCTGACGGCGGCTGCCGCCACGCTCATGACGGCGCCGGTGCTGCTCCTGACCGGGTTGCTCCAGCGCCACTTGCGCGCCACCTCGCTCGCCGGGGCGGTGCGCTGATCCTCCGCCGATGACGCGACTCGGTCCTCGACTCTTCCTGCTGCTGACCGTGGCCATCGTGGGGATCACCGTGGCCTACGATATCCTTCGCCTTCAGCGAGAGCGACAGGCCGTCATCGCGCAGCTCGAACGCGAGGCTACCCTGGTGGCCCGGGCAGTCGAGGGCCCCCTCCAGTTCTGGTTGCGGACGGGAAACCGGGCTGAGCTGGAGCGTCTGTTGGGCGACATCCGGGACGCCAAGGGGGCCACCTGTGTCGGGATCTACGATCCCGGTGGGACGCTGAATCTGGCCTCCGCGGCGGAACCGGAGGACGCCGCGACCCCCGCCGGCTGCCCCGAGACCCTCGAGGCCATGACCGTTGCCGAAGACATCTTGAGCCGCTGGAGCCCCCTCGGCACCTTTCACATCCTGGCTCCCCTCACCCGCGAGGGGTCCCGGGTCGCCACCCTGAAGCTGGTCTTGCCCTCCACCCTGATCACGGACCCCATCCGGCGTCAGCGGGACGTGGTCCTGGTGGAGCGCGGGCTGGTCCTGGCCGCCATTGGGCTCACCCTGTGGCTGGCCATCTCGCTGGGCGTGAGCCGGCCCATCCGCCGCCTCATGGGCGGGGTTGAGGAGATCGCCCGGGGAAACCTGGAGGCCAGGATTGACGTGAAGGGCCGGACCGAGATCGGGGACCTGGCGCTGGCATTCAACCGGATGGCCGAGAGCCTGCGGGAGGCCCAGCGCCAGAGCCAGGCGGAAGAGGACCGGCGGCTCGCCTTGGAACGCCAGCTCCGCCACGCGGACAAGCTGGCGGTGATCGGCAAGCTGGCCAGCGAGCTGGCCCACGAGGTGGGCACCCCGTTGAACGTGATCTCGGGACGGGCGCGCCTGCTGCGGCGCGAGTTCGCCGACGGCGACCCCCGGACGGAGAACCTGGACGTCATCCGGAACCAGGTGGACCGGATCAGCCGGGTCATCCGGCGGTTTCTCGAACTCGCCCGGTCGCCCAAGATGGAGAAGGAGCGGGTGGATCTTCCCGCCATCGTCCGGGAGGTGGCGGCCTTCGTCGCCCCCGAGCTGCGCAAGCGGCAGGCCCGCCTCCTCCTCTCGTTGCCGGCCGCCCTGCCCCCCGTCACGGCCGATCCCGACGGGCTGTCCCAGGTCCTGCTGAACCTGATCATGAACGCCATGACGGCGGTGGCGGCCGGCGGCCGGATCGAGGTGACCATGGCTCCGGTCGAGCGGTCCGCCCCCGCCGGGGAGGGTTCACCGGTGCCGGGCATCGAGATCCGCGTGAGCGACACTGGCCACGGCATCCACCCCGCCATCCTCCCCCAGGTCTTTGAGCCGTTCTTTACGACCAAACCGGGGGAGGGGACCGGCCTCGGGCTGAGCATCTGCCGGGACATCATCAGGGATCACGGGGGCGAGATCACGGCCGACAGCCGCCCCGGCGAGGGCACCACGGTCCGCATCTGGCTGCCGGCCACGGCCCACGAGGCACCGCATGAGCCCGCCACGCATCCTGATCGTTGACGACGACGCCGACATGGTGAGCCTGGTCCGCGAGGAGCTGGGACACCACGGCTTCGAGGTCCTCCCGGCCCGCTCCGGGACGGAGGGCCTCCAGGTCCTGCGCGATCAACCCGTGGACGTGGTCGTCACGGACCTGCGCATGCAGGACAACGACGGGATGGAGATCCTGCGGGCGACCTCGGATATCCAGCCGGAGGCCAAGGTCATCATGATCACGGCCTTCGGGAGCATCGCCTCGGCCATCGGGGCGATGCGAGCGGGGGCCTTCGATTACCTGTCGAAGCCCTTCGAGATCGAGGAACTGGCCCTGGCGGTGCAGAAGGCCATGGAGGACACGCGGCTCCGGCGGGAGAACGTGCTCCTCCGGGGCGAGGTCGAGCGGCGCTACCAGTTCGGCAACCTGATCGGCGCCAGCCGGGTCATGGGGGTGGTCTTCGACCTGATCAGGCGGGTCGCCGGGAGCGACATCAACGTCCTCATCACCGGGGAGAGCGGGACCGGCAAGGAGTTGGTCGCCAAGGCCATCCACTACAACAGTGAGAGGCGGCGGGCGCGATTCGTCCCCATCAACTGCGCCGGGATCCCCGAGACCCTGCTGGAGAGCGAACTGTTCGGATACGTGCGGGGGGCCTTCACGGGGGCGACCACCTCCCGCAAGGGCCTGATCGAGGAGGCCCACGGGGGCACCCTCTTCCTCGATGAGATCGCCGAGATGCCCATGCTGCTCCAGGCGAAGCTCCTACGGGTGCTCGAGGACAAGGAGGTCCGGCCCCTGGGCAGCAACCGCGGCGCGGTGATCGACTTCCGGGTCATCGCGGCCAGCAACCGGGATCCGCGCGCCCAGGTGACGGCCGGCGCCTTCCGGGAGGACCTGTTCTTCCGCCTGAACGTGGCCAGCTTCCATCTCCCGCCCCTGCGCAAACGGGGCGAGGACCTCCGCCTCCTGGTCCGGCACTTCATCGGGAAGCACGCGACGGCCCAGGGCCGGCCCGTCACCGGCATCAGCCGCGAGGCGCTGGCCCTGCTGGAGGCCTACCCCTGGCCGGGAAACGTGCGGGAACTGGAGAACGCCATCGAGCGGGCCGTCGCCTTCGCCGAGTCCGAAACGATCCAGCCAAACGACCTGCCGGGCTTCCTGCACGAAGGACGGGGGAACATCGTGGACGTCGGGGTGGCTCGCGCCATGACGCTGAAAGACCTCCAGGAGCAGTACATCGCCCGGATCCTGGAAGAGACGGGAGGAGACCGCGACAAGGCGGCCCGCATCCTGGGCGTCCACCCCCGGACGTTGCGCCGGCGGGACCAGCGGATGGAAAGGGCAAGGCAAAGCGGGGGAACGCAGACCCCCTTCCCGGGAGATCCCACCGTGACTGCCCGTCCAGGGGACGGACAGTCTGTCCCCAGCCCGACTTCCTCCAACCCCTGAAGAAACCGGTCGCCAACGAAATCCCGGCCTGGACCGCGGACAGCGGGTCCATAGTCCCGGGGGTCCCTGCCTCCGGCCTGCCCCCCTCGAATGCCAGGAACTCCGCGGCGTCCCGGGGATTCCAGCTCTCGCGGGCGAGACGTTCGCGGTGGCATGGCCCTTGCCCCTCCCCGGCGGTGAGGCGTGAGCGCACCCACACGAACGGGGGTACGGCAGTGGAACCGGCCGACATGCTCTCGGGCGAGGAATCGGTTGGGACACGGAGGGGCGGATGGGGACGGCAACCCGAACGATTGCACGCGTCGAGGGATCCGCGGTGAAGGATGGGGAGGGCGCGGGTCGAATCCTGATCGTGGAGGATGACCCGGAGATGCGCCGCCTCCTGGCGGAGTTCCTCCGGGGTGAGGGGTTCCTGGTGGACCAGGCCGCAGACGGGGCCGAGGCCCTGCGGCGTGTCCGCCAGGGGTCGTTCGGGAGCGTGGTCCTGGACAAGAACCTGCCCGATGGAAGCGGCCTCGAGATCCTGCGCCGCCTCCGGGTTCTGATCCCCGACACCCCGGTCATCCTGATCACGGCCTTTGGCGATGCGCGGACCCACGAAGAGGCCTTCACCGGGGGCGCCTATGACCTCCTGCTGAAGCCCTTCAACCTGGACGATCTCCTCGACGTCCTGCGGAAGGCCGAGGACTACGCCAAAAAGGGTCGGCCGGGTGCGTGAACGACTTCCCCGGCCGGCGGCGGACGCCGGCCGGGATGCAGGCATGAGGAGAAAGGGGTAGGAGATGACTAGAGGGGCCCTGTGGGGAGTGATCCTGGCCGGCGGGGAGGGGAGGCGACTGCGGCCCTTCCTTCGGGACGTCCACGGGACCGACCGGCCCAAGCAGTTCTGCGCCATCATCGGAACCCGCAGCATGCTTCGCCACACCGTGGATCGGGCCCGGTGGCTGATCCCGGAGGAGCGCACGATCACCGTCGTCACAGCCGGCTACCGCCCGTTCGTGGCGGGGGACCTGGTGGCCGAGCCTCCCCGCATCCTGCTGGAGCAGCCCTGCAACCGGGACACCGCGCCCGGCATCCTGCTGCCGCTCCTGGTCATCCTTCAGCGCGATCCGGAGGCCCGGGTGGTCCTGTTTCCGTCGGATCACTTCATCCTGGAGGAAGGCCGCTTCATGACCCACGTGGCCGAGGCGGCCGCCGCAATCGGCCGCGTCCCCGATCGCGTGGCGCTGCTGGGAATCGTGCCGGACCGCTCGGCCCCTGGATACGGCTGGATCGAGGCGGGCGTTCCCCTGGGCAGCTCGCCCCTCTTGGAGGTGCGCCGCTTCTGGGAAAAGCCGGACCGGGGGACGGCCCGGCGGCTTTTCACCCGGGGATGCCTGCTCAATACCTTCGTCCTGGTGGCGTCCGCGCGCCTGCTCTGGGACGTTACCCGGCGGCGCCTGCCGGACCTGGCCGGCCAGTTCGAGCGGATGGTCGAGGCCTGGGATGGCCCCGATCGGGAGGCGGTCCTTGAGGCGGAGTACGCGGCCATGCGGCCGGCGAACTTCTCCCGCGAGGTCCTGGAACACGAGGCGGGACGCCTTGCCGTCTTGCCGGTCCGGGGCGTCCTCTGGAGCGATTGGGGGGAGCCGGCCCGGGTCGTCGAGACGGTCCGGCGGATCGGCGCCACCCCCTGGTGGGTGTTGGCCGCGGACCGCGGCGAAGGCCACCGGGATGCGTGGGGATATGCGTAAGAGACCCGCCGGACGGAGGCGATGCGCTCGCCGATGCGCGGTCGCGGCGGGGATCGTTCTGGCGGTCGCGGCGATCGCCGTCGCCTCTCCGCTGTCGAGTGGCGGTGAATCCGGCCTGTGGACCTTCAGCGAGGATCCGGTGGGCGAGCCGCCGCGCGGCTGGGAGGCGCTGAGTGGGAGGTGGGCGGTCCAACTCGACGAGGACGGGCGGAATCGCGTCCTGGTCCAGACGGGACCGCCCCTGCCCGGATTCGACCTGCCGGCCATCCTGGCCCCGACGCCGCTGGTCCGCGACCTGCGCGCCGCGGTGAAGGTCAAGCCGGCCGGGACCGGCGCCTTCGAGACGATGGGGCTGATCCTGCGCTGGCGAGATCCCGGGACGATGACCATCGTCCGCGTGGAAGGCACCCCCGGCCGGATCTGGCTGGACCGGGTGCAGGACGGCCAGCGCAGCCTGCGGGCGGGCAATATCACCCCGGTCCACGGCAACCGGTGGAATATCCTTCGCGTGACCGCGCAGGGGGACTGGCTGAACCTGTTCCTCAACGGGCAATTCCTCGGAGGCGTACGCGAGGATGATCCCGTCCCGGGCCGGGTGGGCCTGATGGCAGGACCGGGGGCGCGGGTGCTCCTCGACGATTTCTTGATGGAGCCACCCGCCACCGGAGCGGCTCCGGGCTGATGCCCTTCACGGGTCCGGAAGGGAGGGCGGCCATGCAGCTCCTGCTCCTGACGACGTTCCATGCGCTGGTGTTTGGCGAAATCCTCGTCGGACAACTCGGGTAATGCAATGCCACTGCACGGAAGGCATGAGGATGGAAGCAGCACAGCAGCCGGAACGCCAGGTCCGGGGGAGCATCCTGCTGATCCCGTCGGAGCTGTTCATGGCCGCGGAGCAGGAGGCGGAGCGTCAGGGCCTGAGTCTGGAGGCCTATATCCTGAGCCTCCTGGAATGCCAGATCAGGCAGGCCAGGGAGGAGGGGACTGGCCGGCGTGGATGAAGCGATCCCTGCTTGAGGTGACGGGTGTGTGGGGATTGCTGGCAGGTTGGAATCACTCAGCCGGCAACCGTCCGTCGGTCCCCGGATGGGCGTTACGCCTGCGAGGAGGCGATGATGTGGCACTTCCTGTCCGTGATCTCTACGACCCTGCGCGCGCGGAGTCCCCGGTGCCCGCATTGCGGCGCGCGGCAGGTGGCGGCAAAGCGGGACGCCCTGGGCCAGGTCGTCTGCCATCGGTGCAAGCGGACCTTCACCCCTCAGGCACCCCCGCGCGACGTGGGCTCGCGGTGAGTCCCCTGGATGGAGGAACAACCGGCTAGGCCCGCTTCGTCGCGGGCCGTGGAGACCGATCATGGATCGCCGAGGGAACCGGATACCGTCCAAATGGTCGCTGGCAACGCGGATCCTGGCGGAGCGCCGCGCAATCCTGGCGCGCCTGGCCGTGTTGGATCGAAGGCGTGCCGCCCGGACCCGGGAGTGGCCCGTCGGCGACAACACGCCCACGCCGGAGGTCATGGAGGCGGTGCAGGAATCCCTGGCCAAGGAGATCGAGCTGGCCTCTCGCGAGGCCCTGGTGGCGCGCCTCAAGAGCCTGACGCGGGCCGAAGAGAAGATCCGCCGGGGGACCTACGGCCGGTGCGACATGTGCGGGCAGCCGATCCCGCCGGCCCGGCTTCGCGCGGTCCCCGAGGCTGTCCTGTGTGTCGCGTGCGCGAACCGAGTCCCGGCACAACCGAGCATCGCCGGAACGCAGCGGCGGTCCCGAGCGTGAGGGCATGCCGCGGGCACGCACCCCGGCGGCCTGGGGGGACGATCTCCGTGGTGGGCTACTTCGGCGAGGGGGACTACGTCAAGATTCCTCGGCGGGAGTGGGGCGTGGGGATGAGCGACAAGATCATCCGTTCACGCGTGGAGGTGCGCCATGAAAAAGGGATTCCATTGGCTGGCGATCTCTTGGGTGGCCCTGGTCCTGCTGGCCGGTCCGCTCTCTCCGCTCCACGCGGATGAGGCCGAGAAGAGCGAGCCGGCGCCGGCCGCGGGACCGATGCGGTTCGTGGGAACCGTCATCGCCGTCGTTCCGGCGAGCCGGACGGTGGTGGTGGATGTGCCCTGGGACAGGGACTTCCTCCGAATCGGAGCGGAGGTGACGGCCACGACGACGATCACGGCCGAGGGTCAGACCGTTTCCCTGGATCGCCTGCAATCCGGTGACCGGGTCCGCCTCAGCGTCCGCCGAGTGGCCACCGGGAACGAGGCGATCTCCGTGGAGGTGCTACAGGGACCGTAGGGTTGAGCGGCGAGCGGATCGCGATGAGACCGATTTCGCCGGTGAAGGCAGGAGGAGGAAGATGACCTGGCTCATCATCATCTGGCTGATCGTCCTCAGTATCACACTGTTCGTAGTATATGGCAGGGCCGAGGAAGGGCGGGCGCTCCATTGGCGACTGGAGGAGCTGCGCCGCGAGCTCGAGATGGTGAAACGGGATCTTGCGGAGGCACGCAAGAAGATCGAGCGGGGAAGCCTGGCCGCCTGATCGTGGGGCGCACCCTCGAAAAAAGATACGACCTGCGGAAGGCTGCCCTGAAGTTGAGTGTACAATGACCGTCGTGGCCGCGTACGCCTGGGGAGAGCGGGCGGCAAGGAGAAGGCATCATGCGGGAAGAGCGGGGGGCCATGGCCCGCCTGGATGACATCATCAGCGCGCGCCTCCGCCAGGCCTTCGCCCGGGAGAACTTCAAGGACATCATCCGGGAGAAGCGGGCGGCCATCATGGAAGAGGTGACCGCCGCCACCCAGGAGCTGGCGAAGCCCTTCGGCATCCAGGTGGTGGACGTGCGGATCAAGCGGGCCGACCTGCCCCCCGAGGTTCAGGCCAGCGTCTTCGCCCGGATGCAGGCCGAGCGGCAGCGGATCGCCTTGCGCTACCGGGCCGAGGGCGAGGAGAAGGCCCGGGGGATCCGGGCGGGCGCCGACCGGGAGCGGGAGGTCATCCTGGCCCGGGCCTATTCCACCAGCCAGCGCCAGCGGGGCGAAGGGGACGCCCAGGCCACGGCGGTCACGGGCCGGGCCTTCGGCCAGGACGCCGGGTTCTACGCCTTCCTGCGGCGCCTGGAGACCTACGAGCGCATCTTCGCCGACGGGACCACGACGATCCTCATGCGACCCGACTCGGACCTGCTCCGCTACCTGGAGAGCCCGCGGCCGCGGCGGTGACGGGCCCGGGGCCGCTGGCCTCAAGCAGAGGCCGCCGTGACGAGGCAGATCAGACGCCCGAGGCGTCTTGGGAGGAAGACATGACTACACCGGATCCTGGCGTGAGGCAGGCCGTGAATTGGATCGCCGAGCGGATGCGCGAAAACGCGGACGCCAACCGGCTGGCCCTGATCGATGAGGCCAGCCAGCGATTCGGGCTCTCGCCGCTACAGACCGACTTCCTCTACCGCCAATTCCTTTCCCCCGCCCCTCCCCCCGCCCCACCCGGAGGGGTGCCGGAGGCGTAGGATCACACGGGACGCCTTCCTGCCCGCGGCGGTGGCACGCACCTGGTTCCGCAGGAGGGAGGAGTACACCACATGCCTGCGGCCATCGACCGGATCCTGGATCGGGGCAAGTGCCGCATCACCACCAAGCCCATCCAGCAGTGGCGGATCGGGCGGGAGATGAACCGGCGGATCAAGAAGACCTTCGACGCCCGGGGGATCGAGATCCCCTTCCCCCACCAGACCCTCTACTGGGGCGCCGCCAAGGACGGGACCGCCCCGCCCCTGCGGCTCGCCGCGGGGGCCGCCGGCGTGGCTCTCCCGTCCGCGGGGGGCAGCGGGGCTGAGAGGTGAGTGGCCGGTGGGCTGGAGAGCGCCGCGAGGGTTCTGGGCCTCTCTGCTCCTCCAGGTCCCGGAGACCCTGTTGGCGCCGGAGCGCCCATCATCGTCCGCAGTTCACACGGCCTGACCCTGCTCGTCGAGACCGAGGAGTCTCTCACCAGCCACGAGGGCAAGTGGGGCACACCATGAGGGTCGAATGGGGCAGCCTGGTGTGGCTCGATTACGACGCCTTCCTGGACTCGGGGAAGCAGTTCGATTCGTCCGAGGTGAATGGGTCCCTCCGACTTCGCGTCGGGGAGTGGCAGGCATTGCCCGGTCTGGGGGAGAAGCTCCTCGGCCTGCAGGAGGGGGACGAGCGCCTGATCCGCCTCGCGCCCTCGGAGGCGTTCGGGGAATGGGACCTGGAGGCGGTCCTCACGATGCGGGAATCCCGGCTGGCGGGTGAGGTGCCACTGGAAGACGGAATGCTGCTTCAGGTCGAGACCGGCTCCGGCCTGAGCGCGGTCTGCCGGGTCTACCGGATCACCGAGGATCGGGTCGCGCTGGACTTCAATCACCCGCTGGCCGGAGAACCCCTCACCCTCTTCATCCGGGTGCGCAAGGTCGTCCCGCCCAGCCGGAGCAGGCTGGCCGTGGTATACTGAACCCCGAGAGGAGGAAATCGTCATGGGGTCCCGCACATCCGGGTGGGCACGGATGGCAGCGCTGCTCGTCGTGGCGCTGCTGCTGGGATGGGCGGGAGGGGGAAACGTCCGCGGAGCCACGGCTCCCGCGGGCGCCGTGGTGTACGTGGCGCCCATACGCGGGATGATCGACCTCGGCCTCGTCCCCTACGTCCAGCGGGTCCTGGACGAGGCGGCGGGTGCCGGCGCCAAGGCCGTCATCCTGCAGATTGACACCTTCGGCGGCCGGGTGGACGCCGCCGTCCAGATCCGGGACAGCCTCCTGCGATCTCCCCTGCGGACGGTCGCCTTCGTGGACAAGCGGGCCATCTCGGCGGGGGCGCTGATCAGCCTGGCGGCCATGACGATCGCCATGGCCGACGGGGGGACGATCGGCGCGGCGACCCCGGTCATGGCCGGTGCTCCCGGGGCCCTGGCGCAGCCGGTGGCCGAGAAGACCGTCTCGTACATGCGGAAGGAATTCCGGGCCACGGCGGAAAGCCGGGGCCGCCCGCCCCTCCTGGCCGAGGCCATGGTGGATGCGGATGTCGAGATCCCGGAGGTGATCGCGAAGGGGAAGCTCTTGACCCTGACGACAGAGGAGGCGCTGAAGCACAAGGTGGCCGAGCTTCGCGCCGCGGACCTCACAGCGCTCCTGGCCGCGCTGGACCTGACGGGCGCCGAGATCCGGCGGGTCGAGGGGACATGGGCCGAGAACCTGGTCCGGTTCCTGACCCACCCCGTCGTCAGCAGCCTGCTCATGACCGTGGGGCTCCTGGGGATCCTGATCGAGATCCGGACTCCGGGTTTCGGCGTTCCCGGCGCCGTAGGAATCGCCAGTCTCGGCCTGTTTTTCTGGGGCCATTACCTGGTGCGGCTCGCAGGCTGGGAGGTTCTGCTCCTGCTGGCCGTCGGCCTCGCGCTCCTGGGCGTAGAGCTATTCGTCATCCCGGGCTTCGGAATCACCGGCTTCCTGGGGATCGGGGCGGTCATGGGCGGGCTCACCCTGACGCTGGTGGGAAGGGGGGCCACCTATGAGGGGATCATGTGGGCGGCCTTCCGGGTAGTCGGCTCCATCCTTGCGGCCCTGGTGGTGGGTCTCGTGGCGTTCCGCTTCCTCCCCCGCCTGGCGGTGGGTCGCCGCCTGGTCCTGGAGACGGCCATGCCAGCGCGGGAGGGATTCGCCTCCCCACCGGAGACGGATCAGGGCTGGCTTGGCAAGCGGGGCGTGGCCGCCACGACGCTCCGGCCGGCCGGGATCGCCAGGATCGAGGGGGCCAGGGTAGACGTGGTAACGGATGGGGAATACGTGGAAGTGGGTGAACCCGTGGAAGTGATCCGGGTGGATGGGAACCGCATCGTGGTCCGGCGGGCCCCCGGTGCGACCGAAAGGAGCGAGTCATGAGCGTCGAATTCGGTCTCCTGACGATGGTCGGCACGATCCTGCTGGTCGTCGTCATCCTGAGCTTCATCCTGTACTTCATCCCGGTCCAGCTCTGGATTGCGGCCTGGTCCTCCGGCGCGCCGGTGGGCATCTTCACCCTGATCGCCATGCGGCTGCGGCGGGTTCCGCCCGGCATCGTGATTACCTCGCGGATCAGCGCGGTCAAGGCCGGGCTGGACATCGTCCTCAACGACCTGGAGGCGCACTACCTGGCCGGCGGCAACGTCCAGAAGACGGTGAACGCCTTGATCTCCGCCGACAAGGCCGGGATTCTCATGACGTTCAAGCGGGCGGCGGCCATCGATCTGGCGGGCCGGGACGTCCTGGAGGCGGTCAAGATGTCGGTGATTCCCAAGGTGATCCAGACGCCTCGGGTGGCCGCGGTGGCCAAGGACGGGATCCAGCTCATCGCCATCTGCCGGGTCACCGTCCGCACGAACATTGACCGGCTGGTGGGCGGGGCCGGGGAGGAAACGATCATTGCGCGGGTCGGCGAGGGGGTGGTGAGCACTATCGGCTCGGCCGAGACCCACAAACACGTCTTGGAGAACCCGGACCACATCTCCAAGAACGTCCTGAAGAAGGGCCTGGACGCCGGATCGGCGTATGAGATTCTCTCCATCGATATCGCCGACGTGGACGTCGGGGAGAACATCGGGGCCAAGCTGCAGATCGAGCAGGCCAACGCCGACAAGCTGATGGCCCAGGCTCGAGCCGAGGCGCGGCGGGCCATGGCGGTGGCCCAGGAGCAGGAGATGACGGCGCGTGTGGAAGAGATGCGGGCCCGCGTCGTCGAGGCGGAGGCGGAGGTGCCCCGCGCCATGGCCGAGGCCTTCCGCAGCGGCAACCTGGGGATCATGGACTACTACCGCATGAAGAACGTTCAGGCCGACACCGAGATGCGCACCAGCCTCGCCAAGGACGAGGAGAAGCCGGCCTGACAGGCCGGCGCGGGGACAGAGCACATGACGTGGTTGCGAGGCTTCGCCAAGCGATTTGCTGAGGATGCGCGATCCCGATTCTTTCTCGGACTGGCGCTGGCGATCTTGCTGCTGATCTTCAGCGCGGTCCGCTGGGGTTAGGGACGGGGATCCGCGCTGGCAGCCGGTGGAGGCGACAGTGGAAGATGCCCTGAAAGTTCTCGTCCCGTTCCTGTTGATCCTGATGCTGCTGGCGGGTCTGCAGGTCATTGAATACCTGCGGCGACGAGCTCGGCGACGGAAGGGCGATCAGGGGCGGCCAGGAGTTGCGATCGAACGACTGCCGGAGCGGTTCCGTTTTCCCCCCGGGCCGGCGTCGCCGCCATCGCCGGGAACGGCCACGCCCGCACCTCCGCCGAGGCCCCCGGTCTCGGCCTCCGCGCCGCCAGCGGAGCCGACGTCTCCCGCCGCGGCGTCCGCCAGCCGGGAAGGAGTCAGACGTGCGCCGCCGGCGCCCGCAACGGCCCCCATGCCGTCCGGCCCGAGCGCTCGGGTTCGCATCCGCCGCCTGCTCCGCGACCCCGGCGGCCGACGGGCCGCCATCCTGGCCCACGAGATCCTGCGGCCGCCCCCAGGTCTCGAGAGGCGGATCGCCGAGCGGAACGTCCCGGAGCGCATATGAAGGATGTCTCCACCTTGGCCACGGCTTCGAGGCGAACGGCATCCCGGTGGCCCCCGTCGTCCCGGGACATATCCTCGAACAGAGCTTCGTGGTGACCATGATCAGGCCCGGGTAGGACCCCACCCCCTGCTTCACCCGGCCGTTCTGCCAAGTTCCAAGGGCGAGGCCGCCGCGCTCTCGACAACCGAACAACGCTTAGAGGACGCAGGCATGAACGACGAGGCTCCAGGCGCTCACTGGCACGCACTGGACCCGGATGAGGCGCTGAAACGCCTGGACAGTTCGACGGAAGGCTTGACCGGCGAGGAGGCGACCAGACGTCTTCAAGAGACCGGCCTCAACAGCCTGCTGGGATTCTTCCAGGAATGGCGGGCCGAGGGGGGCCTGGCGGCCCTGCGGGAAATGGCGGCCCCGCACGCCCGGGTCCTGCGGGACGGGCGGCCGGCCGAGATCGAAGCCGCCCACGTGGCGCCCGGGGACGCGCTGCTGCTGGAGACCGGCGACCGGGTGGCCGCCGACGCCCGCCTGCTCTCCGGCGACGATCTGCACGTGGACGAGTCGGCCCTGACGGGGGAATCCCAGCCCGTCGCCAAGCAGCCGGAACGGGTGGACGAGGGAACGCCGATGGCCGATCGGCAGAACATGGTGTGGATGTCCACCAGCGTGACCGGCGGCCGCGGCCGGGCCGTCGTGGTCGCGACGGGCATGCGGACGGAGATGGGCCGGATCGCCGGCCAGGTCCGATCCACCCAGCGGGAGGAGACCCCGCTCCAAAAGCGGATGCACAAGCTGGGCCTGGTCCTGGGAGTCGGCGGGATCACGCTGGCCGCCCTGGTGTTCGGCCTGGGCCTGCTGCGCGGCTACGCGGTATTCGAGATGCTGATGTTCGCCGTCGCGGCGGCCGTCTCGGCCATCCCGGAAGGGCTGCCGGCCGTCATCAGCGTGACGCTGGCCCTGGGCGTGCGGCGCATGGCCGACCGGCATGCGATCGTCCGGCGGATGACGGCCGTGGAGACCCTCGGGTCCACGACCGTCATCTGTTCCGACAAGACCGGCACGATCACCAAAAACCAGATGACCGTCCGCAGGCTCTGGGCGGGCGGACAGACCCGTGAGGTCTCAGGCGAAGGCTATCAGCCGGATGGGGAACTGCGCAGCCCCGAGGGGGAAGCCGTCGAGAAACCGCCCGAGCCCCTGAGACGGCTGCTCATGATCGGCGTGCTCTGCAACAACGCCGACCTGAAGGAGAAGGACGGGCAGTGGCGCGTCGAGGGCAATCCCAGCGAAGGGGCCCTGCTCGTGGCGGCGCGCAAGGCGGGCATGCACACCGACCCGATGCGCCGGGAGGTGCCGCGCCTGTCCGAGGTGCCCTTCTCCAGCAGCACCAAGTACATGGCCACCTTCCACCCGCGGGGGGATGGCACCGAGCGGGTCGCCTACGTGAAGGGAGCCCCCGAGCGGATCCTGGAGTTCTGCTCCCATGTGCTGCACGACGGCCGGCGCGTCAAGCTCGACGGGCAGCACCGCCGAGAGATCATCGCGGTCAACGAGCAGTTCGCCTCCCAGGGGTTGCGGGTGATGGCCGGCGCCTATCGGGATATGCCGGAGGGCAAGGACCGGCTGGAACGGGGCGACGTGGAAGAGGGCCTGACCCTGGCCGGCCTGTGGGGGATGCTCGACCCGCCGCGCGAGGAAAGCACCCGGGCGGTGAGCGACGCCAAGCGGGCGGGCATCCGTCCCGTCATGATCACAGGCGATCACGCCGTCACCGCGCTGGCCATCGCCCGCCAGGTGGGAATCGCCCGGGTCGGAAGAGCGCTCTCCGGGCGGGACATCGAGGAGATGGAGAAGCCCGCGCTGGCCAGGGCGGCGCTGGAGTCCGGCGTCTTCGCCCGCGTGACACCGGCGCACAAGCTCAAGATCACGGAGGCCCTCAAGGAGCAGGGGCATGTCGTGGCCATGACCGGCGACGGGGTGAATGACGCCCCGGCGCTGAAGGGCGCGGACATCGGCGTGGCCATGGGCCGGGCCGGCACCGAGGTGGCCAAGGAAGCTGCCGACATGATCCTGACCGACGATAACTTCGCCACCATCGTGCACGCGGTGGAGGAAGGCCGCGTCATCTACGGCAACCTGCGCCGGGTCGTGTTCTTCCTGCTGTCCACCAACCTGGGCGAGATCCTCACCCTGGTCGCCGCCCTGGTCATCGGCATAGACCTGCCCCTGACGGCCGTCATGATCCTCTGGGTCAACCTGGTGACCGACGGCGCCTGTACCGTGCCGCTGGGGGTCGAGCCGGGGCACGCCGATGTCCTCCGGCAGCCGCCGCGGGACCCCCGGGAGTTCATCATCAACCGGCCGCTGCTCTTCCGGATGGCGATCCTCACGCCGATCATGGCCGCCGGGACGCTCGGCCTGTTCTGGTACGAGCTGCGGGTCAACGGCCTCGACTACGCCCGGACCGTGGGCTTTACCACCATGGCGGCCTTCCAGTGGTTCCAGGCCTTCAACGCGCGATCGCAGGAGCGGTCCGTCTTCTCCATCGGCCTCTTCACCAACCGGTGGGTGCTGGGGGGCGTGGGCGCGGCGGTCCTGCTGCAGATCGGGGCGGTCCACACGCCCGTCGGGCAGCTCCTGTTCGGGACCGTCGGACTGGCCTGGATCGACTGGCTCTGGATCCTGCTGGTGTCGAGCACGATCTGGCTCGCCGACGAGCTGCGGAAGCTGCTTCACGCGTCCGGCCGAGGGCCCAGGCTGGGGTGATTGACATGGGGCTGCTTGCCCGGACGGGAGCGGCCAGCAACAGAGCGACAGCGACCATGACTGGACACGAATTTGACGCGGCCATCTTCGACATGGACGGCGTGATCACGCAGACGGCGACGCTCCACGCCCGCGCCTGGAAGCAGACCTTCGACGAGTATTTCGCGCGGCGCAGCGAACGGGCGGGCGACTCGCCGGCCCCCTTCAACCTCGACGCCGACTATCGCCTGTACGTGGACGGCAAGCCGCGCCGCGAGGGGGTGCGGAGCTTCCTCGCCGCGCGCGGGATCGAGCTGCCCGAGGGCGACCCGGCCGACGGCCCGGAGGCGGAGACCGTCCACGGCCTGGGCGGGCGCAAGGACGCCCTGTTCATGGGATTCGTGCGCCGCGACGGGGTCGAGGTCTTCGCGTCCACGATCGCGCTGATCCATGCC
>METI01000176.1:0-12013 GCA_001771285.1 candidate division NC10 bacterium RIFCSPLOWO2_12_FULL_66_18
CCTGCGGGAAGGACGGCCAGTCCGTGCCGGTGGGCGTCGGATTGCCGACCATCCTGATCAACGGCCTGACGGTCGGCGGGACGCAGGGCTGAGGTGCACGGTTCAATGTTCGAAGTTCGACGTTGAACGTTGAACCTCGAACGGCGAACGGCGTCGGAGCGCGCATGGACTACCGCGAGCTGGCACATGATCTCTTGAAGCAGGCGGCAAGCAAGGGCGCGAGCGGGGCCGAGGTCATCATCGTCGAGGATGAAGCCTTCTCGGTGCAGGTCCGGATGCGGGCCATAGACACCCTGAAGAACGCCAAGGAGAAACGGCTGGGCCTTCGCCTCTGCGTCGGCCAGCGGTCGGCGACCACGGCCACGTCGGACTTCTCGGCGGAATCCCTGCGCAAGCTCCTCGACGATACGGTGGCCATGGCGCAGGCCACGGCGCCGGATCCGTACAGCGGCCTGCCGGAGCCCGAACTCTTCACCTCGGAGATGCCGGACCTGGAGTTGTGGGATCCCGAGGTGGCGCAGTTTCCCATCCAGGAACGGATCGCCCGGGCCACGATCGCGGAATCGGCCGCCCTGGACTTCGACCCCAGGATCACCAATTCCGAGGGAGCGGACTACAGCCACCAGGACGCCCGCGTCGTGTTCGCCAACAGCTACGGCTTCACCGGGGAGTATCGGGGCTCCTCGGTGGTCCTCTCCGTGTCGCCCATCGCCGGGGATGACGGCGGGATGCAGCGGGACGGCTGGTATTCCTACCAGCGTCGCCTGCGAAACCTCGAATCGCCCGAGGCCATCGGACGGATGGCGGCGCGGCGGGCCCTTCGCCGGCTGGGCGCGCGAAAGGTCGCCACGCAACAGGTGCCGGTGATCTTTGATCCGGACATGGCCGCCAGCCTGCTGCGGAGCATTTGTAGCGCCGTCTCCGGCTCCGCCATCTACCGCAGCGCCTCGTTCCTGACGGGGCGCCTGGGGGAACAGGTGGCGACCCCCGATCTCACCGTCGTGGACGACGGCCGGATGGTGGGCCACCTCGGCTCTCGGCCTTTTGACGGCGAGGGCCTTCCCACGCGGCAAACGGTGGTGATCCAGAACGGCGTTCTCGCGAGTTACCTGCTGGACACCTACACGGGACGGAAGCTCGGCATGCCCTCCACGGGCAACGCCTCGCGCTCCCTGGGGCAGCCGCCCACGGTGGGCCCGACGAACTGCTCCATCGCTCCCGGCCGGTACTCGCCCGACGAGATCATCCGCTCGGTGGACCAGGGGCTGTACCTCACGGAGATGATCGGCTTCGGCGTGAACCTGGTGAACGGGGATTATTCGCGGGGAGCCGTGGGACTCTGGATCGAGAAGGGAGAGCTGGCCCACCCGGTGGAGGAGATCACCATCGCCGGGAACCTCAAGGACATGCTGCAGCAGATCGAGATGATCGGCAACGACCTGGAGTGGCGCGGCTCCATTGCCGCTCCGACCCTCAAGATCGCGCGGATGACCGTGGCCGGGCACTGACTCGGCGCAATGGAAAATTCCGAATCGGCACCCGGCAATGCAAGACAGGCGATTGAGATCACGCCGCCTTCGTTGTCAGTGGCCGGTCATTGGTCATTGGGAATTGGTCATTGGTCATTTAAGAGGAACTCGTCATGATCGTCGTTTCGAATCGAATCCAGGTAGCTGCAGGGCACGAGGCGGCGTTCGAGAAGCGGTTCGAGGGGCGCGCCGGGCTGGTGGAGAATCACCCCGGCTTCATCCGGCTGGAGATCCTCCGTCCGACATCCGTGAAGATGCACGGCACGACGATGGGTGGCTCCGACTACTACGTGGTGCTGACGTATTGGGAGAACGAAGCAGCGTTCCTGCGATGGACGGAGAGCGATGACTTCCGCGTGGCCCACGCCAATCGCCCGCCCAAAGAGATGTTCGCCGGCCCCAACGTGTTCGAGATGCACGAGGTGATCCAGACAGCGGCCAAGTCTCACGCGTGACCGCCAGCAGGAGTTGCCCCTGTCCCACCGCCCGCCATCGCATCCCCACACCGCCAAGCTCAGCCAATCTCGCTCCGTGCCTTCACGGCAGGCTGTCAAAGGAGACACCCCACACCTCCTGCGCCCGCGAGGCAGCGTGCGAAAGCACCAATAACCTGGACGGGCAGCCGAACGCCGGGTTGCCAGGCCGACACCGGGGCTTGCCCCATTGTACGCTTCCCATTATAATATAAACCGTGATACGGTCTTTTGTGGGTCGTGGCACAGCGGACATCTTTGACGGCACGGACTCAAGCGCCGCCAGAAGAACATGCCCTCAGAGTCTATGGTCAGTTGCGCACAGGAAGCTCGACCAGGTGAATCGGGTTCGCGATTTGGGCGAGTTGGCTGTACCTCCGGGTAACCACCTCGAACGCCTCAAAGGGAAACGGGCCGGCCAGCATAGTATCCGCATCAATGAGCAGTATCGTATCTGCTTGCGCTGGAAGAATGGCTATGCCGACGATGTCGAGATCACGGACTACCACTAGCGAGCGCCGGGGGCGCACTCGGCTGGATCGAGAAGTGGTATCTCGGCGGCTTCCGACACATCGCCCGCCGACTCACCCGGGTGAGATGCTGTTGGAGGAGTTCCTGAAGCCGTTCGGCATGAGCCAGTCGGCATTTGCTGTGCGGCTGGGGATCTCCTTCCCCCGGTTGAATGAGATCATCCGCGGGAAAAGGGGTGTCACCCCTGACACAGCCTTGCGCTTGGCACGAGTTCTCGGGCTGTCCGCCGACTTCTGGCTGGGCCTGCAGCAGGACTGGGATCTGTGGCACGCAATGCGGAGCAAGCGGGCCGCAGCGATCGCCGAACTGGAGCCTTTTCGTCGAGCGGGTTGAATCGCCCCCTGACTGCCCGCTCAAGCCGCCGATCCCGTCCTGTCACGGTTCATGCCCGGGTCACGTAACTTGACACCGGACCTGGGCTACTGGTACGGTTGGCCAGCTTCGGGGTTCCCCGCGGCGCTCAGGGGAGGGCGATCGCGTGACCTCGACCGAGGACAACAACACCAAAGGGAAGATCGTCCGCGAAGGCGGCGAAGACATCTACTACTTCCTGGTGTCGTCAAAGAGAGCTGTCTAGCTTGAGGTGAAACATGCTGAAGATTCATGCCTGTCCTTCATGTGGTAGTGATCGAATTCGTTCGGTCCGCCGGAACTGGTCTGGCGAGTTCAAGGGCCACCAATACACGGTCCAGCAGCTTCGATTCTTTAAGTGTCCGGCCTGTGGGGAAATGGTGTTCGACCCAGAGGCTATGCGGCGGATCGAGAGCAAGCGTTCCGCCATCGCCGGTTCTCGCCAGGTGAGGAAGTCTGCATAGAGTTGGGGCTGTAACCCGCGGCTCACGCCCACGGTCACCCTTATTGCCCGCCGTTCTTCGACAACGTTGAGCCCCAACCTGCACAGGATCTCCGCCATACAGGATCTCCGCCATACTTGACACCGGACCAGGGTTGCTGGTACGGTTGCCAAGCTTCGGGGTTCCCCGCGGCGCTCAGGGGAGGGCGATCGCGTGACCTCGGCTGAAGACGACAGCGCGGCGAGGACTTCCGTCCCAACGGAAGCACGCACGGCCACCCACGGCCCTTTGGAGGCGCTTGTGCCCCAGCGGGCCATTTTCATCCCCCCCTCTCTCCTTCCCCACCGGGCTCCACAATCTTCCTCACGAACCGGCCAACGAGCGGGAACGATAACGGCGGTGTGGAGAGATTCCTCCGTTACAGTCTGCATATACCGCCTCCCGGCGGGTCCTCCAACGACGCGGAAGTGCTTGCAGGAGCGAAGTTATGCGATTCTCTCGTGATAGAGTCGAGCGTCATATGCAGAAAAGAGCCGTCTGTGTTTGAGGGCTTATACAGACTGCATAATCGTTATGTGACATTGGCTAGTCGCTTGACTTCGGTCAATGTGCTGGAGCGAAAACCATGACTGAATACGATGCAGAAATGGTGAAGCGACTCGCGGACCTTTCGGCTCTTGCGTATGAGGACGAGGCCCACATCAAATGTAGTATCGGGAGCTGTGAATCCTTCGACGAAGCAGATACACAAGCCGTTCTGACGCGCAGTGATGAGTTTGATCTGCTGGCGTTTCGCGGGACCGAGCCTACGAATTGGAACGATTGGAAGACAGATCTGAAGATTGTCAGAGAGAAATACCAGTTCGGCTCGCTGCGATCCGGAAAGATTCATAGAGGCTTCAAGAACGCCATAGACCATGTGCGAGATCGGATTGACGAAGCGCGCCAGACGGACCCTGATCGTCGGATTTACGTCACAGGGCACAGTTTGGGTGGCTCCTTGGCAGTTCTATGGGCTGCGAGTCAGTCTGAACACCCAAAGCGCATTGCCGGCGTCTACACGTTTGGAGCTCCTCGCGTTGGTACATCGGCTTTCGCCAGGTGTTACGACGAATTGTTCAAAGAAAGGACGTTCCAATTCCAGAATCGACTCGACATGGTACCTAAAGTTCCGAACCGCTATTTCTGGCGGCATGTCGGACATGCCCTGTATTTCGATGCTGACGGAACGCTTCACTGGAATCCAAGTTACTGGTTTTGCAAATTCGTCGACGCGCGAGCGAATTACCAGAAACGAAATGTTAGCCCTAAGGCGTGGGTCGGCGATCACTCTATGAAAGAATACCGCGAACGTGTAGAAACGCTATGACTCCGAATCCGGCAGATACGAAGGCTTTTTGCACGTGACACCGTGATTTGCCACATAACCAATCACGCACCAGACGTGCCGGCCTTCACGTCGGCCCGTGGGTTTCCGTCCAGCCTGGCCGGCACGCTGGTGATTTCAATCGACGGACAGAAACTTCACCGGACTTTCAGGAGAAAGGAGAAATTGTCATGGCCCGCAAATGTCCCCATTGCAATGGTACCGGCCGTGTCATTGTGCTCGGCGACAAACCGGACGCCATTCCACTTTGCCGCATGCCCCGGTGGCCAGAGCGCCCGAAAACAATGCGATGCGGCGTCTGTGGCGGCGACGGAGTCATTGACGCCGAAGACATTTTCCCGGTGTACCGCGTTTGGTGCGAAACGAACGTGCCCACAACAAAAACGAGGAGAAGGCCATGACAAAGACACCAAACGATGAGCAAGAATTGACCTTGAACAAACCGAAAAAACAAACGCCAAAGAAAGTTATGGAGTTGACCGGCACGGGAAAGCCCGGCAGTAAGGTTAGCGTAAAAGGTGTACGTAACGAATTTGGCAAGCCCGTGCAAGCCGACGTTGGTCGCAACCGTAAGTGGGCCGCAAACGCCATTGCGCCAGCGGAGGAAGGAGTCCACAAAATCTCTGTGGAATCTAGCGGTGCAACAACGAGCACCACTTTCGAGGTAGCGGTTCCGGGGAAACCAAAACAGAAGCCGAGAAGGAATTAAACCCGCAAGAACATACAATCGCCAACTAACAATCGATGCACCAGACCCGGCTCGCTGTTGGGCGCTTCCGACATCGTTCGCTCCGGTGACGGCTTCCGGCGCGCAAACGTTTTCTCCGTTGGCCCGCCGGCCTGGTAATCTTGAACGTTAGGACCGGACAGAAAGAATGGTGTGAGTGGAGTTCGCGCCGCAACGATTGTGGCTGGTTTGTGGTTAAATTCTTCGCTGGGCCTTGGCGGTTCACATGTGCTTTCCGAGCGCGGTCGCCTGGGCCCGGCGCAGGGCCAGCATGCTCAGGGGTCCCAAGAGGACGCCGAGGGCCAGGATGCCGAAGGCCGGTCCCCACTGCTAGGGCGAGGCGGCCGCCGATCCCCCGGAGACGGACTGGAGCCGATCCAGGAGGAAGCCGATGGCGGCCGGCGACAGCGCCGCCGCCAGGAATCCGAGGCAGGATTGGACGGCCAGCGTGGCGCCCAGGGCCGACGGGTCGGCCAGCTCGGTAACACCCGTGGACAGGGCCCCGGATTCCGAGGTCACGAAGACGCCGTAGACTGCTGCGACCGTCAGCATCACCCAGAGCGGGGCATCGAACAGCCAGCCGATCGCGAAGGAGCAGGCGGCGCTGAGCATCTGCGAGGTCACGATCACCCGCAAGCGCCCCCACCGATCCGAGGCCCACCCGCCGAGAACGTTCGACCCCGCCCCCACCAGCAGGATACCCGAGGCCAGCGTGGCCGCCAGGCTGCTCGCCTCTACCACGCCGGCGCCCCTGTGCACGAGTGCGGCCGCGAAAAACGGCGGGAGCCAGGCCCGCATCCCGAACAGCTCCCAGTTGTGGGCGGAGTAGCCGGCGATCATCCAGAGGGCCGGCCGATTCCTGAAGACGCCTGGGTCCAGCAGACGCGTGCTCCGCGTGAGCGGCGGCGGGGGGGCCGGCGAGAGGACGGCGGCGGCCAGCCCGGCGGCCAGGAGTGGCCCCAAGGCGGTGATCCCCATGGCCAGCCCCCAACCGCCAATGCGAGCCAGGTATCCGGCGAGGGCCAGCGAGACCGCCGAGCCCAGACCGAAGGCACTGGCATACAGCGCAATGGCAAGGCCCCGGTGCTGCGAGGCGAACCGCTGGGCCACGAGGCGCATCCCGGGGACATAGGTCCCGGCGAGGCCGATCCCGGCCAGGGCCCGGAGGAGCGCGGCAGAACGGAACCCCTGGGCGAACACAGGGAAGGCCAGGCCGGCCACCCCGGCCCAGATGGCGGAGGCAAGATAGATGGTCCGCGTATCCATCCGATCGGTGAGGCTGGCCAGGACGAGGACGGCGAGAAGGTAACAGGCCTGGTAGGCGGAGAAGATGAGGCCGGCCTCTCCGTGCCGCATCCCCCACTCGACCTGGAGGATCGGCAGGACGGCGGTGTAGTTGAGGAAGACCAGCATCGTGGCCATCTCGCACACGCAGACGGCCCCGAGCCAGACCGCATCGGTGCGCCGCATCGCCCTTCAGGATCCTCTCTGTGATGATCGTGTCCGGGAATGAATCCGAATGCACGAATCACGAACCGGGAACGCTGCTCGGTGCCGTCCGATGCCAGAAGAACCAAGCTAACCCGAGGCGGGGCGGTCGTTAGCTGCGATTGGGCCCCACGTTCGCATCGATCCATGCAATGAAGCGCTCGACACTCCGGAATGTTTCCAGGGGGCCCAGCGCATTCAGGCTCTCTGCGCTCGCCGTCGCGGCCCAGGCCGCCCCCAGCGGAATGACGCCGGCTTCCCTTGCGGCCTCCATGTCTGACGGTGCATCGCCGACATACGCAACCTGGGACGGCACGACCCCCCACTTCGTCAGGACCTTCTGGATCGACCGGGGTTTCACGCCCCCCTCCGCAGAACCGGTCTCCACGACATCGAAATGCTCTGCCAGCTTCAGATCGCGCAGCGAGATGGCCGCGCTGTGGGCGCCCTTGCCGGTGACGATGGCGAGTGCCACGCCGCGCTCCTCGAGCAGGCGGAGTGCCGTCTCGATGCCGGGAAACAATCTGGCGTTCCGCGCGGATTCTCTCTCGTACTCCGCGAGATAGGTTTCCAGACAGGCCTGCCAGTGGTCTGGGACCAGCCGTTGAAGCATACCCTCTTCGCTCGGCCCGAAGAGCGCCGCAATCTCCTCGTCCGTGTGGTGGCGATCCGAAAACTTCCGCAGCGCCCGCCGGAACGCCGCGAAGCAGACGGGGAGGGTGTCTCCCAGCGTCCCGTCGAGATCGAAAATAACCCCCGCGAGCTTCACGACCGTCCCCCGATGGAATCCGAAGGTCCCCCTGCCGCCCCTCTCATGGCAGGGACCGCACCAGGCTGTTGCATGAGGCCCCGGGTGTCTCCGCCCAGTCCCGGCGGATGACGGCCTGGTTCGCTTCTCGCGACACAGTCTACCCCCGGCGGCATGAGCCGCACAAGCAAGAGGAATCCCCCGATCCGGGGGAGACCCTGTGCCTCGCCAATAACCAACGGATGATGCGATGGGAAAATGGGGGTCGGAGGACGCTCGCCAGTCCCGGAAGGAACCGGCGAAGCCTCAGGCGGGATGGATGGCCCGGATGTAGTGGGCGTGATAGGTCACCTGGCTCCCCGGGGCATCATCCGGCGCGAGGGTGACCACCAACCCATCCGCCGCGTCCAGCGTGCCGACGATGCGACCCGTCCGGGTCGGTCCCCCGGGGGCCTGCGGCGTGAGGTCCAGTTTGACGCGTTTCCCCACGGCCAGCTTGATCTCCTGATTCGTCATCGGATACCTCCTTCGGTCGTCTCGGTAATTCCTGCCTTGGACTCACCCCCTACGGGTAATCGACCCTCAGACTCGTATGCAGCGCGCGCCCGATCCTCGATGACGAGTTTGGCTGGAGGAACTGGCGATAGTGCATGCCGCACTTCCGTCTTCGCCATCTCACACCTGGGGGAAGAACAGGTCGCCCGCGGTCCCGCCCCGCATCTTATCGATACAGGCCGACACCGCCCCCTCCACCGTTTCGGCGTTCACGTACAGGTGCGGACGCGGCACCCGCGTCGGGTGATCCGGTCGTGCCTGACAGCGGGTGGCCGGATCGGCGACCGCGCCCAACTCCTCCTCGACGAGGATATCGGTGGTCCCCAGGGCGCACCCGCGCCCGCCGGTGAACCGGAAGCGGTGAACGCGGACCAGCCGCTCCCCTTCACGAAGGAAAGGAATGGTCATGTGCGGCTCCGGGCCCGGCCACCGCTCGGGCCGGCCTCCATGTGGGGAATGAACCCTGATCCGAGATTCATCAACCGCCAAGGACACCCAGCGCTGCCGCTGGGTACCCGGCACGCCAAGACCGGACGGTACATTGTTTCTTCGGATTCGGGCGGAACTACCTCTCGACCGGGACCCCGACCATCGAACCCCACTCGGTCCAGGACCCGTCGTAGTTCCGGACCTTGGGATACCCCAAGAGTTCCTTCAGGACAAACCACGTGTGGGCCGATCGCTCCCCGATGCGGCAGTAGGCGATGATCTCCTTGTCGGGCGTGATCCCCCGCCCCTGGTACAGCGCCTTCAGCTCATCCGCCGACTTGAAGGTGCCGTCCGGCCGGACGGCCTCGCCCCACGGGATATTCGCGGCCCCGGGGATGTGCCCACCTCGCTGTGCCCCCTCCTGCGGGAGATTCTCAGGAGCCAGGAGTTCGCCGCTGAACTCCCGAGGGGACCGAACGTCCACCAGTCCCCTGCCCGGCTGGCCGAGGCTCTGGAGGACCGCATCCCGGAGCGCCCGGATGCTCGCGTCTGGCTCCTGCGCCTTGTATTGGACTCTCGGGTAAGAGGCAGCCTCCTTGGTCATGGGGCGGCCCTCGTCCATCCATTTCTTCCGCCCGCCGTTCATGATCCGGACATCCCGGTGACCGTATAGCCTGAACAGCCAGTAGGCGTAGGCGGCAAACCAGTTGTTGTTGTCGCCATAGACGACGATGGTCGTGTCCGGGGTGACCCCGGCGGCCCCCAGAAGCCGCTCGATGGTCGCCTGGCTGGCAATCTCGCGGTGGGGACGCTCCTCGAGATCCTGGAACCAGTTGAGGGCCACCGCGCCCGGGACGTGCCCCTGATCGAAGGCCGCCTGATCCACCGACACCTCGATCACCCGGACCTTCGGATCCTTGAGATGATCACCACCCCACTGCGTGTCCACCAACACTTCTGGTCGAGCGTATGCGGCCATGGCTTTCCTCCCTATTCGGTCTGTGTGGTGTGCAGAGAAAGCGGAACACCCCTCTCCCTCTCTATACGATTGGGAGGCCTTGCAGCGTCGTCGAGACAGTCAGTCCGAGAGCGAGTATGCCGTCCGATCAGCGAACGGATCGGCCGGTGCGACCCCAGGAAGGAGGTTCAGTGCCAGTAGACTGGGAGAGCCGCTAAGAGATCCACCGGAACAGCGGGGTCACACGCAGAGCCAGTCGGAGACGAGACAATGAGGTCGTTCGTTCTCCTATCTCTTTCGGAGTCTCGATGGTCCCCCTTCGGGCCTGTTCCAGGTTTCTCATACACAACCAATGTAATCTAGTATAACAGGACACCCGAATCCGTCAAGCCCGCCGCCCGCTGAGCCCGAACAGTGCAGTTCAACCGCAAAGCACGCGAAGGACGCAAAGGAGCTGCCCATATTCCCTGATTGGCGATTGTCGATTGGCGATTTTCGATTTTCAAATCGGCAATCGGAAATCCGCAATCGAAAATTGGCGAGACGCGCCCCGGAAAAATTCGGTCCGGAAACTCCTCTGAAGTGATGAGTGTTGGCGAGTCTTGGCGATCTTGGCGGTGAAATTTTTGGGCTCAGCGGATATAGATGGGGATGGCGGACAGCGGGGGCTCGGGCACGACCCGGCCGTCCAGGAAATGCAGCCAGTGCCGGCGCTCCCCGTTGGAGATCTCGACCCGGCGGAAGCCTGGGGTCTCCAGGGTGATCTCCGGCTCCTGGCTGAGCGGGGAGAACTGGAAGGCCAGGGCAGGCACACTGACGAAGAGCACACCACGATAGCGCCAGCGGCGCACCTGGTGGACGTGTCCGTAGCCCACGACCTCCACCTGGGGATGTCGGGCCAAGACCTCGAGGAACTCCTCCTGGTTCTGCAGGCCCAGGGCATCCAGCCAACGGAGATAGATAGGCAGCGGCTGATGGTGCAGAAAGACCCAGGTCGGTCGGTCGGAATGGGCCGCCAACTCGCCCTCCAGCCAGTCCAACTGGTCGCTGGCAAGACGCCCCTCCACCTTGCCCGGCAGCATGGAATCCAGCAGGAGAAAACGAATCCCGCCCCGCTCGAAGGCCTGACAGAGCGGATCGGCCGACGGCGGTTCGCCCGGGTGGAACACCCGGCGGAACGCCGCCCGGTCGTCGTGGTTTCCCAGCAGGAAGTGGATCGGCGCCTCCACCGGCTGAAGGAGCGTCCGCAGGCGCCGGTACGACTCCTCCGATTCGTCGCTGATCAGGTCGCCGCTGGCGATGATGAAGTCCGGCCGCAGCGCATTCATCAGGGGGACGGCCTGCCGGAGGATGGCGGCCGTGTCCGCTCCGTGCTGACGGCGACCCTCGTCTCCCAGAATGTGCAGGTCCGAGATGTGGAGAAAGCAGAGGCGACTGCCAGGCATCCGATCCCCCCTGTCGGCCGTCATGCCGGGATGAAGTGGAGCGCCGGGACCGCCGGCAACTCGCCAGCATCGGCCAGGAGCTGCAGGAAGGTGCGGAGCCCGTCCAGGTGCCTCGAGGTCAGGTCGAAGCAGAGCCGTTCCCGCAGGTACCGCCGGCACGCCTCGGGCGGAAGGCCGGTACGCTCGCAGGCCAGGGCCACCATCGCCTCGGGATGGGCCTGGCTGTACGCCTTCGCGGCCAGGAGGGCCCGGTGGAGCGCGCGGACGTCCTCCGCCGCAGCGACCCAGACCTCGGCGCGCGCCGCCCATACCGCGAAGACGAAGGGAAGCCCCGTGAGCGCGTGCCACGCCTTCCCCAGGTCCAGCCGGTTCCGGTACCGGGGGCCGAGGCGAAGTGCCTCGTCCCCGATCATCAATCGCGCCGCCGCGCCGGACGCCTCGGCCTCCGTCAGGAAGCGGGGCCGGACATGGTACGCCTTCTCCAGGAGGAGCTTTACCAGGTACACGGAGGTCAGCGAGTGGCGGCTGAGGGCCACCGGCAGACCGTCCAGTTCCTCCACTGGCCGCTCGCTCGCCAACAGCACGCTTTCCACGGGCCCATCGCAGGCAATGGCCAGCCCGGGCAGCAACCGGTAGGCCTCGGGGCGGAGCACCGCCTCCATCACCGAGATGACCGAGACGTCCAGGTCGCCCGCGCGCAGGCGCTCGTTCAGTTCGGCCGGCGTCCCGTCGTGGATCTCGCAGTCGGCGGGGACGATCCCGTGCTCCAGGGCATAGTAGACCGGCTCGCAGTTGACGTAGCGGACGCGTCCCAGTTTCAGGCGCATGGCACCCCCTCGAGGCGGCGGTGGCGGAGTTCGCCTTCCACCAGGGTCAGCAGGACGTCTGCTCCCCGCGTCCCCGCGATGAGCGACCCGGCGGGATCCGATGCCATCATCGCACCCGCCGA
>METI01000176.1:12043-28577 GCA_001771285.1 candidate division NC10 bacterium RIFCSPLOWO2_12_FULL_66_18
CCAGTCCGAGCGCTCGCGCGCCCCCGAGGGTCGCCATCTCGAGGACCTCGACGGGGGCCAGGCGACCGGCATGGACCTCCAGGGCGGCGCGCATCTCGTCCCAGAGATCCAGCGTCGGGGCGCTGGCCAGGGAATCCGTTCCCAGGCCCACCGGGATGCCCTCGCTCAGAAGCTCGGGCACCGGAGCTACGCCCCCGGAGAGGCGCGCGTTGCTGCGCGGGCAGTGCGCCACGCTGACGCCGCGCCTGGCCATGTGGTCGCGGTCCCTTTCGGTCACGTGGACGGCATGGATCAAAAGCGGGCGCCAGGCCAAGGCGCCCAGCCCCTCGAGATATTCGATGGGGGTCCCGGCCAGCCGCCGCGGCGGCGCCACCGGACATCCCACCGCGGGATACAGGAGGCGGGCGATCCCTCCCTGGCCCGTGGAGAGGAACTCCACCTCCTCCGGAGACTCTGCGACGTGGATGCAACAGGGGACGCCGGTCCCGCGGAGGAGCGCTCCGCACGCACCGAACAATTCTTCCGACAGGCTGTAGGGACTGTGGGGCGAGAGGCCAACGCGAAGCAGACCGCCCCGAACTGCCCGCTGCATGGCCTCAAGGTCGGCCCGGGCCGCATCACCTCGTGCCTCGGCTTCCTCCGGCGAAAGGCCCAGGATTTCCCGGTACACCACGCCACGCAGCCCCAGGCGCAGGAGGGGCGCCAGGCTCTGGCCGCTCGTGCTGACCTCGCCCACAGAGGTCGTGCCGGATTCCAGGAGCCGCCGAGCCCCGGCCTCGGCGGCCGCCGCCTGGGCGGCGAGGGGGAGCTGCCGTCGCCCTTCGATCAGGGTCACGAGCCACGTCGCGAAGTTGCCATTGGCGGCCGGGGAGGGCAGGTCGCAGAGTTCCAGGTGGGTGTGACAGTTCACGAGACCGGGCAGCAGCGCCGCCTCCCCCACATCCCATCGGTCCGCGGTGGGAAACGCCACGGTGAGTTTGGCGCAGGGGCCCACGCCGGCGATCCGTCCCGCCTGGATCGCCACTGCCCCGTCGGCGATCGGGGGCGAGCAGACGGGAAAGACCCAGCGCGCGGTGAGGAGGCGCGCGGTGATCCTAGCCAAGGCCGCCGGCCAGCCGGGCGGCCGCCTCCAGCTCTTCCCGGGTGTTGACGTTGACGAAGCAGTGAAGGGACGGGTCCAGCGGGCGCAGCTCGTCCTCCTCCACCGTCCGCACCCGCACCATCGGGAACAACCCGTCGATCTTCAGGCGGTCCGCGCGGATCATGGCCTCCATGTGGGGGAGGCAGGTCTTGCTGTAGACGGCGTGCAGGGGCTGGTACCCGTCGGCCGTGCGGGGCACCATCACGTCGTACCCCGCGGCCCCGTCGCGGAGATAGGCGATGACCGCGGGATTGGCCAGGGGCATGTCGCATGCGATGCAAAACGTCTGGGGGAATCTGCTGTGGAAGACCGCGGTGTAGATCCCCCCCAGGGATCCCTTCTCCGGGATGCGATCGGGCCAGATGGGCACACCGAGATCCGCGTAGGCGTCCCGGTCGTTGGCGATCGCCAGGATCTCCGGGAAGAGCGGGCGGATCTTGCGGAGCAGCCCCTCGATGATCCGCACCCCACCGAAGTGAAGCAACGCCTTGTTCGCCCCCATGCGCGTGGAGCGCCCCCCGGCCAAGATCGCGCCCGTCATGGCGCGATCGCCCAAGGGAAGGTCCGCGCCGCTCATGGCGCGATCGCATGAGGAAATGTCCGCGCCCGTCATGGCACCTGCCCGTGGATCCTGATTTCGATGGGCGGACCGCTTCCCAGATCGCGGCAATCCCCCACTAGGCTGCGCACCACGCGGGCCAGGATCTCCTGGGCCTGCTCATCCAGCGCGACCCGCCGTTCGCCCACCAGCACGTCCACCCGCGACGGGCGGGTCTCCTTGAGAAACTCTCGCTCGATGAAATCCGCCAGCGGGCCCACCTCGTCCAGGCCGAACCGGGGGATGGCGAGGGCGAGGTCCCGGTCCGAGACGATGGCCGCCAGGTGATCTTCCGGGCCGCAGAGCAGCGGCGCATCCTGTGCCGCGCGGCTCACCTCGATCTTCGGCGCGGAGCCGGACTTGAACCCCTCGGTGAGGATGAGGTCCACTTCGAAGAGAGCCTGGTGGGCGATGAGATCCAGCGGCAGCTCGCCCGCGGTATCGCGGACGACGAAGAGCGTCTCGGGCGCCGAGAGGGCCACCACCCGCGCCCCCGCCCGCTTGTGCCGCCAGGAGTCCTTCCCGGGGACGTCCACCTCCACCGGGCCGTGGAAGTGATGCTTGATCGTCCCGATCCGACACCCCCGCTGTGTCAGCTCCCGGATGAGCTTCTCCAGGAGCGTGGTCTTCCCGCTATTGGAACGGCCGACGATGGACAGGATGGGGACCACGGCTTACTCCTCATGGGTCGTGGGCATTCTTGAGCAGCCGAAGCTGGCAGGGTGCTCCTCATCCCCCTGCCAGGGGCAGGAGTTCAACAGTGATGTGCTCGACCCGACTCTCGCCTACGGCAACCGGCGCCAGGAGCCCCAGCGCCGGCCAGCCCTGGCCGCGGCGACGGAACGCGATCGTGCCGGCCTCCTCTTGCACCACACCCGAGAACAGGAGGGTCTCCTCCTGGCTGGGTTCCAGGGGCTCGGCCAGCCGCGCCGCGAATGCCGGGACCGGCTGGGGCCGCCCGTGCAGCGCCCCAAGCAGCGGTCGGGCCAGGGCGACGAACCCGAGGAACGCGGCGCCTGGACTCCCCGGAAGGCACAGGATCATGGCCCTCCCCGCGGTGGCCGCGGCGCAGGAGGATCCGGGCCGCATGGCTACCCCGTCGAAGAGGAAGGTCGCCCCGAGCTCGGTGAGGACCGCCTTGGTGAGATCCTTCGACCCCCGCAGGGTCCCGCCGACCGTCAGGACCAGATCGGCCGCCAGGAACGGCGCCAGGGCCTGGCGAAGCGGGCCGGGGTCATCGGGTGCGACCGCGCTGCGCTCGCCCTGCCCGCCGCAGGCGCGCACCAGGGCATCCAGCATGGGCAGGTTGCTGGCCACGCGCTGGCCATTCCCGGGCGTCTCGCCCGGAGCAACCAGCTCGTCCCCCGTGGCGATAATGTGGACGCGTGCCCGCCGCGGGACAGCAACCCGCGTGATCCCTTGCCCGGCCAGCCGCTCCAGCGCCCGAGGATCAACCGGCGTGCCGGGCGAGAGCAGGATCTCTCCCGGCCGCGCCTCGTCGCCGGCCCGCCGAATGCCGCTCCCCGCGGCCGGGATGGTGACCATCCCGACCGCATCCTTCTCGCGGTGCGCCGCCTCGGTAGGGACGACGGCATCCGCGCCCGGGGGGAGCAGGGCCCCGGTCATGACGGCCATGCAGTGTCCGGGTGGTAAGGGGGGCGGCACGGCCGGCCCGGCGGTGACGGTGCCGTGAAGCGGCAGGCGCCTCGTCCCGCTCCCTGCCAGGTCGGCCACGCGAATCGCGTAGCCGTCCACCGCGGCGCAGTCGCTCGCGGGCAGGCAGATGCGCGCCCGGATCGCCTCCTGGGCGATCCGGGCGGCCGCTTCGGGGAGGGGGACCGCCTCGGCGGGAAGGGATCGCACGGCGGAGAGCAGTGTCCGCCGTGCATCGGCCAGGCTCGGACGCACGGTCGGGGGCCTACTCCTCCCCCTCCTCGCGCTCAATCACGTCAATCTCGCCCAGCTCCTCCAGGCTCTCCTCCTCGATCTCGTTGATGATCAGGTCCTCGGCCGGGGCGCCGGCCACCGGGGCTTCCACCGCCGCCTCCTCTTCCTCCAGGCGCTCCTCGGCCTCGGCCACCGCCTCCTCCGGGACCACCTCTTCGGCGCTCAGGCTGCGGAACCAGGTAGGCTTGCCCTCGGCCTCGGTCAACTCGCGGGTCGTCTCGCCGGCGAGCGCCTCTATTTCGTAACCCAGCTTGCCGGCGGCGACCTCCTCCAGCGCCTGGTAGGTGGGCTTCTGGGTCCGCGGCTGGATCAGGGGGACCGCGCCGCGGTTCAATTGCTTGGCCCGCTTGGCGGCCACGATCACCAGCCGGTATTTGCTGTCGATGTGTTCCATAAGGTCTTCGAACGGCACTTGGGACATCCGTGTTGCTCCTCTCTGCCCGATCCCCCGCCTTTGGCGGGGCGCGGGATCAGGCGTGCAGAAACCCGAGATCCACCCGGGAACCGCGGCGGCGCTCGGCCAGGATGATGGCCTTCAACTCCTCAGCGGCCCGGGCGAATACATCGTTCACGATGACGTACTGGTACTCGGCGTAGTGCTTGACCTCTTCGAGCGCCCGCTGCAGCCGACGCTGGATGTCGGCCTCGGCGTCGCTCTCCCGGCGGCGCAGCCGCTCTTCCAGCAATGCCCAGGAGGGCGGGACGATGAAGACGAAGACCCCGTCCGGGTGGCCCTGCCGCAGGATGGCCGCCCCCTGGGTGTCGATGTCCAGGATGACGTCCAGTCCGGCGGCGAAGTATCGCGTGAGCAACGCCCGCGACGTCCCGTACAGGTGGCCGTGGACGACGGCCCACTCCGCGAACTCGCCCCGGTCCACCATGGCCCGGAACGTGGCCTCGTCCACGAAGTGGTAGTCGCGCCCGTCTTTCTCGTCGGGCCGTGGCGGCCGGGTGGTGAAGGAGACCGAGTGGGCCAGGCCGGGCAGTTGGGTGACCACCCACTCGCAAAGCGAGGTCTTCCCGGCCCCGGATGGGGCCGAAACCACGACGAGCAACCGGTGGGCCGTCACCTGCTCCGCCTCGCCGCGGTCACCTCCGCGGGCCTCAGGTCCGCTCCCGGATCTCGTCCGACCCGCCGAGCCGCTGGGCCAGCGTGCTGGACTGGATGGCCGAGAGGATCACGTGGCCGCTGTCGGTCACGATCAGGGTCTGGGTCCGCCGGCCGCACGTCGCATCCACCAGCCGCCCCGCCTCCCGCGCGTCGTCGCGCAGGCGCTTCATCGGCTCGGAGAACACGGCCTTGGAATCCTTGGACGACCGGGCGCTCAGGATGGCCACGATGCGGGGCCTGAGGACCACGTTGCCAAAGCCGATGTTGAGGACCTCGGTGGTCACCGCGGCCATGTGGCCTCCCCGCCATGCTTCCGTCAGGGCGCCCTGCCCGGCAGTCAATCCGCCTATGGCGGATTCGGCAGTTCCACCGTTCAACCGTTCGGCAGTTCCAGAACAGCCGAACTGCCGAACCCCCGAACAGCCGAACGCTTTTCGGAATGCATTACTCGAGGTTCTGGACCTGTTCCCGCAGCCGCTCGATCCACGTCTTGAGCCCCACCACCTCGTGGGCGAACGTCGCATCGGCCGACTTGGACCCGGCGGTGTTCGCCTCGCGGTGCATCTCCTGGAGCAGGAAGTCCAGCCGACGGCCCTGGGGTCCCGGCTGCGTCAGGGTGGTCCGGAACTGGACCAGATGGCTGCGCAGCCGATCGCATTCCTCGGCCACGTCGCCGCGCTCGGCCAGGATGGCCACCTCCTGCTCCAGCCGGGTGGGATCGGGCAGGCGGCCCTCCAGGAGTTCCGCCACCCGCTCTCGCAGCCGGTCTCGCTGCGCCCGCACCAGCTCCGGCGCACGCAGGACAATCCCCGTGAGCGTGGCCTCCACCTCGTCCAGGTGCTTCCCGAGGATCGCCACCAGGGCCTCGCCCTCGCGGCGGCGCATCTCCGCCAGGGCGTCGAGGGCCTCCGCCAGCGCGGGGCCGAGCTCTTCCCAGCTCTCCTCCAGCGATTCCGCCGATTCCTCCACCGCGATGAGGTCCCGCTGCGCCGTCAACATGTCCAGGGTCACCTCACCGGCGAGACCCAGCGCCTGCTGGAGGGTGCGCAGCGCCTCCACGTACTGCCGGGCCAGGGGCAGGTCCACCTTCAGGGTCCGGCTCCGACCGTCCAGGTCCTTGTCCAGCACCAGGACCTCGAAGTGACCCCGGGAGAACCGCTGCTGGATGGCCTGCTGGATCCGCGGCTCCAGGCCGCTCAGACGCTTCGGGACGCGGCACCGCACCTCCAGGAACCGGTGGTTGACCGACTGGACCTCGACGCTGAAGACGCGGCCGCGCCCCGTGGCCTCGCCCCGGCCGAATCCGGTCATGCTCTGTCGTGCGCCCGGTCCGTCGGTACCCGTGACAGCCTCCCAAATCCTTGGAAACGCTGGGTCTTATAGCGTACTGCCTGCAGCCGCGAAAGTCAAATGCCTTGACAAGCCCCGCCTCGTCCCATATGGTTCAGCGCGGTTTCTCCGGTCCGGCAACAAGGAGGATGAAGGGCGTGCCGATCTACGAGTACGAGTGCGAACGCTGCCAGCACCGATTCGAAATCATGCAAAAGTTCAGCGACCGGCCGCTGAAGAAGTGCGAGAAGTGCGGCGGTCCCGTCCAGAAGGTGCTCTCCGCTCCGGGCCTCGTGTTCAAGGGGAGCGGCTGGTACGTCACCGATTACGCCAATTCCGACCGCAAGAAAGCCATGAAGGCCGAGAAGGACGGTGCCGGGAGCAACGGCGACAAGAAGACCGACGCCGCGGACTCCAAGGCCAGCACCCCCACCGGCAAGAAGGACGACTGAGTGCTTGATTTCATAAGTTCGTGTAGGTTTGGCGCCAGCCAACCCTACACGAAACGCCCTTGGCAAAGGGTGATCCGTATCGGGGGAAACCTGATACGGATTTATGAAATCAAGCACTGAGCCCTCCTCACCCCCGACAGACCCCTCACACGCCCCCGGCCATATCCTCAGGAATGAGGGCCCTGGGGGCGTGCGTTTCTCCAGGGGTTCCTCAGCGCTCCGCCCGTTCCACGGGCCGGGCCGCGGCTTGACCCAAGAGGCCTCGGACGCGCCCCACGACCTCGCCGGGAGACACGGCGATCTCCTCGCCCGTGCGCCGACGGCGGATCTCCACCACGCCGTCCTTCACCACCCGGCTGCCCACCGTGACCCGAAGGGGAAGCCCGAGCAGGTCGGCGTCCTTGAACTTCACCCCCGGCCGTTCCTCGCGATCGTCGTAGAGCACGTCCAGCCCCGCCCCGGAGAGATCCACGTGGAGCTGCTCCGCCACGCCCGCCATCTTCGGCTCCTTGGCGTTGACCACCAGCAGGTGGACCTGGAAGGGGGCGATCGTCTCGGGCCAGATGATCCCGTGGGCGTCGTGGTTCTGCTCGATGGCCGCGGCGGCGATGCGGGCGGGGCCGATGCCGTAGCTGCCCATGACGATGGGTCGCTCCTGCCCCTGCTCGTCCAGATAGACCGCCTTGAGCGACACCGAGTATTTCGTCCCCAGCTTGAAGATGTTCCCCACCTCGATGACCCGCTCCACGGCAAGGGGCGCGCCGCAGCGTCCGCAGCCATCGCCCGCATTGGCCTCGTGCAGGTCGGCGAACTCTGCCTGGAAGTCCCGGCCCGGGACCACGCCCAGCAGGTGCGTGTCCGGCTTGTTGGCCCCCGCCACGTAGCAGCCGGTGCGGAGGCATTCGTCCGCGATGATCCGGATCGGCAGGCCCACCGGTCCCACGGATCCCGGTTCCACCCCGGTCGCCTCGCGGACCTCGTCCCGGTGAGCCGGCCGGAACGCGCCGATGGCGCGCTCGAGTTTTCGCTCGCGAAGCTGCTGGTCGCCCCGGACCAGGGCCAGCACCGGGCCATCGCCCCCCATCACCACCAGGGACTTGATGGTCAGGGCCGGCTCGATCTGGAGGAGCGCGCACACCTCGGCGATCGTGCGGGCATTCGGGGTGGGGACCTCCGCCAACCCCGCCGTGGGCGGGGGAAAGGCCCCGCCGGGGCGGGGTCGCGAGGCGGCCAGCTCCACGTTGGCGGCGTAGCCGCACGCCCCGCACAGGGCCACCTGGTCCTCCCCGGCCGGGCTCGCCGCCATGAACTCGTGGGAGCCGGCCCCGCCCATCATCCCCGGGTCGCTCTCGACCACGGCGTACCGGAGGCCGCAGCGGTCGAAGATCCTGCAGTAGGCCTGCCGGTGCGCCTCGTACTGGACATCCAGGCCGGCCATGTCCCGGTCCAGGCTGTAGGAGTCCTTCATCACGAATTCCCGCGTCCGGAGGACGCCGCTCTTCGGCCGGGCCTCGTCCCGCTCCTTGGTCTGGATCTGGTACCAGAGCTGCGGCAGGTCGCGGTAGGAATGTATCTCCCGGGCGGCGATCCAGGCGATGACCTCCTCGTGGGTCATGCCCAGGCACAGGTCCCGCTGGTACCGGTCCTTCAGCCGGAACATTTCGTCGCCGATGGTCCCCCAGCGGCCGGAGGCCTGCCACAGCTCCGCCGGGTGGATCACCGGCATGGTGATCTCCTGACCGCCGATGGCATTCATCTCCTCCCGGATGATGGCGGTGATCCTGTCCATCACCCGCTGCCCCAGGGGCAGGTACACGTAGATCCCGGCCGCCAGTTGCCGCACCAGCCCGGCCCGGACCATCAGCTTGTGGCTGATCGCCTCGGCGTCCGCCGGATCTTCCTTCAGGGTCGGGATGAGCGACTTGGACCAGCGCATCGGGAATTCCTCCCGTGGAAATACGAAGGAGGAGGACGCCCCGGGCGTCCCCCTCCTCGAGGATTGGTGGGACCGCGCGATCGCCGCCTAGGTCTCCTCCTCTTTGGCCGCCAGCGCCTTCACCTCTTCCACCAGGACGTCGGCCAGCTCCGATTCCTTCACCTTGCGGACGATCTGTCCCCGCTTGATCAGGATCCCCACGCCGTTGCCCCCGGCGATCCCGATGTCGGCCCCCCGGGCCTCGCCCGGGCCGTTGACGGCGCAGCCCATCACGGCCACGGTGAGGGACCGGTTGATGTTGAGGGCCTCCAGGCGCCGCTCCACCTCCTTGGTCACCCCCATGAGATCGATCTCCACCCGGCCGCAGGAGGGACAGGCGATGATGTTGAGGCCCCGCTTCCGGAGGCCCAGGGCCTTCAGGATCTCGAAGCCGGCCCGGACCTCCTCCGTGGGATCCTCGGTGAGGCTTACCCGGATGGTATCCCCGATCCCCTCGGCCAGAAGCGTCCCGATCCCCACGGCCGACTTGATGGCGCCGGAGAAGGCGGTCCCGGCCTCGGTCACGCCCAGGTGGAACGGGTACGGCACCTGGTCCGCCAGCAGGCGGTAGGCCTCGATCATCATGCGGGGGTCGGAGGACTTCAACGAGATCTTCATCTCGGGGTAGTTCAGCTCCTCCAGGATCCGGATGTGGAAGAGGGCGCTCTCCACCATGGCCTCGGGCGTGGACTCGCCGAACCGCTGCAGCAGGTGCTTCTCCAAGGAGCCTGCGTTCACGCCGATCCGGATGGGCACCTTTCGCTCCGCGGCCACCTTGGTCACCTCGCGCACGCGCCAGGTGGGCCCGATATTCCCCGGGTTGATCCGGAGGCAGTCCACGCCCCCCTCCAGGCACAGGAGCGCCAGCCGGTAGTCGAAGTGGATGTCCACGATGAGGGGGATGCGGATCTGCGAGCGGATACGGGGCACCGCGGCCGCCGCGTCGGCGTCCGGCACGGCGACCCGGACGATCTCGCAGCCCGCCGCCTCCAGGGCCCAGATCTGGTCCACCGTCGCCTGGACGTCCCGGGTGTCGGTCTTGGTCATGGACTGCACCGGGATCGGCGCGCCGCCCCCCACGGGCACCTTGCCCACCCGGATCTGGCGGGTGGGCCGGCGCGTGTAGGTGCGGCCCGAGGCGATCCGGAGCGGGACGGTCTCGGTGAACGGACTGAAGTCAACGGCCTCGCGGGGATCGGGCTGGAGATCCACGGCGCCCCTCATGGCCAACCCACCAGGCGGGAGATGTCGTTGTAGAAGGCGAAGATCATCAACCCCACCAGCAGGACCAGCCCCACCTGCTGGGCGATCTCCCGTTTGCGCAGGCTGACCGGCTTGCCTCGGAACCACTCGATCAACGAGAACATCAGGTGCCCTCCGTCCAGGATCGGGATGGGCAGCAGGTTGAGGATCGCCAGGTTGATGGACAGGAGGGCGGTGAAGGACAAGAGCTCCACCGGTCCTCGCTGCGCCACCTCCCCCGCCATCTGCCCGATGAGGATCGGACCGCCGATGGTCTTGGGCGAGATCTTGCCCTCCACCAGCTTCACGAAGCCCTGGACGATGAGGACCGACAGGTCCACGGTATTCTTCAGCCCGGCGGTCAGGGCCGCCAGGGGATTCAGGCGGCGGTACTGGGACTCCGGCGCCGGCCCGATACCGATGAGGCCGATCTCCTCCTCCCCGGTCGCGGTGCGCTGCTTGGTCGGCTGCGGCGTCACCGTGACGTCGAAGCGCTGCCCGCCCCGCTCCACCGTGAGGCGGACCGCCCTCCCCGGGCTGGCGTGGATGGCCTTGGCCAACTGCTCCCACTCGGCCACCGGCGTCCCGTCCAGGGCCACGATGCGGTCGCGGATCTGAAGGCCGGCCTGCTGCGCCACCTGGCCAGGGAGGACCTGGCCGATCCGGGTGGACAGCAGCGGATGCAGACCCAGGTCCCACGCCTCGATCTCCTGTCCGAAGACGTCTCGGGTCTTCATGGCGCGCGGCGTGACGCTCATCTCGACGGTCTGCCCACTGCGGACCAGCGTCAGCCGGAGCGCCCGCCCCGACGAGGCCTGGACGGCCGCCTTGATCTCCTCCCAGCGCGCAATGGGTCGTCCGTCCAGCGCCTTGACCTCGTCCCCCGCCGCCAGCCCCGCCTGGGCCGCCGGCGAATCCTTCTCCGGGGTCCCGACGATGGGCAGGAAGTAGGGCTGGCCGGCGAAGGTGAAGATCCCCCAGAAGATCGCCACCGGCAGGAGCAGGTTGGCCGCGGGCCCGGCCAGGATGATCCGGGCGCGGGTCCCCACGCCCTTCCGGGAAAAGGACCGCTTCAGGTCCGCCGCTTCGGCGGATTCGTCTCCAGGGTCTTCCCCGATCATCTTCACGTACCCGCCCAGGGGAAAGGCCGAAAGCAGATACTCTGTTTCCCCGCGTTTGATCCCAATCAGCTTGGGACCAAATCCCAGGGAGAACTTCAGGACCCCCACCCCCGAGCGTTTGGCCACCAGGAAGTGGCCCAGCTCGTGGACGAAGATCAACACACCCAGCACAACCGCCGCTGTGAGAATCGTCATGCACGCTCCAATCGAACGAAGAGCCAAGAGCCGAGTGCCGAGAGCCGAGATCGTGTTCTGTGTCTAGGCTCTCGGCTCACGGCTCTAGGCTCTAGTAGTCCTCGAGCCGCCGGCGGACCTCCCGGTCCACCTCCAGGATTTCCTCCACGGTCCCGACGGCCCGCCGGGGATGGGCATCCAGGGCCTTCCGGATCAGGGTCGGGATCTCGTCAAAACCGATGCGGCGGTTCAGGAACCGCTCGACCGCCACCTCGTTGGCGGCGTTGAGGACCGCCGGCGCCGAGCCGCCCGCCAGCGCCGCCTCGTAGGCCAGGTCCAGGCAGGGGAACTTCTCCCGGTCCACGGCCTCGAAGGTGAGGCCGGTCAGGGTCTCGAGCGCCAGCCGCGGCACCGCGTTGGGTCGGCGCTCGGGGTACGTCAGGGCATACTGGATCGGCACGCGCATGTCCGGCACCCCGAGCTGGGCCAACAGCGAGCCGTCCACGTATTCCACCAGCGAATGGATGATGCTCTGGGGGTGGATGATCACGTCCACCTGGTCCACGGGCACGCCGAACAGCCAGTGGGCCTCGATGACCTCCAGGCCCTTGTTCATCAGCGTGGCCGAGTCGATCGTGACCTTCTTCCCCATGGACCAGTTGGGATGTTTGAGAGCCTCCTCCGGCGTGATGCTGGCGAAGGTCGCCCGCGGCCGCGTCCGGAAGGGCCCCCCGGAGGCCGTCAGGATGATCCGTCGCACCTGGCCGGCTCCGCTTTCCGCCAGGCACTGGAAGATCGCCGAGTGCTCGCTGTCTACCGGGAGGATCCGGACACCGCGGGCGCGGGCCTCCGCGGTCACCAGGTCCCCGGCCACCACCAGGGATTCCTTGTTGGCCAGGGCCACGTCCTTGCCCGCCGCGACCGCCCGCATGGTGGGGAGCAGGCCCGCCGCACCCACGATGGCCGAAACCACCAGGTCCGCGCCGGCGTCCCCCGCGGCCTGCAGGAGACCCGGGGTCCCCCACGCCACCTCGGTCGGGGTCCGGCCGAGCCGTCGCCGGAGCTCCCGGGCCCCCGTCTCGCTGCCTACCGACACCAGCCGGGGCGCGTGCCGCCGGACCTGCACCTCCAGCAGGTCCAGGTTGTCGCGGGCCGCCAGGGCCGCGATCTGGAAGGAATCGGGATGGGCCGCAACCACCTCGAGAGTGCTGGTGCCGACGGACCCCGTGGACCCCAGGATGGCCAATCGCCGCATCACGATTCTCGCGTCGCCACGCCGTCCCGCGATTTGGTCTTGACCCGATACATGGCCTGATCCGCGATGCGGATCATTTCCTCCTGGGAGGACCCGTCACGGGGGAACGTGGCCACCCCAAAGCTGGCCGTGAGGCTCACCGTCCATCTCTCCGTGGCCAGAAAGCGATGGGCTCGCACCGCCCGCCGCAGCCGGTTGGCCACGCGGAGAGCGCCCTCCGCCCCCGTCTCGGGCAGGGTCACCACGAACTCGTCCCCCCCGTAGCGGAAGAGCCGGTCACTCTTGCGCAGCTTGTCCTGAATGAGCAGCGCCACCTCGCGCAGAACCCGGCTCCCCGCCAGGTGGCCGTAGCGGTCGTTGACGGTTTTGAGGTGGTCCATGTCGAAGAACAGCATGGAGAAGGTGCGGCCGTAGCGTCGGGACCGCTCCAGCTCCTCCCCCAGGTAGGCATCCAGGTGCCGGCGGTTGAACGCGATGGTCAGGTCGTCCAGGAGCGTGGTCTGCTTGAGCTGAGCCATCTGCTGCAGGAGCCGGGACCGCTCCATGCAGTTGCGCAGGACGCCATCCAGCGCCCCCGGTTCCACCGGCTTGGTCAGGTAGTAGAGCGCCCCCCGCTTCACCGCATTCATGCTGGATGCCAGGCTCCCGTCCCCCGCCATGACCACCACCGACAGGTCGGGCCGGATCCGGAGGATTTGCGGGAGGAGTTCCAGCCCTCCGACCCGGCGGAGCATCAGATCCAGGAACACGGCGTCGTACGGGTTCCCCTCGACCTTCTTGCGCGCCACCTCGGCCGAAGCGGCGACGTCCACCTTGAACCCGCACCCGGCGATGAGCTTGGCAAGCTGCTGGCGGACCTGGCGCTGCTCGTCCACGACGAGGACCCGGCCCTTGGACATCAAGAGGTCCACCTGGTCGGGGATCTTGCCCCGGGCCGGCCGTTTTTCCGTTCGCTTCGGAAGAACCACTGAACGCCGATCTCCCCGCCTCGGAATCATAGGCACACCATGAACCTCCGGCCCGTCGCAGGCACTACATCATCGGCCATGGGTCTTCAGAGACAGGGGACAGAACAGGCCCCTCGCTGGTCCCCGGAGCCGACGAGACGCGTAGTATAGTGAAAAGCCGCCCCGTCCGCAAGGAGTTTCGATCTCCCGGGCGGCGTCAACCGCCCACCGGGACTGGAGTTAGCGGGCCTCAATAGGCGCCGGCGGTCGCGGGGTGGCCCGGAACTCGTAGACCAGCTCCCCCGGCTTGACCAGGCCCAGTTCCTCCCGCGCAATGGCCTCGATCCGGGCGGGATCGGTGCGCAGCGCCCGGACCTCCTCCGCCAGGGCCGCATTGGCGGCCGCCAGTTCGCCAATCTCCCGCGTGAGCGCCGTCCTGGCCCGGCGCATCTCGTACAGGCGCAGTAGTCCCCGATTCCCCATCACCGACGCCGTCACCAGGGCCAGGAGCAGGATGACCACAAGCCGCAGGCGCGGGCGCAGGGTCGGGCGAGCATCGGCAGACAGGGGGGCCATGGCGATTCTACTTCCCCCCACCGCGAAAACGAGCCAGGGCGTCCCGCCCCAGAAAGACGGCGGCGTCGCCCAGGTCCTCCTCGATCCGCAGCAGTTGGTTGTACTTGGCGATGCGATCCGTCCGCGAAGCCGATCCGGTCTTGATCTGGCCGGCGTTGGTGGCCACTGCGAGGTCCGCGATGGTGGTGTCCTCCGTCTCCCCGGATCGGTGCGACACGATGGCGGCATATCCGGCCCGGTGAGCCGTCCGGATGGCATCCAGGGTCTCGCTGAGCGTCCCGATCTGGTTGACCTTGATCAGAATGGCGTTGGCGATCCCCCTGGCGATCCCCTCCTGCAGGATCTTGACGTTCGTGACGAAGACGTCGTCGCCGACCAATTGGGTCTGGCCGCCCAGTCGCGCCGTGAGCGCGACCCAACCGTCCCAGTCATTCTCCGCCATGCCGTCCTCGATGGAGACGATGGGATACTGGGCCACCCAGCGGGCGTAGAACTCGACCATCTCGTCGGAGGTCAGGCGCTTCCCGCCCTCCCCCTCCAGGACGTAGCGACCCTCGGCGTAGAACTCGCTGGCCGCGGGATCCAGGGCCAGGCAGATATCCGTTCCCGGCCGGTATCCCGCCTTCTGGATGGCCGTCAGGATGAGCTGCACCGCTTCCTCGTTGGACTTCAGGTCGGGCGCGAACCCGCCCTCGTCGCCCACGGCCGTGTAGTAGCCCTTCTTCTTGAGGACGGCCCGCAGGTGATGGAACACCTCCGCCCCCATGCGGAGCGCCTCGCTGAACCGCTCGGCGCCGAGCGGCATGATCATGAACTCCTGGAAATCCACGGTGTTATCCGCGTGCTTGCCCCCGTTCAGGATGTTCATCATGGGAACCGGCAGGATCCTGGCATTCACCCCGCCCAGGTACCGGTAGAGGGGAAGGCCGGCGTCGTCCGCCGCGGCTTTCGCCACCGCCAGGGACACGCCCAGGACGGCGTTGGCGCCGAGCTTCCGCTTGTCCTCGGTCCCGTCCAGTTCGCACAGGAGCTGATCCAGGAGGACCTGATCGGTGGCCTCCAGCCCCACCACCTCCGGCCCGATGGTCTGGTTCACGTGCTCCACCGCCTGGGTGACGCCCTTGCCCAGGTAGCGGCCCGCGTCGCCGTCCCGGAGTTCCAGGGCCTCCCGCTCGCCCGTGGAGGCACCCGAGGGAACGGCCGCCCGCCCGAGCGCCCCGCTCTCCAGCAGCACCTCGACCTCGACCGTCGGGTTCCCCCGGGAATCCAGGATCTCGCGTGCACGCACCTCACTGATCTCGCTCATGTCCAGGCTCCGCCTCCAATGCAAAACGGACAACGGACAACCGACCGCCGCGATTTGTGATCTGTGATTGTGGATTGTGGATTGAAAAGGAAATCACCAATCTACAATCGTCCATCAAAAATCGACTGTCGGTTGTCGGTTTTCAATTTTCAGTTCCAACGCCGATCAGGCGTTGGCCTTCGGCGACCAGGGCGTCGAGCTGCCGCTCCGTGGAGGCCTCGGCGTACAGGCGCACCACCGGCTCCGTCCCCGACGGCCGGAGGAGCAGCCAGCTGCCGTCGTCCAGGATCAGTTTCACCCCGTCCAGGCGCTTCACCTCTTTGACCGCGCGGTCCGCCAGCCTCGCCGGCGGCTCCTTCAGCCGCTCCCGCAGTCCCGCCACGAGGCGGGGCTCCAGGTGAAAGTTCAGCCGCCGGGTCAGGACCGTTCCCACCTCGGCGTACAGTTCCTGCAGGAGCGCCTGGAGCCGCATCCGACCGCGCGAGGCGACCAGTTCCGCCGCCAGGAGACAGGCCAGGATCCCGTCCTTCTCCGGCACGTGGCCCTTGACGGAGAGGCCCGCGCTCTCCTCGCCGCCCAGCACCAGCTTGTCCTGGGCGATGAGTTCGCCCACGTACTTGAACCCGACCGGCGTCTCGTAGATCGGGATGTCCAGGCGCCGTGCCACGGCATCCACCAGATGGCTGGTTGCCACGGACCGGGCCACGCCCCCCGTCCACCCGCGGCCCTTCACCAGGTGGTGGAGGAGCAGGCCCAGAAAGTAGTTCGGCTCCAGGAAACTCCCGTCTGCGTCCACGAGCCCAAACCGATCCGCATCGCCGTCCGTCGCCAGACCCAGGTTCGCGTCGCTCGCCACCACCCGGGAGGCCAGCTCCTGCAGGTGGGCTTCCGAGGGCTCCGGTGAATGCCCGCCGAAGTACGGGTCGCGCCAGTCGTGCAGCACCGTCACCTCGCACCCGGCGTCTCGGAGGAACGAGTCCAGATAGCCCCGGGCGGATCCGTATAAGGGATCCATCACGACCCGGAGGCGCGCCTTGCGGATCGTCTCCAGGTCCAGCAGTCCCCGTAGCCGCTCCAGATAGGACGGCCGCGGGTCAATCCGCTCCAGCAATCCGTGAGCCGTGGCATCCGCCACCGACATTTCCGGGACCGGGTCACCCGCCAGAATGGCATTCGCCCGTTCCTCGATCTGCCGGGTGGCTGCGGGGAGGGCGGGCCCGCCCCACGCCGCGGAGAACTTGAGGCCGTTGTACTCGGCCGGGTTGTGGCTCGCCGTGACGACGATCCCGCCCGCGGTCCGCCGCCGGAGGATCTCGTGGGCCACGACCGGGGTGGGCGTGTCCCGCTCGCACAGGAAGGC
>METI01000177.1:0-261 GCA_001771285.1 candidate division NC10 bacterium RIFCSPLOWO2_12_FULL_66_18
CAAAAATTTCACCGCCAAGACCGCAAAGATCGCAAAGAGTCGCCAATCCCGCCCAGGCGGGATCAGAGGAGCTGCCGGACCGAAATCTTCCGAACCGTATCTCCAAGTTTTCCCGCGTGAGTGCTTTGAAAATGGGGAGTTTCTTTGCGGACTTCGCGTGCTTTGCGGTTAAACTCCACTGTTAGGACTCAGACCAGGAGCATCTCCGCTCCCTGGCGCCGGTCGCCCCGTCGGCGCTCGGCGGTGAACATCCGCCGGCGT
>METI01000177.1:283-487 GCA_001771285.1 candidate division NC10 bacterium RIFCSPLOWO2_12_FULL_66_18
GGTCGAGGACCACCCGGATCTCAAGACGTTTACGCAGCGCCGTCACCACTTGCCCGTACAGGGGCAGGCATGTCCGCGAGACCACCAGCGTATGGATAGCCCGTTCGCTCATGGGGTCTCCCTGACCGGCCCGGGAACGGCCGGCAGCCAGAAGCGGATGCAGGTCCCTGCGCCGGGGGAGCTCTCCGCTACGATGCGACCCCC
>METI01000177.1:503-3260 GCA_001771285.1 candidate division NC10 bacterium RIFCSPLOWO2_12_FULL_66_18
GCCCGACAGATGTAGAGTCCCAGCCCCGTTCCCTCCCCGCCGCCCACCCGGTAGAATTTCTCAAACACGCGCGGAAGGTGCTCGCCGGGGATCCCTGGCCCGTCATCCGCCACCGCCAGCTCCACCCCGGGGGAATCCCCCGGCACGTCGGCAGCCGTGAACCCGGTGTCCGCGGCGCGAGCGGCATGCGCTTTGAGCGCGATGCGGCCACCCGGTCCCAGGGCCTTGACGGCGTTGCTTACGAGGTTCCCCAGAATCTGGTCGAGACGCCCTGGATCGGCGGACACGGGAGGCAGCCTTCCCACAATCTCGACCTGGAGCTGCAGGCCTCGCTCGGCGGCTACCGCCCGGAACCGATCGGCCGCCCGGCGGAGCGCCTCGTCCACCCGCAGGAGGACGCGACGGAGTTCGAGCTTGCCCGCCTCGATGCGCGCCGAGTCCAGGAGGTCACTCACCAGCTGGCCGAGCCGGTCGGCGTCCTGCCGGGCAGCATCCAGGATCTCCTCTCGGCTCGTCGCTGGCAGCCGCGGGTCGGCCAGCAGGTCCAGCCCGACGCGGATGGACGTCAGGGGGGTTCTCAGGTCATGGCTGACCATGGCGAGGAAGTCCGACTTGAGCTGGTCCAGCACCCGCAGTCGCTGGTTCAGGATCGAAAGCTCCCCGATCTTCTCCCACAATTCCGTCTGGTCCTGAAGGACGACCAGCCATCCCTCTTCCCGATCCTCCCCGCCGAGCGGGCTGGCGCGGAGGACGAGCACCCGCTCGTGAGCCGTCAGAGTCAGGTTCAGCGGCCGCTGCTCCCGGGACAGGGCCGCCCGCAGCTCCTTGGCCGTGGCCGGATCGAAGAGGTCTGGCAGCTCCTGGCCGATCACCTCTCGCTCGGCGCGGGCCAGGAGGCGGCGGGCGGCGGGGTTGATATAGACGACCTTGCCCGCCGCATCCGCCTCGATGACCCCCTCGGCGATCTCCGCCAGGATGGCCTCATGGTGCCGCTTCAGGGCCAGAAGTTCCACGACCATCCCGCGGGGGTGGGCGCGCTCCATGCCATAGATGGCTCCGGCCTCTGGCGCGGTCGGGCGATCGGCCCCGGCCAAGCGCTTCAGGACCGCATCTACATGGGCGCGCAACTCCTCTGCCCGGCCCTTGGCAATGTAGGCGTCGGCGCCCATGGCCATGACCTTGGCCTGGTCCTCGGCGACCGTCGCCGACAGGATAACGATCGGGATGGCCGACGTGGCCGGGTCACTCTTCAGGTACTGGCAGACGCGATCCCCGCCGACCTTGGGCATGACCAGGTCCAGGAAAATGATATCGGGCGGGCTGAGCATGACCGCCTCCAGGGCCTCCAGGCCGTCGGCTGCGGCGGTCACGGTGTATCCGAGATCGCTCAAAATTTCTTGGAGAAGCTCGCGGAAGAACCGGTCGTTATCGACCACCAGCGCCAACATATCTCTCCCGGCCCGAGGCCGGCCTCGGCCATCCGCGACGCCTTCCGTCTGCACACCGTCGGCACCGGAACCGGATCGCTTGGCGCCCACGTCAGGTTCTTGGCGGGTCACGGCTCGTCTCCACCTTCGAAGCGACATTCGACCGCGTTCGTCGCCGTCACGTAGATCCGGCGATTGTTGCTCCGGAGGTCCATCGGAACAAGGAAGAAGCCCGCCCCGCCGGGATCACGGCTGGGCGATGTCCCGCGCAACACCTCGCCGTCGCGGAACCGCACCCTCACCTGGCGCCCCAGTAAAGAGGGCCGGGCGGCATCCGAGAGCTCTCGATAGGTCGGGTCCCCCTCGAAGTCCTTGACGAAGAAGAGGGCCTTCAAGGCAGCCAGGCGAATGCGGATCGCCGCCTCGACATCGACCGCGTCCCTCCGTCGCAGACGAAAGGCCCCACGGGACGGCCGGAAATCCAGCGCGAATCCTTTCAGGAGATGGCCGCCGAGGAAGTGGGCCACGACCTTGGGATGGCCCCAGGCCTCTCGCCGGACGTCGCCCGAACCCCCGTCGGGATCGGGCATCCGCCCGGTCGGGGCATCCAGCGAGGCGCACCAAACAGAGCCAATGGTCATGAGGAATTCCTCAAGCGCGCGTCCGCGCCACCGGGATCGCGGCAGGGAGGGCCTGTCGCGCCGTGGTGCGGAGCACATCATCAATCTCACGGGCGCCAAACGGCTTGCGCATCAGCATGACGGGCCCGAGTGACAGCGCCTCTGCCACCGCCGGGTGGTCCGGGAAGCCGGTCATCAATACCACCAGCGCGCTGGAATCGGCCGCCCGGATCGCGCGGAACACGTCCGCGCCCGAGCCATCGGGAAGGATGACATCCAGGAAGACGAGATCGAACGTGGTCTCGCGGATGAGGACCTGAGCCTCGCGGACGCTGCCAGCCAACATCGGCGGCTGGCCACGCAGGGTAAGAATGTGCTGAAGCATTCGACGGAGATCCGGATCGTCGTCCACTACCAGTATGCGTCTTGCCGAACCCGAGCCGCCCGCCATCAACCAGTCCTCGAGCATGCCGCGGTTGAACCGCCAGCTCCCGCCGACTTTCACAGCCGGGATCTTGCGACGTTGAGCCAGGCGATACACGGTCACCTCTCCAAGGCGAAGCAACTGGGCCGCTTCCCGAACGGTGAGCAGCTTCTCTGGCGCGTTCGACTCCTGAGCCATATTTCTCCTATCAATTATAGATTATTTTAATCTATTTTATACTTTTCTAGTCGATTTATAGAACCATGTCAAGAATAAAGTATTGGAA
>METI01000177.1:3283-51216 GCA_001771285.1 candidate division NC10 bacterium RIFCSPLOWO2_12_FULL_66_18
GGGGTTGGGTGCGCGCGCGAATCCATTCCACCGATGCATCTGGAGATCAGAGACATGCGAATGACGGGGAGATCCGGAGAGGGCGGCGAGACAGACGTGGGACGAGAGCAGAGCCGCGCCGATTACATGTACGTTCGGGTCGCGGCCAGGGTGACCGAGCGAAGCAGATCGGACAGTCCTGGCGAGGTCGGATCGGCCAGCGTCATGAACTGTCCCGACGACTTTCCCCGTTCTGCGAATCCCGCATCCACGTGTGCCCCCAGGATGGTTTCGGGATCGGCAAAGAGGACGATCAGGATGATCGGATCGGAGGCCAGGGACCAGCTCTCCTTCCCGTTGCGGGCATCCAGCCCTAGCAGCATGACCTGGGGCTGTCCCCCGGCCGTGTTCTGGAGGATCAACACCGGGAAATCAGGGTTACCCCGGAGGTTGGCCACGCCCACGGGTTGAAACCGGGCCCGCACTTCGGGATCGAAGACGTTTGGCACGCCGGAGGGGAGAAGCGGCTGGCCCGCCCACGCCGGAATGGAAGCCAGGATCACCAGGAAGAGCATGAGGGCGACCCTGCCACTCGACCATCGCGAAGGGGCCTGCTGCCGTACGGAACGGCGCGACGCAGCCACGGGGACCGGAACGAGCCATTGGGGGAAGAGTGCCGCCATCACGAGGCGAATCACAGCCTGGAAGAGATCGGCCCCGGCGGCGCGCCTGCGTGATTCGTTTCTCGTTTTCATGACCCTTGCTCCTTTCCGCCAGTTTTTCGGTATGTGATTATAGGGAATTGCATCACCCGTGCCATGATCACCCTTCCGATCGCGATTGAGTCGAACCCCGCAAAATCAGGAGGTTGAGTGGGCCGGCGCCCCTCGCTGTGTTTTGCCTGGTCTCTTCCCTGTACACATTTTGGAAAGGCAGGCACCTGGCCTGCCCGCGAGAGGCGGGTCGTGTGACAGGTGGTTGTCTCCCGTTGAAGGCCGAACGGGAGGTGGAGGCGTTGGGTGTCTGCGATGTACTCGGTTAGATGAGGGCGGATTCCAGGACGATGCCCCGATCCAGCATGCGCACCGCCTGGTGGAGGGAGGACCGGAGGGTGGCGGGAAGCTCCGGGCTGTCGATCAACTGCCGGCAGAGGTCAATCAGGCGACGGAACGCACGGATGAGGTCCCCCTCGTGTCCCCCGAAGAAGTTGCGGATGAGCCGGACCCAGTCCTCCTCGCCCGCCGTCCATTCGTAGGTGACCGCCATGTAGGTCGTGTGCATCGAAATCGGGAGATCCACCCGCCGGTTTCGCTGCACCCGCTCCACCTCTTCGGTCAAGGACTCCAGGGCCTGCACCCGCCGACGGAGGTGCGGGAGGCGTCTCAGGAGGTCCCGGGCGAAGAGGGTCTCAGTCTCCCGGGGTTCCTCCACCAGGCAGGAGAGGAGCGCTGCCGCCTCGGGCGGCTGCAACTCGAGGAGCAGCCCCGAGAAGGCCATGCGGGCCACGGCGAGTTCGTTGTCGTGGCGGAGGGAGGCGATCAGGCGGCCCTCCGGGGAGAGCGTCGAATCCGTGAGGTAGCCGAAGTGCCGCAGCACCTCGACCACCCGCAGGAACTGCTCCCAGTAGGATTCCTCCAGGTCCCGGAGGCTCTGTCCCCGCCCCTCCATGGCCTGCCGGGTCCGGTCGGATCGCTTGAGCAGTCGCTCCTGGTTCCCACGGTGCGGACACCGGTGGCAGGAGAGGCGCGAGAGATCCAGCGCCATGGCCTCGATGCGTTGCCGCGCCTCGTGCAGGCCCTCCGACCAGGGCGATGCTGCCGCGCCGCGCTGCCGCCCCTTCCGCTTCCCGCCCAGGCCGAGGCGGCGGACCCGCTCCCGCTCCACCTCGAGCGCCGCCCGCTTCTCCCGGTAGGCCAGGAGGTCTCTGAGCGTGCAGCAGGGCGAGTCGATCCCCTCGGTCTTGGCCAGCCGCGTCAAGAGCTCCGCCCGCTCCGTCTCCAGGACCCGGATGCGCTGGCGGTTCTGGTACTGGCCGAAGCTGGACTCGATGACCCGGCGGACCGCGGCAGGGTCCCGATACAGGTCCACCAGCAGCGCGGCGGAACTGTATCCCACCCGGAATCGGCTCTGGATCGGCTCGGGTGTGCCGGCCAGCAGCTCCCGGACCTCCTCCTCCGCCTCCGGGGCGTCCAGGGCGATCAGGCACTTGCCCTCGGGGTCGATCCCCCGCCGGCCCGCCCGGCCCGCCATCTGGGTCAGCTCGTTCAGCGTGAGCTGGCGGAAGCCGATGTCGCTCCGCTTGCGGATCCCCTGGATCACCACGCTCTTGGCCGGCATGTGGATCCCCAGGCTCATGGTCTCGGTGGCGAAGACCACCTTGACCAGGCCCCGCTCGAAGAGGACCTCGGTCAGCCGCTTGAGGGCCGGCAGGACCCCGGCGTGGTGCAACCCTGCGCCCCGGCGCAACCCCTCCAGCAGGAGGGCGTTCACCTCGGTCTCGGGCATGATGCTGGGATAGTCGCGCAGCGTATTGGCGATAGCCTCGTCCACCTCGGCCCTCCGCTCGGGCTCCAGGAGGGACCCGCCGTCCTCCAGGAACCGGCGCAGCGCCCGCTCGCACCCCGACCGGCTGAAGATGAAGTAGATCGCCGGGAGCCAGCGCCGCTCCCGGAGCTGGGGGATGACCACGCTCGGGCTGGCGGGACGGCGGCGGCCTCGCCCGTGAAAGACCGGGCCCCGATCCCGGCCCCGCCTCCGCTCGCCCCGGATGCGCGCCTCGGGGACCAGGGGAGTCTTGCGCTTGGGCGCCGTCAGGGGGGCAATCTCGCCGTCCGGGTGGCAGAGCAGATATTGCAGCGGGACGGGCCGCACCGGCTGGTAGATCGCGTGGATGGGGCGATGCACCTGGCTGATCCAGGCCGCGATCTCCTGGATGTTGCTCACCGTCGCCGAGAGCGCCACGAATTGGATCGTTGCCGGGCAGTTGATGACGATCTCCTCCCAGACCGTCCCCCGCCCCTCGTCGCCCAGGTAGTGGCACTCGTCCAGCACCGCCGAGGCGATGTCCTCGGGCTTCTCGGTGAACAGGAGGTTGCGCAGGATCTCGGTGGTCATGACCAGGATGGGCGCCCGGGGATTCACCTTCACGTCGCCCGTCAGGATGCCCACCAGGTCGCTGCCGTACTGGCGGCCGAAGTCCGCGAACTTCTGGTTGCTCAGGGCTTTCAGCGGGGTGGTGTAGATGACCCGCCGCTGGGCGGCCAGGGCGCGGTAGATGGCGAACTCCGCGATCAGGGTCTTGCCCGCGCCCGTGGGAGCCGAGACGATCACCGACTCCCCGCGGAGGATCTGGCGGATCGCCTGCTCCTGGAAGGGGTCGAGGGGAAAGGGATACCGTTCGCGGAAGGCTTCGAGGAGCCGCTGATCCTCGTCGCTGAGAAGCTCCGGGATCGCTGCGGGGGGGGTCGGCTGATTCACCGTCGTGGGATTCCTGTGCCGGCAGTCGCGGCATCGCCGTGGAGAGGGGGCGTCCTCACCAGCGGCCGGTCAGCAGCGGAAAGGCTCCGGGGATGGGACGATGCCCGGGGCAGGGTCGAGGTGCCAACGATCGTGGGGAGAGATGGGGGACTCACTCGGACGGCAGCCGGTGGCGTTTCCGGAACTCCCACGGGGGTTCCGGATTCGGAAGTGCCCACAGGCCGTACTTGCCCACCTGGGCCTGCCGCTCTGCCACCTCGAGTTCGGCCCGCACCTTGGGGACGGCGACGGACTGGCTCACCCAGGCCAGCCCTTCCTTCACCAGGGTGAGATTCACGTTGATGTCTCCGAGCCACACCACCGCCAGGGTCCGGCCCGACCGATCCTTCCCGTACGGCTCCAACCGCACCTGCTTGTCCACCAGCAGATCGCGCACGTAGGTCGCCGCCTCCGGGCCAAAGGGCTGCCCCTCCGTGGGCTTTGTGCCGGCCCGTCCCTGGCGGGGGAGTTCTGGCGGTTCGATGCCCAGCAGCCGGATGTCAAACCGGGTGATCTCCGGCGTGACCACCACCAGGTTCGTGCCGTCCAGCACGGCCCGCACCGTGCCCCAGACCAGCGTCTCGGTCAAGTCCAGCGAGATGATGGTGGGGCTGTTGGGCTCCGGCGTCGCCTGGGGTGCCGGCTTGGCCGCTTTTGCTGGTCCTGCCCACGTCAACGCGAGCAGGAGGCAGCACGCCGGCAGGGCCCATCCGCCACGCCTCCACCGCTGGATCCATGCACCTCGCAGTGCATGGCATGCGAACACGAATGTGCGATGCATGATGGAATGGATTCCGCTTGGGATGGTGCGCCGATTCGCGGTCCTGCCGGCCAGGGATGCCTACTCCACTGCCTGCGGCCGGATGGCCAGCACCTGTTCGGTGTTGACGGCCAGGAACGGCAGGCGGACACCGGATGGGTCCACGGCCCCGGTCAGGGCGATCATCGGAGGCTTGGTGTTCAGATAGTCCAGCAACCGTCCGCCGGCCGGCAGCGTGATGTAGCCACGGTACCATCCATGGAGCGTGAGCACCTCCACCGCCACCTCCTCGCGTTGTACCATGGAATCATCCTCTCTCCACCCTCGCCGATCGTTGCCGGATTCCGCCGCCTACCTGCCGGCGATGCCCCAAGAATCTTACCCAACTCAAAGGCTATCGGATGCCGCGGGCCCTGTCAACGGCGAAGACGAGAAGCCGGACCATTGCCACGCTTATCCCCCCGGATTTCCAGGCGCCCCAGCGAAGCCCAGACCGGGACACGGGGGCGGAAAGCGAACCATGTTCCGGTCCCCCAAAGCCCGAGACATTCGATGGTACGATCGATGCAACCGGGTTCTGCATGGCCGGGGACTACGCAGTAGCCCCGGCGTCCCCTGCCCGAGCGGGCGATCGAAGTGGAGACAACCGTGAGCAACGGCAACCTCATTCTGATGTTCCGGGAGTGTCCGTTCTGCGGGAACACCCACCGCAGTCCGTACGTGGACGAACTCGAGAACACGGTCCTCAGTTGCCGGGACAAGGCGTGCCCCGACAAACGCGGCACCCTGGAAACCTGGCCCGAGCCGGACACCGTGCCCGTCCGCTGCGAGACCCAGGCGTATTCCCGCGCCGCGTAGCGGAAGGGGCGCACCTTCAGCCCGAACAGTGCAGTTCAACCGCAAAGCACGCGGAGCACGCAAAGGAAGTCCCCGTATTCAAAACGCTGACACGGAGGTACTCAGAGACAAGCCCCGGAAGATTTCGGTCCGGAGGCTTCTCTGACCCGATGAGAGTTGGCGATCCTTTGCGATCTTTGCGGTCTTGGCGGTGAAATTTTGGGGTTCAGGCGCCGCCGTCGGTCCTCGGTTCCTGCTCCAGCGCCCTCCGCGGGCCCCCTCGCTCCTCCGCCCCTCGGCCCCCCTGCTCCGGTTTACTGCCGCGTCTCCAGCACGGCGCTGGTCGTCCGCACCACTGTCCCCCGGCGATAGATCACCTCCACCCGGTCCCCCACCCGCTTGCCGCGCAGGACGAAGACGAAGTCCTCGAGGTTCCTGACCACCTTCCCGTCGAACCGCAGGATCAGATCGCCCGATTGCAGGCCCGCCTTCTCGGCCGGACTGCCGGTCCGAACGCCCCCCAACCTCACCCCCTCGTCGGTCCCTCCGAACTCCGGGATCATTCCGAAGTAGGGACCGTACCCAGCGCCGCTCCCGCGCGCCCGCGGCGACGAGGACCGCGTTAGCCGGACGAACGTCACCTCGCTGTCCCCGTCCACGAGGCGACGGAGGACTCCGCCCACGAGGCGCACCACGCGGGCCAGGCCGGGCGCATTGATCTTCTCCGGGGTATCCGAAGGCCGATGATAGTCCTCGTGGGGTCCGGTAAAGAAGAAGAGGACCGGCCGGTCCTTGGCAGAGAAGGGCGTGTGGTCCGACGGGCCGTATCCGTCCCCGCTGAACCGCACCTGGAGTCCCACCTCCCGATTGGCGGCCTCCAGGACTTCCCGGAACTCCTTCCCGGTCTCCACGCCGAAGACGTAGAGTGTCTCACCCCGCAGGCGGCCGATCATGTCCAGGTTGAGCATGGCCACCGTGCGCTCCAGCGGGAACGCCGGCGCCCTCGCGTACTGGGCCGAACCGAGGAGGCCCATCTCCTCCCCGGCGAAGGCCACGAAGACGAGCGTCCGCCGCGCCCCTCCCCCGCCGGCGTACACGCGGGCCAGGCCCAGCACCCCGGCCACGCCCGAGGCATTGTCGTCCGCCCCAGGATGGATCTCGCCGTAGCGCGAGGGGGCCAGGGAGGTTTCTCCGCCCAGACCCAGGTGATCGTAGTGGGCCCCCACGACCACCGCCTGCTCCCGCAGCGTGGGATCGGTCCCGGGCAGCAGGCCGATCACGTTCCACCCCCGGCCGTGTTCGTGGATCAGCCGCACCTCCAACTGGACGGTCCGGCCCGGCACGGGGAATGACTGCGGGTGGAGGTCGCGGTCGATGGCCTGCTGGAGATCCAGGAGGGAGCGGCCCGCAGCGGCGAGGATGTCCTCCGCCACGCGACGCAAAGCGTTGACCGCCAGGATGCCGCTCTGGGAGGTCGAGGTGATGCCCCGAAAGGCGAAGAGCTGTTCCGGCTCCTCGCCATGGGTCAGGGGATTCGTGACCAGGATGACGCCCTTGGCCCCGTGCTCCCGCGCGTTGATGACCTTGTACCGGACATCAGTGTAGCGATAGGCCTCGGGCCGCCGGAAGGGACTGTCCGGGTCGCGCTCCCGCGGCTCACCTGTGAGGACCAGGGCGATCTTCCCGGCCGCGTCCACGCCGGCGTAATCGTCGTACGCCAGCTCGGGCGCCGTGATCCCGTAGCCGGCGAAGACGATCTCCCCCTGGACCTGCCCGCCGTCCGAGAAGCTGAACGGCGTGAAGTCCTGGCCGACGCGATAGTCCCGACGGCTATTTCCGCCCTGCAGCGTCAGGTGGTTCCCCTCGCCCAGGCGAATGCCCGTCACCACGTCGAAAGCCTGGATGTATGACCCGCCCTCCCCGCCGGGTGTGAGGCCGGCCCGCTCGAATTCGCCCGCGATGTAGCGCGCCGCCCGCTCCATCCCGAGCGAGCCGGTGGCGCGACCCGCCATCTCGGGGGCGGCCAGTGTCTTGACGATCTCCAGGAGATCGGATGCGGACGTCCCGGCCTGGACGGCCGCTCCGGCGGGTGCCGGCGCGGCTGAGACGTCCTGTGAAGGCGGCCGGGCGCAGGCCGATGCCACCAGGGCGATGGTCAGAGCCAGCCCCGGGAATCGTCGCGCCTTCTTCCGCCATGCCATCACCGGGAACCCCCGTGTACCTGCGTTGATTGGCGGTGCCAAAAAAGGACGAGGCGGGATGGGTGAAGCGGTCATGCCGCGGCCACCTCGACCTCGGCGTCAAAGGCGGCCTGCCCGGCGGAGAAGGCGAAGGTGTCGACCGCCTCATCGGGAATGCAGGGGGCGCCCGAGGTCAGCCGGTTCAGGCCGTCCCATCCATCCCGCATCCACACCGTTCCCGGGGGGATCCGCTCCGTCACTCGTGCGCGTGCCTGGAACTCGCCCCGCTGATTGTAAATGCGAATGGCCGCGCCGTCCTGAAGCCCGCGCAGGGCCGCATCCGCGGGGGAGATCCATAGCCATGGCTCTGCGTCGAGTCGGGCCAGGGTGGGCAGGGCCTGCCCATGATCGTAGAACCCGTGGAACTGGGTCAGGGTTCGCCCCTGGCGGAAGGCCAGCGGATACGGCGACGTCGGCAGTGGCTCGAAGACCGGCAAGGGCGGAAGCCCCAGCGCCTGGGCGCGCAGGGAGAAGAACTCCACCTTGCCGGAAGGCGTATGGAACACGCGATCGGGGTGGGCCACGTGTGACACCCGCAGAGCCCGGATCCCGCCCTCCGCGCGAAGGGCGGAGACAGTGGCGAATCCGGTGGAGGGGTGGGCCAGGATCGCGTCAATGGGCCCCTCCTCCGTCTCCCAGGGGTAGAAGTCGGTCAGGCCGAGCCGCCGGGCCAGTTCCTTCACGATCCAGGTGAGGGGTCGCGTCTCGCCCGGTGGCTCGAGGGCTCGCTCCATCAAGTAGAGATGGGTATTCGTGCTCTTGCAGCCCACCTCCTCCAGCCAGGCGGTGCTGGGCAGCACCACGTCCGCATAGCGACGCGCGGTGTCGTTCAGGAAGAGGTCATGGCTGACCACGAGGTCCGCCCGGGCGAGGCCCTCCGCCACGCGCCCAGTGTCGGCAAACGAGGACAGCATGTCGGTCCCGAAGAGGAGCATCACGCGCAGGGGCCCGTCCAGGAGGGCCTCGGTGATCCGGGACATCTGGTTCGGGATGTACGTTCCCGGGGGGCGGCGTTCCAGGGCGGCGATATTCGCCAGCGCCTGGCCGTGGGCGGCGCTGCCATGCCGGGGCCCCATCCCCCCGCCCGGGACCCCGAGGTTCCCGGTGAGCGCGGGGAGGCACGCCACGGCCCGGCCGCCCTGCCAGCCGTTCATGCCCTTGTGCATCGAGCTACCGCCCAGGAGGATCATGGCAGGGCGGGTGGTGGCGTACCGGCGGGCAAGCGCCGTGATCCGCTCGGGAGCGAGGCCCGTGACCCGCGCCGCCCACGTCACGGGGTAATCCCGGAGGTGCGCGGCCAGGGCCTCGAAGCCGACCGTGTGGTGCGCCACGAAGTCGGCATCGTAGAGCCCCTCCGCGACGATCACGTGCATCAGGCCCAGGGCCAGCGCGGCATCCGTTCCCGGCCGGAGCAAGAGGACCTCGTCCGAGAGGGCGGCGGCCTCGGTCTCCCTGACCTCCACGGTGACGAGGAAGGCCCCGCGCCGCTTGGCCGCCGTGAGATAGCGGGCGGTATTCGGCTGGCTCGCCAGGTTGGCCCCCCAGAGCAGGATGAGCTGGGCGTGCTCCCCCATGTCCTCTTTGGTGTTGGTCTCGAGAGCGCCCGTCAGCCCGATCCCGAATGCCCCGAGCCCCCAGCAGATCATCGTCGGATTCCACCACTGGCACCCAGAGAAATTTGCGAAGCGGCGGAGAAGGTGAGACCCGACGCGCGTCCCGTAATTCGTGCTGAAGAGGCCGTGGCCGGACCAGAGGCCCACGGCCTCCCGGCCGGCTCTCTGCATGCGCAGGGTGATCAGGTCCAACACCTCCTCCCAGCTCGCCTGGCGCCAGGCATCCTCCGTCCGCCTCGCCCGGACCAAGGGGTGCAGGAGCCTCCGGGGATTCCCGATTACCTCCCGCGAGGCGTGTCCCCGCACGCAGAGAAAGCCCTGGCTGTCGGGGTTCTCCCGGTCTCCGCTGACCCGGAGCAGCCGCCCATCCTCGACCTCCACCAGCATGCCGCACAATGTCGGGTGGCAGTTCATCGGGCACATGGTGCGGATCACCTGAGGCCGGCTGGCGGTCATGCGCAGTCCCCCCTCCCGATTCTCACGAATCGATGAACTGGAAGCGGGTGGACGGTCCGATGGCGCGGAGCGCCGCCACGAGGAGGTCGGCCGTGGCCGCCACGTCCTTGAGCGAGCAGACCTCTATGGGACCGTGGGTGTACCGGGAAGGAATCTTCAGCGTCAGGGACGGGACCCCGCTGCCCGCGAACTGCACCGCGGCTGCATCGGAGGTGATGATCGGCATGCTCCCCTCGATCTGGTAGGGGATCCCCTCGCGCTCGGCCGCCTCGCGGCAGAGCCGGATGAGCGCCGGGTGCCCGAACAGGCCGAAGGGCACCGCAGCGCCGCGGTCCATGACGGAGATCCCGGGGCCCGCGCCCAGCGCGTTCGCCGCCTCTGAGAAGGTCGTGCTGGGGTGGACGCCGACGCCCGTGCCGAACCCCGCCTGCGAGACCGTTGCGTCAACCCCGATGCAGAGGTCCGGCCGCAGGCGATTCGCCGCCTGCGTCGCCCCGCGCAGGCCCACTTCCTCCTGGACCACCGCGGCGAAGACGGCTGTCGCGTGGAGGCGATCGCCCGAACGCCGGAGGAGCTGCATTGCCTCCAGGATCGCCAGGCAGCCGACCTTGTCATCCAGGGAGCGCCCCGTGACCAGGCCCGTCGAGGCATCCCCCAGCCAGGACAGCTCCCGCTCCCAGGTCACCTGCTGGCCGGGCTCGATCCCCATCCGCTGCGCCTCGGCCCTGGACGCGGCCCCCACGTCGATGAAGAGGGCGTCCACCGGCGGGACGGTGGCCCCCAGGGCGACGTCCCGGAACGCGATGTGGCCGGGTTTGCTGCCGACCACCCCCACGCGCGGCCCCTGCCCGGTGAGGACCAGCACCCGCTGGGCGTAGGTGAGGTTGGCCGGGACGGAGCCGACCACATCGAACCGGAGATACCCGTTCTCCTCGATGTGGGAGACGATCATCCCCACCGAGTCGCTGTGGGCCGGGATCATGACCCGCGGCCCGCCCGGGGCCCCGTCCACGGTCCCGTTGACGTTCCCGAAGACGTCCACCTCCACCCGATCCGCCAGCGACTGCATCTCCTCCAGCAGCCGGCGGGCGATCTCCTGCTCGAAGCCGCTAGTCGCCGGGATCGCCACGAGGGCCTGCAAGCGCTCGAACAGCTCTGCAAGGCGTTCCATCCTCCACCCCTCAGAAGGCTTCCCCAAAATATGCCAGCCTGATGCCTACGTGGAAGAGATTCTCGGGGATGCAAGTAGATTTGTCGAGGACTGTTTCTGGCTCGGGCGATCTGCCTCACCTTCATGAGGAGACGATACTCCAGCGAAGATCCAGAGAGGCCACCGCAGGCGGGCCAGACCACCACCCAGGCAAGCAAATGCCTCGGCCACCTCTCGGCCATCGTCATGGGTCAGATTCATTTGTTTTCCACGGCGCAAATAGCGCGTCGCCCTATTATCGGATTCATTGGATTCCGAAAATACGCAACCTCCCACCTTTTCCATCGGCAGAACAAGCCAAGTCCCACAATGGTTTCCGCCGCAGCTTCGAAAATCCTTCACCTGTTTCTTTCAAAGTAAGGCGAGCAATGAAAGCCGACTTTCAGAATTCATCAGAGGCGTGGAGAGCGGCTGCCCGGCGGCGACCCGTTTGACCAGACGGAGAGTGATATGGGTCTTTCTTCCACTCCCGAACGTATTTCCTGCCCCCCGTGTTACTGGAACGGGGAGCTTGAGATTGACTTTCTGGTGGGTCAGATGTATATACTTCCCTGAAGTGCAGGCCAGAGATCTTCTTCCGGAACGGCGCACGCCTTTCACGATAATCAGGCATGAAAGTCGACGTTGTCTTTGCCGCCGGGGGGCGGGTAGACTTTTGTACAGAAATCCATGGACTCATAACGCAGGGGTTGATTAACCATCCTTTCCTAGCCTGTCCCAGAATCGCAGTTCCGTGTTATGTGTTGGTCAAGCTCAATATCGTTGAGGCCCATCTATTATCTGCCCCCAATATCGATCACAACTCCTTTCTCCGCGACCGTAGCATAACCCTCTCTTTTCCCAAGGTTAGCGACGACGACGGCCTATACACGCACTTGTCCGGCAATCCCATCTCGATTAATCCGCGTGCAAAAAAGTTAATCGCACATGAAATGGCACATTTTGTTGACGCGCGCTTGGATCAATCATTTGGGTATAATGACGCTGCTCGCCCCTCGGACCCAGCCTTGCGCAGTATCGTCTATCATCTCTGGGATAGTTACATTGACGGCAGGCTTGGTCCGCTAGCTCCCTACAACCTCCAATGCCGACAACACTGGGCCGCCTCTCGGGTCCCTTCATTACTTGTTGAACGAGCATGGAACGCGGCCTTCACCACGTACCGTGATCTTCTTCAAGCCGCGAACGACGCTTCAAGGCGGCAAAACTAATCGACCCGACAGGTCTCCTCCCAGTGCCCAGATTCGCCCTTGCCGTTACACAGCAGAGGGAAGGAGATGTAAGGTGAACACGGCTCTGGCTCGCCTGGCTGCCATGAGGCTCAACCTGGTCTGGTACGTGCCACTATGTCTGTTGTGATGGGGGACGTGATGGGGGACCCGGCCACGTTCGTCACTTTATGCTACCCTTCCATCACCCATGCCGCGACAACCACGCCTCGACATGCCGGGGGTCCTCCACCACGTGATGGTGCGGGGCCTCGAGCGGCAGATCATCTTCCGGGATGATGCCGACCGAGCGGACTTCGTGACGCGGCTGGCGGCGCTCGCCGAGAGCGGCGCGCTCGCCGTCATCGCCTGGGCCGTGCTCCCGAACCACGCGCACCTCCTCGTCCGGACCGGCGTCCGCCCGCTGGCCCGGAGCATGCGGAGCCTCCTCACGGGCTACGCCGGGGCCTTCAATCGGCGCCACCAGCGGGTGGGGCATCTCTTCCAGAACCGGTACAAGTCCGTCGTGGTGGAGGAGGAGCCGTACTTCCTGGAGCTCGTCCGCTACCTCCACCTGAACCCGCTCCGGGCGAAGATCGTCCCGGATCTCCGGGCCCTCGCCCGCTATCCTTGGGCCGGCCATAGCGCCCTGCTGGGGCTCGTCCCCCGCCCCTGGCAGGCCACCGCGGAGGTGCTTGCCCAGTTCGGGCCGACGCGCGCCCGGGCGCGGAGGGCCTACCGGGCCTTCGTGGCTGGCGGGGCACCCCAGGGCCGCCGCCCGGAACTCCAGGGAGGCGGCCTCCTCCGGAGCGCCGGGGGCTGGACCGCTGTCGCCGCGCTGCGACGGGGCCGGGAGGCCTACCTGGGGGATGAACGGGTCCTCGGGAGTGCGGCGTTCGTGGAGCAGGTCCGCCGGGAGATCGAGGGGGCCTCGCCACCTCGCGCGCCTCGGCTCGCGCCCGAGGAGCTGATGGTCCGGGTTTGCCGTCACGTGAGGATTGCGCCGGAGGTGCTCCTGGGCGGCGGGCGCTCGTCCCAGGTCACGCGCGCCCGGGCGGGGATCGCCTACCTCTGGCTCGAGGTCCTGGGCCGCGCCGGTCGTCCCCTCGCGGCGAGCCTCGGGGTCCGGCCCCAGTCAGTGTACCGGGCAGCTACGCGAGGCCGCGAGAAGGGCGACGAGTGGAGGCGGCTGCTCACAAAGTGACGAAAGTGGCAACGTCCCCCAGACCGACTGAGAAAAGCGCCAACAAGGACATTGGTGTCCAGCACGACCCGAAGCCGGCGTCGGCGAACTGCCACCTAGCCGCTCCGGGTTCGCCGGTACCGACGGGAAGCCTCGCCGACCTTTCCGACTGGCTTGGTGCGGACTTGCTTGCGGTAGTCACGAACCACGCGAACAGCGTCCTCCTCCCGGTACCCCGATGACTGGACATCCTTTGCCAGAGCTGCATCCAACGTCCGATCGGCCTCCGTCTCCAGGTAATCCCGGATGAGTCCTCGGAGCACGCCTTCAGGTGTTTGCCCTGATCTGCGAGCGGCCGAGGAGAGCTTCGCCCAAAGCGACTCATTGATCTCCACCACTTTCCCCATGAGCATTCCCTCCAGGTTCCGATTCGTGAAACTGTCCGCCGAATCGGCAACCCGACTCCTGCTCGACCCCCCGGAAAACCATCCTCTTGTTTGGACTGGGGGACGTTGTTGACCGGATTGAATTATTCTCTGTCTGCCTTTCCGTAGTTATTTTCTTCCCTCAACAAGGTCCCGTATCACGGTCCCAACGGGACGTTCAGCCGTTTGCAGGCGGCGTAGAGCTTCGCCTGTTCGAGACCGTGCGCACCCCCTGATGGCCGCCTCGACCTCCGTGGACTGAAATTTCTACCGCCGAGGAAAGGGCACTGGACCGTACCCTCACCAATACCCTTACTTAGGGGTTGTACCTTTACTCCCGAGGTAGCGCCATCTGGCCGCTGGACCCTTTCCATGACAGGACGCCTCCCCGGAGGCCTTCATATCAGCCAGCAGCGCCCGAATCCATTCCCGTCCCACGCCAGGACACAAGCGTTCGATCTCAACCAACCGGAACTCGCCTGTCTGCCTGCGAATGGCCTCGCGAACTATTTCAGCCTTGGCCCCTTTGGGAGATGCGATTTTCCCCACGCGTTCCTCGAACTCCCGATAGGCCGTCTTGAGGATGAACAGCAGGTAATTGATGAAGGGCCAGGGGTCGTGTCGGCCGTCATGCCAGCCCGTGGAGCTCTGCTCCAAGGTTTCGTAATACCGCTCCTTATTCTGCTCAATGAGGCGCTCCAGGCTGATGTACCGTCCAACTTCATAGCCCAAGTGGTAGCATTGCAGCAAGAGGAGCAGCCTCGAGGCTCGCCCGTTTCCGTCCCGAAACGGATGGATGCACAGGAAATCCAAATTGAAGGCAGCCAGGACAATCAGGGGATGCACCCAACGTTCGCGCAGGGCAGTGTCCCACAGCCCAAGCAAGTCCCGCACGGCCTCCGGTGTCCTGGCGGCGGAAACTGGCCTGAAGCGGACTCGCTCACGGCCGTCCGGGTATTTCTCGATGATGTCGCCGTTCTTGTCCTTGTAGGATCCGGCGTCCCATATCTCACCCTTGGTCATCCGGTGCAATCGGAGCACGGTCTCTTCCGATATCGGATGTTGGCCCCCTTGTTCATGGATGAGCTTGAGGGCGTCCCGGTATCCCCTGACTTCCTCCTCGTTGCGGTCCCGAAGCAGAGGCTTCCCAAAGATGATCGTACCGACCCGGCTCGGCTCAACCTCAACGCCTTCAATCCGGTTGGACGAGACCGCGCTTTCAATGAGGGCATGGTCCCGCAAGACCTTGAGCTTCTGCGGCGTTTGCCGAGTGAGAAGTTCCTGCTTGCCACGGGCCTCACCCAGATCGGCCAGGTACCAGGCTGTGCTGGCCGGAATTGCTTCCGGGGTCATGGCGAACTGCCGGAGAGTCATCATACGAAATGTTCACGACCAATCGGCGTCAAATGCGCTTGGATTAGTCCACGATGGTCAGGACGTAGTCATCCAGGCGAAGATACTTTCGCAGGACCTCGGCGACTTCGTCGGGCGTCACGGAGCGGAGGGCCTGCCGGTAGGCCTCGCCGTAGCCGTGGTCGAGCCCACGGAACTCGGAGACTCCCAGGGAGTAGGCCCGGTTGATGCTGGAGAGCATCCGCATCGCCAGGCGGCCCGCCAGCGCATTGGCCCGGCGCTCCACCTCTTCCTTGATGGGTGGGGTCTCGACTACCGCCTTCACCTCGCGCAGGATGCCCGCCTTCGCCCGCTCCACGTTCTGGGGGGCCGTCCCCATCCCGACGAGGAAGAGCGTGCCGCCCTGGGGGAAGCTCACCCCCGCGTCAATCGAATAGGCGAGGCCCTCCTTCTCGCGCAGCGTCCCGAAGAGCTTCGCCGAGAGGATGGAGCCCGCGATCTCCAGGGCGAATCGCTCTCGCGCGCTCACCGGCGGCACGACCTTGCCGAGGAGAAGCTGCGCCTGCGGCTTCCCAAGGTGTTCCCGCACCTCTCGGATCCCGCGCGTCACGGGCAAGGGGGACACTCCTGGGGCCGGGCCGCCCGATGGGGCCCGGCCCAGCGCAAGGCCGGCCGCGGCCATCGCACGGTCGGCCGGAACGCCGCTTACAATGCTGACAATAAGGTTGCTCGCCGTGAGGTACCGCGCCTTCAACGCCAGCAGATCCTCGCGGCGCAGATTGCCGATCGAGGAGGCCGTTCCGTAGATCGGCCTCGTCAGCGGGTGGCCGGGTGCCAGCGTCCGGAACAGGAGTGCCTCGGCGACTCGCCGGGGCTGCTGCCCGCCGGCCTCCACGAAGGCGTGCAGTTCCCCGCGGACCTTCTCCACCTCCGCCGGATCCAGACGCGGTTCCGTCAGGATCTCGGCCAGAAGCGCGAGGGCCTCCCGACCGTGTTCCGCCAATGCCTCCAGCCGGATGTAGCCGTACTCCCGCGACGTGTAGAAGTCGCCGAAGGGACTCGAGGGGTCGCCCGCCGTCTCCAGACGTCCACCCATCTCCTGGAGCGCCTTCGCCAGGTCCTCGGCGCCCCGGCGCTCCGTCCCTCGGTCCAGGAGGCGAAGCAACGCCTCAACCAGCCCCTCCTGGTCCTGTCCCTCGAACGTCCCCCGCCCCCGGATGAGGACGTGGGCGGCGAACACGGGCGAGCCGGGAATCTCCTGCGCGATCACCGTCAGGCCGTTCGGCAGGACGACCCGCTGGGGGGATGGAAGGGCCGTCGCGGATTGCGGATTGGCCCTCGCCTCGGCGGGAAGGAACAGGCTGGCAACGTAGCGGGGCACGGCCAAGGTTCGAGCCACGCTGGCCACATCTTCCGGCCGGGTCCGGCCGATCTTATCCCCGTAGGTCCGGACGCCCGCCGCCCCCAGCGCCAGGATCCCCGCGGCCTTGGCCATGGCGTAGTAGTGGATGCGTTCGGCCATGCGGACCTCCTCTCCCATGAGGCTCATCCGGATCCGCGCCACTTCCTCCGGCTCGATCACCCCCGCCGCCAGGCGCGCCATCTCGCCGTCCACGAGTCGCCGGACCTCGGCCTCGTCCGTCTCCCGCGGAAAGGTTGCGCTCACCTGGAGGAGGGAAAATCGCCGGCCCAGTGAGAAATTCGCCCCCAGCGTCAGGATCCTCGGCGCACCCACCCGATCCTTGGCCTGCCGCAGCCGCTCGTTCAGAAGACCCCCCAGCACCTCCCACGCGGGGTAGCGGTCCCGCTCCGATTCCGGCACGATCAGGCTGAGCGCCAGACTCTTGCGCGTCGCCGTCGTCTCCTCGACGAACACCTCGGCGCGCCGCGGCGGCGCCGGGAGCGGCCCAATGGGAGGGGCCGGGGGGCGGGCCGCCTCGGTCCCGAAGACCTTCCCGATCTTGGCCAGGGCCGTCTTCTCCTCCACGGGACCCATGAGAACCGCCAGCATGTTGTTGGGGATGTAGCGCAACCGGTAATACTCCAGGACCTCGTCCCGGGAGAGGCGGCGTATCACCTGCTCGCTCCCCAGGACCGGGTGGGCATAGGGAGTGCCCTGATACAGGCGGGCCTTGTGGGCGTCGGCCTCGCGGGATGACGGGTTCGTCAGGGCCTGCCGGATCTCTTCGATCACCACGCCCTTGGTGACTTCGAGCTTGGCCGCATCGAACCGGGAGTGGAACAGGATGTCGGCCTGGATGTCCAGCATCGCATCCAGAAAATCCGGGTGGGCCATCAGGATGTAGCCGGTGTATTCCTCGGTGGTGAACCCGTTGAGGTACCCGCCCATCCCGTACACCTCCCGGAACAACTCCTCCTTGCTCCGGCGGGCCGTCCCGTCGAACAGGACGTGCTCCAAAAGGTGGGACACCCCCGCGTTCGTCATCGTCTCGTCGCTCGACCCGGTCTTCACCAGGATCAGCGAGGCCACCAGGGGACTCGGGGTCTCGACGACCAGCACCTCCATCCCGTTCGCGAGGGTGAAGCTCCCGCGGGCGTCCAGGACCTCGGGACTCCGGGGCAACGCCCCCGGAAGGAGCCCCGTGGCGGGAAGGGCACAGGCCGAGGTGAGCACGGGGATCAACCCCGCGAGCAGCAGTCGTCGTAGGCGCATTCGATTCATCCTGGCGACAGGCGTGATCCCTGGACAGACCGATCAATCACGCACGCAGGGAGGGCAAGAGCGGCCCGGAGGGACGGGGAAGACGGTCGGCGTCGCTCGGAGCTACGCCGACGTCCGGGCCTCCACCCGCCGGGGAGTGGCGCAGGTCGTGCGGACCGTGTGGTAGGAGAGGGTCTTCAAGAGGACCGAGAGGTCCACGTTCTGGACCTTGACCCCCTCGGGGACAGCCAGCTGGGCCGGCGCGAAGTTCAGGATGGCGGTGACGCCGGCCTCCACCAGGAGGTCGGCCACCGACTGGGCCACCGCCGAGGGCACGGCCACCACGGCGATCTTGACCTTCTTCTTGCGGAGCGTGGGGACCAGCTTGGCGGCGTCCATGACCACCACCCCGTCAATGTGCTGGCCCACCTTGGCCGGGTCGGCGTCGAAGGCCATGCTTATCCGGAAGCCGCGCGCCTGGAATCCCTTGTAGGCGATGAGGGCGGAGCCGAGGTTGCCCACGCCGACCAGGGCCACCTCCCAGTCCTGCTTCAATCCCAGGATGCGCTCCAGGTTGTGCTTGAGCTCGGCGATGTAGTAGCCCAGCCCGCGCACGCCGAACTGGCCGAAGTAGGCCAGGTCCTTCCGGACCTGGGCCGCGTTCAGCCCGAAGCGTTCCGCCAGTTGTTTGGAGGAGACGGACCCCACCCCGTCCGCCTCCAGCTCTTCCAGGCAGCGCAGGTAGATGGACAGGCGGGTGACGGTCTTCTCGGGGATCTTCACCGGCTTCATGACACCACCTTTTCAGCCCGTGGCGGCCCGCCGAGCGAGGATCACAGGAGCAGCGCCCCGACCGACCGCAGGGCCACCTCGAGGAAGCGGGAGGGGAACAGCCCGAGCTGCAGTGTCCCCAGGATGGCGATGAGGACAGCCAGCCCCAGGGCCGGCGACAGTCCCGCTGGGCGGGATTCTGCCTCCCCCTGGCCCATATACATCACCACCGTGATCCGGAGGTAGTAGAACACCGAGATCACGCTGTTGAGCACGCCGACGATGGCCAGTCCGATGTAATTCGCCTGGATCGCCGCGCTGAAGATGTAGAACTTCCCCATGAATCCCCCGGTGGGCGGGATCCCCGCCAGGGAGAACATGAACAGGGCCATGGCGGCCCCCAGGAAGGGATACTTCAGGCCCAGCCCGGCGTAGTCGTCAATAATCACCCGCTCCCCGTCCTGGCGCGCCAGGGCGACGACCACGGCGAAGGCGCCCAGGTTCATGAAGGTGTAGGCGGTGAGATAGAACAGGATGCTGCCGCTCCCCAGCTTGTTGGCGGCCACCAGGGCCACCAGGATGTACCCCGCGTGGGCGATGGAGCTGTAGGCCAGCATCCGCTTGATGTTGGACTGGGCGATGGCCACCACATTCCCCACCGTCATGGTCAGCACCGCCAGCACCCAGAGCACCCGGCTCCAGTCCGGTTGCAGGACCGGCAGCGCCGTCATCAGGATGCGCAGGAAGGCGGCGAAGGCCGCCGCCTTGGTCCCCGCGATCATGAAGGCCGTCACCGAAGTCGGCGCCCCCTCGTACACGTCGGGCGTCCACATGTGGAAGGGGACCGCAGCCACCTTGAACCCGAACCCGATGATCAGCAGGCCCATGCCGATCGTCAGCAACAACGGGTTGGCCACTTTCCCCGAGGCGATGGCCTCCGCCACGCGCTTGAGGTTGATGCTTCCCGTGGCGCCGTAGACCAGCGCGATCCCGTAGAGCAAGAAGCCCGAGGCGAAGGCCCCCAGCAGCAGGTACTTCAAGGCCGACTCGTTGGACTTGAGCTGCTCCCGCAGGAAGCCCGCCAGGATGTAGAGCGAGATGGACAGGGTCTCCAGTCCCAGGAAAATGGTCATGAGATCCAGGCTGCTGGCCATGATCATCATGCCCAGGGTGCTGAAGAGGAGGAGGGCGTAGTACCCGCCGTGATCCATCCCCACGCGCCGGACGTAGGGGAGCGAGATCAAGAGGGTCAGGCCCGCCACCAGGAGGAACAGCAGGTTGAAGAAGAGGGCGAAGGCGTCGGCGGCCAGCATGCCCCCGAACACGACTTCGGGGCGACCGCGCCGCACCCAGAGGGCTACGGCCGCGGCCACGATCCCCACCAGGGCCAGGGCGGCCAGGCGGTCGCGCCGCGCCGGTGGGGTGAGCGGGTCCAGGATCAGGATCAGGATGCCCGCCCCCGCGACCAAGAGCATGGGCAGCATGGCCCCCCAGGAGATCTGAGGCAGGCTACTGGGCATGGCGCGCGCCCCTCCTGTCATCCGTCGTCTGCGGGCGGTTCGCCTGGGCAAGGGCGGACCCGGCGCGATCCCCCGCGCTCACGATGTTGATCCCCTCAGCTCCTCTGCCCCTCTGCCCCTCTGCTCCCCTCTCGGCTCTCGGCTCGCGGCTCGCATCCATCACGCGGGGCCCCATCCCCACCTTTCCCGACTCCGTCGGGATCGGCGGGGTCCCTCCCCGTGGCTCGTCGGCCCGGTAGCGGATGTGCACCTGGGCCAGCAACTGCTTCACCGAGGCCTCCGTCGTCGCGAGGAACGGGCGGGGATAGATCCCGATCCAGACGATGAACAGGAGTACTGGCACCAGGACCGCGACCTCCCGCGCCGTCAGATCCGTCAGGCGGCGATTGGCCTCATGGGTCACCTTGCCGAACATCACCCGCTGGAACATCCAGAGCATGTAGACCGCGGCCAGGATGACGCCCGAGGTGGCCAGGACCGCATACAGGACGTTGACCTGGAACGTCCCCACCAGGATCAGGAACTCGCCCACGAACCCGTTCAGGCCCGGCAGGCCGATGGAGGAGAGCGTGACGAGGAGAAAGAACGCGGTGAAGACCGGGATGACCCGCGCCAGCCCGCCGAAATCCTCGATCATCCGGGTGTGGCGCCGCTCGTAGATCATCCCCACGAGAAGGAACAGCGCGCCAGTGGAGAGGCCGTGGTTGATCATCTGGAGGATCCCGCCCTCCACCCCCTGGATGGTCAGGGCGAAGATCCCCAGCATCACGAAGCCCAGGTGGCTGACCGAGCTGTAGGCCACCAGTTTCTTCAGGTCCGGCTGGACCATGGAGACCAGCGCCCCGTACAGGATGCCGATGATGGCCAGCCACGAGAAGAGCGGCGTGAAGTACCGGGTCGCCTCGGGGAACAGGGGCAGGGCGAATCGCAGGAATCCGTAGGTCCCCATCTTCAGGAGCACCCCCGCCAGGATCACCGAGCCGGCCGTGGGCGCCTCCACGTGGGCATCCGGCAGCCACGTGTGGAAGGGGAACATGGGGACCTTGATGGCGAAGGCCACGGCGAAGGCCAGGAACAGCCAGATCTGGGTCCGCAAGGGGAGATCCAGGCCGTACATCTTGAGGAGATCGAAGGTGTATTCGCCGCCGGGCCGGCCGCCGTTGAGATAGTAGAGCGCGATGATGCCCACCAGCATCAGCACGCCGCCCGCCATGGTGTACAGGAAGAACTTCAAGGTGGCGTAGATCCGGCGCGGCCCGCCCCAGACGCCGATCAGGAAGTACATGGGGATCAGCATCCCCTCCCAGAAGACGTAAAACAGGACCAGGTCCAGGGCCACGAAGACCCCCAGCATCCCGGTCTCCAGGAGCAGCATGCAGATCATGTACTCCTTCACCCAGGTCGTGATGGCGGTGTAGGAGGAGAGGATGGCGATGGCCGTCAGGAACGTCGTGAGCAGGACCAGGAGCAGGCTGATTCCGTCCACGCCCACGAAATATTGCACCCCGAGGCCGGCGATCCAGGGCTTCCGCTCCACGAACTGCATCCCCGGCACGTTGAGCTGGAAGCCCCGGTAGAGCTGGAGGGATACCAGGAAGGTGAGGACCGAGACCGCGAATGTCAGGTGCTTGATGGCCGCCTCACGCCGCCGGTCCACCAGGAGCAGCATGCCCACTCCCACCAGCGGGAGGAACACCACCGTTGAAACGAGCGAGAAATTACTCACGACGTCGCACTCGCTTTTCCTGCTGCCTTCCGCCTACCGCCTATCGCCTATCGCCAAAACGCCAGATACCCCAGGATCGCCACCACCCCGACGATGAAGCTCAGGACGTAGCTCATGACATACCCGGTCTGGACGCGGCGCAGCGCCAGGCTCCCAATCCGGATCAGGGCCCCGATGCCGTTGACCGAGCCGTCAATCACCGGCTCGTCGAACCGGCGCCAGAGCCACAGCGAGCCGCGCCGGATGGGCTCCACGATCAGCGCGTCGTACAGTTCGTCCACGTAGTACTTGTGCAGGAGGGTCCGGTAGGCCGCCGGGTACCGCTCGACCATCCGGGCGGGGATCTCAGGCCGCCAGACGTAAAAGCGGGTGGCGAGCCAGACCCCCACCAGGGCGATGACCAGGGAGAGGATGGCCATGGGCACCTCCCCCACGCTGGCCGCGTGCCCCGCCACCTGCTTGGCGCCGGCGAAGACCGGCTCCACGAAGCGGTGATACGCCCCGTGCTCCGGCGGGACGCCGACGAACCCCACGAGGGCCGCGAAGACCGCCAGGATCACCAGGGGCACCGTCATGACGGGCGGCGATTCGTGCAGGTGATGCGCCGCCTCCGGCTCCACCCGCGACCGCCCCTCGAAGGTGAGGTAGTAGCATCGCAGCATGTAAAACGCCGTGAGGAACGCCCCGCCCGCCCCGAGGGCCCACACCGCCCCGTACCCCCCGGCGGCGGCCCCGTACAGGATCTCATCCTTGGACCAGAACCCCGCCAGCGGGAAGATGCCCGCGTTGGCCAGCGCCGCGATCAGGAAGGTCCAGGCGGTGATGGGCATGTGCTTCCGCAGGCCGCCCATCTTCCGGATGTCCTGCTCTCCCGAGAGGCCGTGGATCACCGAACCCGAACCCAGGAAGAGCAGCGCCTTGAAGAAGGCGTGCGTCATCAGGTGGAAGATCGCGGCGGCGTACGCCCCCACCCCGCAGCCCAGGAACATGTACCCGAGCTGGGAGATGGTCGAGTAGGCGACGATGCGCTTGATGTCGGTCTGCACGAGCGCGATGGTGGCGGCGAAGACCGCGGTGAGGCCCCCGATCCAGGCCACCACCGACAGCGAGAGGGGGGCCAGAGTGAACAGCGGGGCCGATCGGGCCACCATGTAGACCCCGGCCGTGACCATGGTGGCGGCGTGGATCAGGGCCGAGACCGGCGTCGGCCCCTCCATGGCATCCGGCAGCCAGACGTACAGCGGAATCTGGGCCGATTTCCCGGTGGCACCCAGGAACAGGAGCAGCGTGATGGCCGTCACCACGCCTCCGCCCGCCACGAGCTGCGCCGGGGCCGCCGCGAAGACCTGGTCGTAGCGCAGGGTCCCCAGGCTGGTCCAGAGCAGCATCACCCCCAGGGCGAAGCCGAAATCTCCCACCCGGTTGACGATGAACGCCTTCTTGCCCGCGTCGGCCGCCGACTTCTTTTCAAACCAGAAGCCGATGAGCAGGTAGGAGCACAGGCCGACCGCCTCCCAGAAGACGTAGAGGAGGAGGTAGTTGTTGGCCAGGACCAGCATCAGCATGGAGAAGGTGAAGAGGTTCAGGTAGGTGAAGAAGCGGGGGTAGTCGGGGTCCTCGCGCATGTACCCGATGGAGTAGACGTGGATCAGGAACCCGACGCCGGACACCACCAGGATCATGACGGCCGACAGCGGGTCCAGGAGCAGCCCCCAGTCCGCCTGGAAGTTCCCCGCGCCGATCCAGGGCGCCAGCACCTGCTCGACCCTGCGGGCCTCGGCCGGCCGGGCCAGGAGCTTCCCCAGCGCCCCCAGGGAGGCCAGCAGGGACAGCCCCACGCTCCCGCAGGCGATGGTTCCGACTGCGGTTTTCCCGATCCGCCGGCCGAAGAAGCCGTTGACCAGGAAGCCCAGCAGGGGCCAGACCGGAATTAACCAGAGACTATTGAGCATCAGAGAGTCCAAGGTGCCGTAAGGCGAGAGGGGTGAGGCGTGAGGTGAAACTCCCCTCTCACTTCCCCCTGACGCCTCACGCCTACCGCCTCACGGGTTCTCGGTCACCACTTCAGCAAGTTCAGTTCGGCGACGTCCACCGTCTCTTTGTTCCGGTAGATGGCGATGATGATGGCCAGGCCCACGGCCACCTCGGCCGCCGCCACCACCATGACGAAGAAGACGAAGATCTGCCCGTCCATGGAGTTGAGGAAGCGGGCAAAGGCCAGGAAGCTCAGGTTCACCGCGTTCAGCATCAACTCGATGGACATGAAGATGATCAGCGCGTTGCGCCGGGTGGCAACCCCGACCACCCCCATGGCGAACAGGTACGCGCTCAGGATCAGATAGGCCGATAACGGAACACTCATGCGGAACTCCGATTCAATGCAGCCGCTTCTTCGCCAGCACCATCGCCCCCACCATCGCCACCAGCAGAATGATGGAGGTGATCTCGAAGGGAAACAGGAAATCCGTGAACAGCAGCCGCCCCACCGTCTGGGTCCTGCCGAAGCTGCTGGCCACCGCCGGCCCCCCGGCCGGCGCCAGGACGAACCGCCGCGCTACCGCCACCCCCAATTCCGCGAGCAGCACCACCGACAGCAGCACCGCGATCAGGATCCGGCCGCGGTCCGGCGGGGCCCAGGGCGCCGGCTCGCTCCGAATGTCCAGCAGCATGATCACGAACAGGAAGAGCACCATGATGGCCCCGGCATAGACGATGACCTGGATGACCCAGACGAAGTGGGCGTCCAGCAGGATGTAGATGCCCGCCAGGGACCCCATAGTGATGATGAGGAAGAGGGCGCTGTAGACGGCGTGCCGCTGGACGATGACCAGCAGGCCGGCCACGGCCGCCACCAGGGCCAGTCCCGCGAAGACCAGAAGCTCCACCTTAACCCCTCACCGCCACGATGGCAGTGATCGCGGTGTTCAAGAGCGCCAGGGGCAGCAACCGCTTCCACCCGAAGTTCATGAGCTGATCGTACCGGAACCGCGGCAGCGTGGCCCGGAACCAGATAAACAGGAACAGCAGAAGAAAGACCTTGCCCAGGAACCAGACGGGGGACGGGGCGATGGGCCCCAGCCATCCCCCCAGGAACAGGGTGGTGGCCAGGGCGGCCACGGTGATCATGTTGGCGTACTCGGCCATGAAGAACATGGCGAATTTCATGGAGCTGTACTCGGTGTGGAAGCCTGCCACCAGCTCCGTCTCCGCCTCGGGCAGGTCGAAGGGGGCCCGGTTCGTCTCCGCCAGGGCGCAGCAGAAGTAGATGCAGAATCCCAGGGGCTGGCTGAAGAGGAACCAGTTGGGAACCGGGAGAATGCCGAACCACCAGGCCACACCTGCCTGGGCCTTCACGATGTCCACCAGGCTCAGGGAGCCCACCAGCAGGAGCACCCCGACCACCGACAGGCCCATGGGCAGTTCGTAGCTGATGAGCTGGGCCGAGGAGCGCAGGCCCCCCAGCAGCGAGTACTTGTTGTTGGACGACCAGCCGGCCAGGACGATTCCGTACACGCCCAGGGAGGCCGCCCCGAAGACGAACAGCACCCCCACGTCAATGTCGGTGATGTGGAGGGGCACGGGCCTCGACAGGAGCCCGAAGAGCGTGGTCGAGTCCCCGAAGGGGATCACCGCAAAGGCGATGAAGGCGGGGATGATACTCAGGCTGGGCGCCAGCAGGAAAATCGCCCGGTCCACCTGGCTCGGGATCAGGTCCTCCTTGAACATCAGCTTCAAGCCGTCGGCGATGGGCTGCAGGAGGCCGTACGGGCCCACCCGCGTCGGCCCCAGGCGCACCTGGATGTCGGCGATGACCTTCCGTTCGATCCAGGTCATGTAGGCCACGGTCAAAAGCAGGGCGCCGAACACCACCCCGATCTTGACCAGCATGACGATCAGCGTTTCCAGCATGCGTTGCCCGTCCTGCTACTGGGTAATTCGCAGGTCGTGATCCGTTAGGCGTTAGGGGTGAGGCGTCAGGCGAAGGGCACCGCTCCTCGCCGTCCCCTCACGCTTCACGTTTCACGCCTCACGGCTCTCGGCTCTCAACTCTCCTCGGGCAGGAGCCCGAGGTCCCCGATGTCCTTCCACGCGATTCCCTGATAGGCCCCCGGCCGTTCCCCGATGGCGGCCCAGACCTGCTCCGGCTCGATCCCGCCCAGGTCCCGGCCGAGGTCCACGGCCAGGTCCCGCAGCGCCTCTGGCAGGCTCTGCGACGCCACATGCGGGGTCAGCGCACGATGGATCTTCTGGACCCGCCCCTGGAAGTTCGTGAAACTCCCTTCCTTCTCGGCGAAGCCGAGGGCCGGCAGGACCGCGTGGGCCAGCGCCGTGGTCTCCGTGGAGAACATGCTGGAGGCCACCAGGAGATCCAGGCGGCCCAGGGCCTGGCGCAGCGGGCGATCCGGGAATGCTCGGACCAGATCCTCCTCGAAGACGAAGAGGGCCTTCATCCGCCCCTCGGACGCGGCCGCGATCATCCCCGCCACGTCCAGCCCTCCCGGTCCGGGCCGGATGTCCAGGTCCCGCGCCCCCCGGGTGTTGGCGGTCTTGTCCGTGCGGCGCAGGATCCCGTCCTCGGAGGCGTCGCTCGCCTGGAACTGGACGGAACGCACCCGGAAATCCAGGTGCGGCGTCCCGAGAAACTCCCGGAAGAAGCGCCGGACCAGGAACAGCTCCTCGTTGGTCTGCCGGGACGAGGCGATGCACCCCACCGCCTCGGGGCCGTGCGCCTCCACGACCCGCCGGATGGCACGAGCCGCCCGGAGCAGCAGATCGTCGTAGCCCATCTCCGCCCGCCGGCCATTCTCGCACCACGTCGGGACGCGAAGCCGGGCCGGATCGTGGAGGGAGGTGAAGGTGAAGCGCCCCTCGTCGCACATCCACCACCGGTTGACCGCCTGGTTCTCCCGCGGCCGGATGCGGAGCAGCTCCTCGCCCCGCTGGCGGTGGCGGACGTCCAGGACGACGTTGCAGCCGTTGCTGCACAGGGGGCAGACGCTCTCGGTGTGCCGCACCAGGTCCCAGGGCCGGGACTGGAACCGGTACTGCCGGGACGTCAGGGCCCCCACGGGGCACAGGTCAATCACGTTGCCGGAGTAGGCGTTGTCCAGGACCTTGCCCGGAAACAGGTTGATCTCCGATTGGTCGCCGCGGGAGAAGACCCCCAGTTCCCCGGTCTTGGGCATCTCGTGGCAAAACCGCACGCAGCGGGTACAGAGGATGCACCGCTCGGCGTCGAAGACGATGTGGGGGCCCAGCACCTTGTGCTTGACCCGCTGGATCTTCTCCTCGACGGACCGGCTCTCGCCCGGGCCGTACGTGAGGGTGTAATCCTGCAGCGGGCACTCGCCGCCCTTGTCGCAGATGGGACAGTCCAGGGGGTGATTCAGCAGGTAGAACTCCAGCACGGCCCGCCGCGCCTTCTCCACCTTGGGCGAGCGGGTGGAAACAACCATCCCGTCCGCCACCGGGGTGTTGCAGGCGATGGCCAGCTTGGGCATCCGCTCCACTTCCACCTGGCACATCCGGCACTGCCCCACCACGCTGAGGCCCGGATGGTAACAGTAGCGCGGGATCTCGATCCCCACCCGCTCCGCCGCCTCGATGATGGTCGTCTGGGCGGGAACGGTGACCTCCACCCCGTCTATCTTCAATGTCGGCATCCCATGATCCTATGGCAATCCGGCACTCGGGCACTTCGGCACTCGGGAAGCGCGTTGGTTCCAGGTTGCCTGATTGCCCGGCTGCCCGATTGCCCTTCTAGAAAGCGCCCTTGCCCTCGAAGGGGCACGCCCGCCCCCGGATGTGGATCTCGAACTCCTCCCGGAAATGCTTGAGGTAACTCTCGATGGGCATGGCCGCGGCGTCGCTCAGCACGCAGATGGTCTTCCCCTTCATGTTGTCGCACATGTCCAGGAGCACATCCAGGTCCTCTTTCCGCCCCTGGCCGTGCTCGATCCGCCGCAGGACCTTGTGCAGCCAGGCGGTGCCCTCGCGGCACTGGGTGCACTGGCCGCAGGATTCGTGGTGGTAGAAGCGCGAGACGATCTCGCCCACCCGGACCATGCAGACGGTGTCGTTCATGACGATGACCCCGCCCGAGCCGCCCATGGACCCGGCCGCCGCCAGCGACTCGAAGTCCATGGGCACGTCCAGGTGCTGCTCCGTCAGGACCGGGGCCGAGGACCCCCCGGGGATCACGGCCTTCAGGCGCCGGCCGTTTGGGATGCCGCCGGCGTGGTCGAAGATCAGCTCCCGCAACGTGATGCTCATGGGGAGTTCGTAGTTGCCCGGCCGCTCCACGTGTCCGCTCACCGAGAAGAGGCGCGGGCCGGCGCTCTTGGGCGGGCCGATGCTGGCAAACCATTCCGCGCCGCGCAGCACGATGTGGGGGATATTGCTGAGGGTCTCGACGTTGTTGACCACGGTCGGCGACCGGTAGAGGCCCGAGATGGCCGGGAAGGGCGGCTTCATCCGGGGCTGGCCGCGCTTCCCCTCCAGCGATTCCAGGAGGCCGGTCTCCTCTCCGCAGATGTAGGCGCCGGCGCCCCGGTGGACGTGCACGTCCAGGTCGAACCCGCTGCCCAGGATGTTCCTGCCCAGGAAGCCGCGCCCGTAGGCCTCTCGCAGGGCGCGCTCCAGCACCTGGGCCCCGTAGACGAACTCCCCCCGGCAGTAGATGAAGGCCAGGCGGCAGCCGATGGCGTAGCTGGAGATGATGAGACCTTCGATGAGCTGGTGCGGCTCCTCCTCGATGAGCATCCGGTCCTTGAAGGTCCCCGGCTCGCTCTCGTCGCAGTTGCAGACCAGGTACTTGGCCTTCGGCGAGTCCTTGGGGATGAACCCCCACTTCACCCCGCAGGGAAACCCGGCACCGCCCCGGCCCCGCAGCCCGGACCGCTTCACCGTCTCGATGAGGTCTGCGGGTTGGAGTTCCCGGAGCGCCTTGGGGAGCGCCTGGTACCCTCCGTGGGCGATGTACTCGTCGATCGTCCCGGTGTAGTTCGGGATGTTCGTGTACCGCGTCAGGATCTTCTCGAATGCCATCCCGCGTCTCGCGTTCGGGCCCGGTCGGCCCCGCGTCCTACGTCCTCGACCCCTGGAGGCGGCCGTTCCGCAACTTCTCCAGCAGTTCGTCCAGCGTCTGGGGTGTCACCCGCTCGTAGAAGACACCGTCAATCTGGATCGCCGGTGCCGTGCCGCAGGACGCCAGACACTCCATCCGTTTGAGAGAGATGAGCCCATCGGGGGTCGTCTCGCCCATCCGGATCCCGAGCCGGTTCTCCAGGTGCCGGATCAGCCGTTCGGCGCCCAGCAGCGAGCAGGTGAGGTTGTGGCACACGTAGATCATGTGCTTCCCCACCGGCTCCAGGTGCAGCATGTCGTAGAAGCTGGCCACGCTCATCACATCGGCCGGGCTGAGCGTGAGGTACGCGGCCACCCAGGCGATGGCCTCCGGGCTGAGGTAGCCCACCTCCGCCTGAACGTCGTGGAGGATGGGGATGAGCGCCGAGCGCTTCTCCGGATAGCGCTTGACGAGTTCGTCAAGCCGCTTTTTCGTCTCGTCCGAGATCATCCCTCGCCCATTCCTCTCAACTGCCCTACCGGTCGATCTCCCCCAGGACGATATCCAGGGACCCGATCACGGCGACCACGTCGGCCACCAGGCGCCCCTCCACCATCTTGGGCAGGGCCTGGAGGTTCACGAAGGACGGGGCGCGGAAGTGGACCCGGTAGGGTCGGGGGCTCCCGTCACTCACCAGGTAGCAGCCCAGCTCCCCCTTGGGGGCCTCGATGGCGTGATAGACCTCTCCCGCCGGGACCGAGAAGCCCTCGGCGTACAGCTTGAAGTGGTGGATGAGGGCCTCCATGGACCGCTTGAGGAGCGGCTTGGGGGGCGGGATCAGCTTGGGATCGGCCACGTTGACGGGCCCGGGGGTGAGCCGCTCCAGCGCCTGGCCGGTGATCCGGTGGCTCTGCCGCATCTCCGCCATGCGGACCAGGTAGCGGTCGTAGACGTCCCCGGTCTTTCCCAGCGGGATCTCGAAGCTGTACCGCTCGTAGCCGCTGTAGGGGTGGGCCCGCCGCACGTCGTAGCCGACCCCGCAGGCCCGCAGGCCCGGCCCCGACATGCCCAGGGCGATGGCGTCCTCCCGCTTGATGGTCCCGATCCCGACCGTGCGCTGGCGCCAGAGCGGGTTCGCCGTGAGGAGCGCCTCGTACTCCGCCAGGCGATCCGGGAAGGTCTTCAGGAAGGCCTTGACCGCCTCCTCGAAGCCCGGGGGCAGGTCGGACGCCAGACCCCCCACGCGGAAGTAGCTGGACATCATCCGCTGGCCGCTCACCGCCTCGTACAGGTCCAGGATCGCTTCCCGCTCCCGGAAGCAGTATAGGAAGACCGACATGGCCCCGATGTCCAGGGCGTGGGTCCCCAGCCAGACCAGGTGGCTCTTGATCCGGGTGAGCTCCGTGAGCAGGACCCGGATCGTCTGGGCCCGCTCGGGCACCGTGATCCCCAGGGCCTTCTCGACGGCCAGGACCAGGGCCAGGTTGTTGGAGAGCGGCGCCAGGTAGTCCATCCGGTCGGTCAGGGGGATGCCCTGCTGGTATCGCTTGCTCTCCAGCCCCTTCTCGATCCCGGTGTGGAGGTAGCCGATGTGAGAGACGCACTTGACCACCACCTCGCCGTCCAGCGTGAGGACCAGGCGCAGCACCCCGTGGGTCGAGGGGTGCTGGGGGCCCATGTTCAGGGTCATGGTCCGGGAGGAGGTCATGCCGGCTCTTCCTCCCACCACCTGGGCGACGCTTCCACCGGGTAATCCTTCCGCAAAGGGTGGCCTTCCCAATCGTCGGGCATCAGGATGCGCCGGAGGTCCGGGTGTCCCTCGAAGGGCACGCCGAACAGGTCATACACCTCCCGCTCGTGCCAGTTGGCCGTCTCCCACACGCCGGTCACCGTGGGGACCGCCTCCCCCTCGTCCACGCGGATCTTGAGCCGCAGCCGGCGCCGGTGCTGAAGCGAGTAAAGGTTGTAGACCACCTCGAAGCGCGGCGAGGCCTGGGGGAGCTTCAACCGGTCCACGCCCGTGACATCCGACAGGAAGTCGAAGGCCAGATCCTGGTCGTCGCGGAGGAACCGGCAGGCGCGCACCAGGTCCTGCCGCGAGAGGACCACGGTCGTCTCGTTCCGCCAGACCTTGACCTCACGCAGGGCCTCGCCGAACTGCTCCCGCAGACGCTGGAGGACCAGACTCTCCGCCTGGGCTTCCTCTCGGCTATCGGTCCTGGTCTCCGAGTCGCTCACCCCTGCTCCTCCGCTCGCATTCATCCTGCGGAGCCCCATCCCCGCGAAATTGTCGATTTGCGATTGCCGATTACCGATTGGGGAAATCGGAAATCCAAAATCGTCAATCGAAAATCGGGGTCGGGTCCCTCCCCGTGGCCCCTCTGCCCCCCCTCGCGGCTCTCGGCTCGCGGCCACCCACGCTCACGCGTGGGTACCCGGCTCTCAGTCCCACTCCAATCCGCCCTTCTTCCAGACGTAGAAGTACCCCGCGAGCAGGACGAGCAGGAACGTCCCCATGGCGACGAGGCCGAACATCTTGAGCTGCTTGAAGACCACCGCCCAGGGATACAGGAAGACGATTTCCATGTCGAAGATGATGAAGAGCATCGCCACGAGGTAGAACTTGATCGAAAACGGCTCCCGGGCGGTGCCCACCGGCTCCATCCCGCACTCGTACGGCGAGAGCTTCTCGGGGTCGGGCCGGCGCGGACCCAGGATGGCGGACAGCAGAATGGAGCCGCCCGCGAAGAGCGCCGCCAGAACCACCAGGATCAGGATCGGCACATAATCGAGGAGCATGCTAGCCCGCATTATTCACGAACGGACCCGTGAATTCTCCGGATCAAATGACCAATGACCAATTTCCAATGACCAATGATGGTGGGCGCGCACAGCGCGCCGTCACGGGGCTTCACGGAACTCCCATCCGCAATTGGTCATTGGCCATTGGGATTTGGTCATTCCCCGCGATTATTCGCGAACATGTTCGCGAATAATCCGGGCTAGGAGACTCACCTGCGCGCGGCGCGGAACCGCCCCCGCGTCAGGCATGTGAAGCATCGCACATTAGCAGGCCACAAAAGGGGGGACCCGCCAGGTCGAGCGCGAGGTCCCCCCGAGCGGCGCTAGGCGCCGAACGGCTTCACGAAGAAGATGATCAGCGAGATGAGAAGCACGTAGATCGCCAGCGATTCGATCAGGGCCAGACCGATGATCATGGCCACCTGGATTCGGGGCGCCGCATTCGGCTGCCGGGCGATGCCCTCGAGGGCTGCGACGATGGCCCGGCTCTGCCCGATTGCCGCCGCACCCGAGGCGATCGCCATGGCGAAGCCGCCCGTGATGATGCTGATCACCCCCACCGACATCCCGCCCCCCCCGGGCGCCCCGGCCTCGGCCGCAAAGGCCGACCCGGCCGCCAGGAGAAGAAGTGCCATTGTCCCCCACGCCACCCGTCCGCCAAAGCCGCCCATCCACTCCCTCCTTTCCAATGACCCGTCATGAGGTCCGCCCCCAGCGTCCGCCCGCGCGCGCATCACGCGGCGGGGTGGCCTGGCGCGGACATGTCAGCGCCTGAATGCTCTCCCGATCTCACTGATGCTCCTCGCCGTGCCCCACCTCCACGGCGCCGGCGATATACACCATGGACAGCATGATAAAGACGAAGGTCTGCACGATGGCCGTGAACAGGCTCAGGGGCAGCATGATCCCCAGCCAGATCAAATAGGGCATCACCAGCCACGCCAGGGAGATCAAGATGACAATAACGCTCTCCTCGCCAAAGATGTTGCCGAAGAGCCGGATGGAGAGAGACACCGGCCGTGCGAGGTGCCCGATGAACTCGATGACGAACATGATGGGGGCCAACCACCATATCGGGCCGCAGAAGTGCTTCAGGTAGTTCAAAAAACCGTGCTTCCGGATACCGGCAACGTTGTACCAGATGAACACGGTCACCGCCAAGGCCACGGTGGTGTTCCAGTTGGCCGTGGGTGGTTGGAAGCCGGGGATGTTGCCCAGGAGATTGCTGGTCAGGATGAACAGCCCGGCCGTCCCGATCAGGGGGAGGAACTGTCGTCCCTGCCGGCCGATCATCTGATCCAGCAGGCCGTAAAACCACTCGATCACGACCTCGACGAAGTTCTGAAGCGGCCCGGGGACCGGGCGGAGGGCGCGGGTCCCCAGCGCCCCCACCACCACCAGGATCCCCATGATCAGCCAGGTGAAAGTGACATGCGCCGGCATCCACTTCCCTGGGACGGTCAAGGCCGGGTGAATCTTTCCCAGGACGACCAGGAAGTTCGGCAACTGCACGACGGGCGCATGCTGGAGCTCGACCTGGCGCGGGGCGAAGAAGAAGCTCAGCCCCAGATTCCCGACTACCAGGATTCCCAGGACGATCCAGAATCCTTTGCCGCCTGAGGTCTTCCCGGCCGCTTCCGTCACGAGGCGACTCCCACGTTCCGCAGAAATCCGTGTGCAGGCCCCCGCCACGCCTTCCGGCTACCGGCGCCCGCGCCCCAGCATGCCCACGTCCCGGAACAGGTTCAGAAACCCCGCCGCGATCCCGAACAGCGTGAACATCAGCGTCAGCCACGGGCGGGTGCCGAGCACACGATCCAACCCGTATCCGATCGCCAGGCCGATGGCCGTGGCGGCCACCAGGGATACGCCGATGGTGCTTAACCGGGCGAGCTGCCTGAGGACCGAGGGTTCATCGTTTCGCATACCATGCCCCCGGTCAGGCGCGGGGCACCAGGAGGCGGGAAAGCCTCCCTTTTCTATCCACGAATCTCCCCGGTGTCAAGCCCTTCCCCCGACTTGTAGGGAAATCAACAATCCGAAATCCAAAATCCGCAATCCTGCGGGGGGGGCTAGCCTGCGATCCCTGCCGCGGAGGCCTTTGCGAATTCCAGGACCGGTCCCGGAAAGATGCCGAGGAGCAGCGTGACCGCCGCAGCCAGGAACAGGGCCAGGTACAGGGCCGGCGACCGACTCAGGGCGATCCCCTGCGGGGGCAGGTCCCGCATGTACATCACCATCACCACCCGCATGTAATAGAAGAGCGAGATGGCGGAGTTGATCACCGCGATGAGCACCAGCCAGATGTACCCGGCGTCCACCGCAGCGGCGAACAGGTAGAACTTCCCGACAAAGCCGGCGGTGGGCGGGATGCCCGTCAGGGACAGCAAGAACAGCAGCATGATGGCGGCGGCCAGCGGGCTCCGCTGGGCCAGGCCGGTGAAGTCGTCGATCTGATCCCCCGGCACCGTCCCGCGGGCGAGTAGGATCACCATCCCGAAGGCTCCGATCGTCATGCAAGCATAGACCAAGCTATAGAAGAGGACCGCCGCCACCCCGAGCTGGCTGCCCACCACGGGCCCGATCAAGAGGTATCCCATGTGGGCGATAGTGCTGTAGGCCAGCATCCGCTTGATGTTGGCCTGGGCGATGGCCACGAGATTCCCGATGGTCATGGTGAGGACCGCCAGCACCCAGAACAGGAGGCTCCAGTCCGCCTGAAGGCCCGGCAGGGCCCACAGGAAGACCCGCACCAGGACCGCGAGGCCCGCCAACTCGGCTGCCCCGGCCATGAAAGCCACCACGGGCGTGGGCGCCCCCTCGTACATGTCCGGCAGGTACATGTGGAAGGGCACGGCCGCGATCTTGAAGCCGAAGCCCGCCGCCAGCAGAACCATGGCCATGAGGAGCGCCGGGTTGCTGAAGGTCCCCATCCCGATCGCCCGGGCGATGGCCTCCAGGTTGGTGCTCCCGGCAAATCCGTAGAGCAGAACCATTCCGTAGAGGACCACCCCCGTCGAGAACACCCCCATGAGGAGGTACTTGAGGGCCCCCTCGTTGCACCGCTGGTCCCCCTTGAGGAACCCGCACAGGGCATACGTGGAGACCGCCATGGTTTCCAGCCCGACGAAGAGCGAGAGGAGATCGACCGCCGACGCCATGAGCATGGTCCCCAGGGTGGCGAACAGCAGGAGGGCATTGAACTCACCCACGGCCATCCCCTGCTCCTGCAGGGTCCGGGCGGAGAGCAGGATGACGATGATGGTGCTGAGGAGGAACACCACCTTGAAGAAGTTTGCGTAATTGTCCACCACGTGCAGGCCGCTGAAGGCGAGCGATCGCGCCGGGCCGGCCGTTTGGCGGAGGACGAGACCCAGCGCGACGGTCACCCCCACCACGCTCACGCCGCCCAGCCAGCCCCGATTCCGGCCGCGCACGGCGACATCCAGTAGCAGCACCAGGAGGCCGGTGACCGTGATGACGATCTCGGGCGCCGCCAGGGCCAGATCCGCCAGATTGACCAGTGGGGTCATCGGGCCACCACAGAGCCGGGTACCCGCGCGGCAGCGTGGGTGGCCGAGAGACGCGAGCCGAGAATGGCAATTTGGCGATCCGGCGATTGGGCAATTTGGGGTTCCTGGTTGCCAGACTGCCCGATCGCCGGATTGCCAGATTGCCGGGTACCCCCTGGGTGCGCCGGGTTACCGACTTGCCCAGTTGCCGCCGCCTGCTTCGCCCCGACCGCCTTCCCGGCCGCGCCCTTTTCCACGGTCTGGATCACGTTGGCCACCGAGGCTTCCATGGCCTTGAGGAACGGCGCCGGGTACAGGCCGATCCAGAAGCAGAAGGCGATGATGGGCAGGAGCGTCGCCATCTCGCGGGCGTCCAGGTCGGGCAGGCTCTTGTTTTCCTCCTTGGTGACCTCGCCGAACATGGTCCGCTGGTAGAGCCACAGCATGTAGGCGGCGCCCAGGATGATCCCGGTCACGGCGAAGGCGCCCCACCACCACCGGACCTGGAACGCCCCGAGGAGGATCAGGAACTCGCCGATGAAGCCGTTCAGCCCCGGCAGCCCCATGGATGCGAACATGATGATGGCGAAGAGGGTCGCGAAGACCGGCATCGGCCGGGAGATCCCGCCCAGCTCCGAGATCAGCCGGGTGTGCCGGCGGTCATAGATCAGGCCCACGACCAGGAACAGCCCTCCCGTGGACAGCCCGTGGTTGATCATCTGCAGGAGGCTGCCCTGGACGCCCTGGGGATTGAAGGCGAACATCCCGAGCATGACGAAGCCCATGTGGCTGACAGAGCTGTAGGCGATCAGCCGCTTCATGTCCGGCTGGACCATGCAGACCATGGCCCCATAGATGATGGCGATGATGGACAGGACGAAGATGAGCGGCACGAAGTGCTGGCTGGCCTCGGGGAACATGGGCAGGTTGAAGCGCAGGAACCCGTAGGCCCCCATCTTCAGCAGGACGCCCGCCAGGATCACCGAGCCGGCCGTGGGGGCGTCGGTGTGGGCGTCGGGCAACCAGGTGTGGAACGGGAACATGGGGACCTTGATGGCGAAGGAGAGGGCGAAGGCCAGCCATACCAGGTCCTGGAAGGAGAGCGCCACCCCCAGGAAGTTGATGACCGGCGCGTTGGGATAGGCGACCCGCATCAGCTGGAGGACGTCGAAGGTGTACCGCCCGGTCTGGCCCCCAGCGTAGAAGTACACCGCCAGGATCCCCAGCAGCATGATGACGCTGCCGAACAGCGTGTACAGGAAGAACTTGATGGCCGAATAGAGGCGCCGGTCGCTGCCCCAGACCCCGATGAGGAAGTACATGGGGACCAGCATGACCTCCCAGAACACGTAGAAGAGGAAGAAGTCCAGGGCCACGAAGACCCCCAGCATCCCGGTCTCCAGGATGAGGAGGAAGATATAGAATTCCTTCGTCCGGTGCTTGATGGACTCGTAGGAGCACAGGACGGCGATGGGTGACAGGAACGTGGTGAGCATCACCAGCCACAGGCTGATCCCATCCAGTCCGAAGAAGTAGGTCACCCCGATGGTGGGGATCCAGTGTAGCCGCTCCACGAATTGCACGGCCGCCGTGGACCGGTCGTAGTACAACGGCAGGAGGAGCGAGGCCGCGAAGCTGCCCAGGGAGAAGAGGAAGGCCAGGTTGCGGATGACCCGGACCCGCTCCCGTCCCACCAGGAGCAACAGGATCACCCCCACCACCGGCAGGAAGGTGATGAGCGACAGGATCGGAAATCCGAGGATGTTCCCCTGCTCGGTCATACGGCCGCTCCTTGCGTGCTCAGACTGCGCAACCTCACCTCTAGAAGAAGAAGTAGAGGGAGACGATGACAAAAATGCCCATGGCCATGGCCAGGAGGTAGTTCTGAATCACGCCCGTCTGGAGGCGCTTGAAGGCCTGGCTCCCTCCCTGGATCAAGTCGGCAATGGCATTCACCAGGCCGTCCACCCCGCGGAAGTCGAATCGCGCCGAGAGATGGCTCGCGAGAACCGTCAGCCAGCTCGTGCCGTTCACGGCGCCGTCCACCCCCTTGGCGTCCACCAACCACAAGCGGTGACACAGCCACTTCCCGAAGTCCACGAAGACGGCGTTGTAGATCTCGTCCACCCAGTACTTGTTGAGGAGGAGGGTGTACCCCCCCCGGAACCGCTCCGCCATCCGGTCCGCCAGCTCCCGCCGGCGCAGGTACATCTGGTAGGCCAGCGCGATCCCGGCGGCCGCGATGGCGACCGAGACCAGCGCCATGGTGAATTCGGACGGCCCCTGGTGTCCTGCCCCCTCACCGGCGGCCCGGAACACCGGGTTCACGAAGGTGTAATACGGGCTGTGCTCCGGCGAGGTGCCGAAGAGTCCGGCCCCCAAGGCAAAGATCGCCAGGATCATCAGCGGGACCGCCATCACGCGGGGCGACTCGTGAATGTGGTGCGCCACGTGGGGATCCACGCGGGATTCCCCCTCGAAGGTGACGAAGTAGAGGCGGAACATGTAGAACGCCGTGCCGAACGCCCCCGCCGCCCCCAGGGCCCAGAGCCAGACGTGGCCCGAGGCGATGGCGGCATGCAGGATCTGGTCCTTGGACCAGAACCCCGCCAGGGGGAAGATGCCCGCGTTGGCCAGCGCGGCCAACAGGAAGGTATAGGCCGTGATAGGCATGTGCTTCCGCAGGCCGCCCATCTTCCGGATGTCCTGCTCCCCGCCAAGGCCGTGGATCACCGAGCCGGAGCCCAGGAACAGAAGCGCCTTGAAGAAGGCGTGGGTCGCCAGGTGGAAGATGGCGCTGGCGTAGGCCCCGACTCCGGCCCCCAGGAACATGTACCCGAGCTGCGAGATGGTCGAGTAGGCCACCACCCGCTTGATGTCGTTCTGGACCAGGGCAATCGTGGCAGCAAACACTGCCGTCAGCGCCCCCACCGTGGCCACCACGGTCATGCTGACCGGCGCCGCGTCGAACAGGGCGCTGGATCGGGCAACCATGTACACGCCAGCGGTCACCATGGTGGCGGCGTGGATCAGCGCCGAGACGGGCGTCGGCCCCTCCATGGCATCGGGCAGCCAGACGTACAGCGGGAGCTGGGCCGACTTGCCCACGGCGCCGGTGAAGAGCAGGAGGGTCATCCAGGTGACCAGGCTCAGTCCGAAGATGGAGGGCTGGGCCAGGATCTCGTGCAGTTCCGCCACCTGGGGGAAGATCTCGGCGTAGTGCAGCGACCCGAAGGTCCGCCAGATCAGGAACACGCCCAGCAGGAATCCGGCGTCGCCGATCCGGTTGACCACGAAGGCCTTCTTTCCGGCATCCGATGCCGACTGCTTCTGGTACCAGAACCCGATGAGCAGGTACGAGCAGAGTCCGACCCCCTCCCACCCCAGGAACATGAACAGGTAGTTGTTCGCCAGGACCAGGATGAGCATGGAGCCCATGAACAGGTTCATGTAGGTGAAGAACCGGGCGTACCCGGGGTCACCATGCATATAGCCGATGGAGTAGACGTGGATGAGGAACCCCACGAAGGTGACCACCAGCATCATCACGGCCGAGAGGGGATCCACCTGGAACCCCACGGTGGCATGGAAGTCCCCCACCGGGACCCACGAGTAGACATCCCAGTTGAGCGTCCGCCCGGTCAGGACCTGGAGGAAGATCCCCAGGGCAATCAGGAAGGAGAGCCCGGTCGTCCCCACCGCCAGCAGGTGGGCGCGCTCCCGGACCCACCGTCCGAAGATTCCGTTGATGACCACACCGACCAGGGGGAGGGTCGGTACCAGCCAGATCAGTTTCAACATACGCTCATCCTGAGGAACCGTGAGGCGTCAGGCGAAGACCGTGGTTACCTCCCCTCACGCCTTACGCCTCACGGTTCACGATTCGCCTTTCTCGGCTCTCCGCTCTCGGCTCTCCATCACCACTTCATCAAGTTTATTTCGTCCACGTTCACGGTCTTGAAGTTGCGGTACAGGCCCAGGACGATGGCCAGGCCCACGACCGCCTCGGCCGCCGCCACCGTGATGACGAAGATGGCAAAGACCTGCCCCTGGAGCATCGTCTGGGGCAAGTACCGGGCGAAGGCGATGAAGTTGAGGTTGACGCCGTTCAGCATCAGCTCGATGGACATGAGGATGGCGATGGCGTTCCGCCGGGTCAGCGCCCCGAACACCCCCAGGCTGAAGATGATCCCCCCCAGGATCAGGTAATGGCTCAACGGGATCATGGCGCGCCTCTGCTCCTCCGCTCTCGGCTCTCGGCTCGCGGCTCTACTCTTTCCTTGCGAGGATGATGGCCCCCACCATCGCCGCCAGCAGCAGGACGGACACCGCCTCGAAGGGCAGCGCGTAGGTGGTCAAGAGGGCCCGGCCGAGGAACGGTGTGGTCTCGGGCAGGCGTGGCGGCCCTGACATCGCGGGAATCCCGGAAGTGGACGCGTAGATCAGGCCGACCAGCAGGCCGACCGCCGCCATGGCGCTCAGGATGACCTGGTCGTTCACCACCCGGGCCGTCGTCGCTCCGATCCGGCTGGTCAGCATGATGGCGAAGAGCAGCAGGATCGTGATCCCACCGACGTAGATGAGGACCTGGACCGCCGCGAGGAATTCGGCGTCCAGCAAAACGTACAGGGCGGCCATGCCGCAGAAGCCGAAGATCAGCGCCACGGCCGCCCGCACGATATTCTTCCCCAGGACCACCACGGCCGCCGCCCACACCGTGAACGCCGCCAGGAAGTAGAAGATGCCGAGCTTGAGCGTCATCGCCGCCTCATCCACCCCGCCTGCGGCTGCCTACGTTCTCTCCCCGACCCGCACCGTCCTGGCCGCGGGCCGAGCCGCCAGCAGGATGGCGGCGAGGAGCAGGATCGCGATCCCGCCCACGTAGAGGAGGGCTTGTTTCCCCAGGACCAGAACCAGTCCCGTGACGATCAGGTTGGCAAAGGAGATGGGCAGGAGCACCTTCCAGGCGAACGCCATGAGCTGGTCCACGCGCAGCCGGGCCAGGGTCCACCGCAGCCACATCATGACGAAGATCAGGAAGTAGCACTTCACCTGGAACCAGACCAGGCCGAAGAGGCCGTGGGCCACCTCCCGGGGGAGGCCCGGCAGCGGGATCCAGGGGCCGTGCCAGCCGCCCAGGAACACGGTGGTGGCAATGGCCGACACCACGAACATGTTTGCGTACTCCGCCAGGAAGAACATCGCAAAGCGCATGCCGCTGTACTCGACGTGGAACCCGGCGACCAGCTCCGACTCCGCCTCCGGGATGTCGAAGGGCAGGCGGTTGCACTCCGCCAGGGCGCAGGTGAAGTAGATGAGGAAGGCCACGATCTGAGGGAAGACGAACCACCCCGGCAGGACGCCGAACCAGCGGCCGGACTGCGCCTCCACCAGCTTCCCCATGCTCATGGTCCCGGCGATCATCACCGGGCCCAGCAGGGACAGGACCAGGGGCACCTCGTAGCTCACTGCCTGCGCGGCGGAGCGCAGGGCGCCGAGGGTCGCGTATTTGTTGTTCGAAGACCAGCCGGCCATGATGATCCCCACCACCACCAGCGACGAGATGGAGACCATGTACAGGATGCCGATGTTGAGGTCCCGGACGATGAGGCCCGGCGCCCAGGGGATGGTGACGTAGGCGGCCACGGTGGCTCCGAACACGACCATGGGGGCCAGGACGAAGACCACCTTGTCGGCGCCCGCGGGGATGAGATCCTCCTTGAGGAGCAGCTTGATGCCGTCCGCGATGCTCTGGGCCCAGCCGTGCCAGCCGCCCACCCGCATGGGGCCGTACCGCACCTGGATGTGGGCGCTGATCTTGCGCTCCCACCAGATCATGAACATGGCGGCCACGGAGATGTAGGCGAGCACGACGCTGACCACGATCACCATCACGATCAGCGTGGGGACGATCCAGGGAATGCCCCAGGCCGCCATGGCCGCGTAGAAGCGCTCGACCAGACTGGCAAAGGTCATCATGGCAGGTCACACTGTGCCGGCGGGCCCGGGAAATGATCCCCCTCCGGCCTCACCGATCCACCTCGCCCAGGACGATGTCCACGCTCCCCAGCACCGCCACGCAATCCGCCACCAGGCACCCCTTGAGCATCTCCGGCAGCGCGCTCAGGTTGACGTAGGCCGGGGACCGCACCTTGTACCGGTAGGGCTTGGGCGAACCGTCGCTGATGATGTAGAAGCCGATCTCCCCTCGGGGGCTCTCCGCCCGGGAGTAGATCTGGCCCGCGGGCGGCTTGATGGTCTTGGGCATCTTGGCCATGACCTCGCCCGGCGGCAACTGGGCCAGGGCCTGCTCCACGATCTTGACGCTCTCCTCCATCTCTTTCCGCCGGACCATGTAGCGGGCCCAGACGTCGCAGGTGTCGAAGACCGGGATGTCGAACTCGAAGCGGTCATAAATCGAGTAGGGGTCGTTCCGGCGCAGGTCCCACTTGATGCCGCAGGCCCGGAGCATCGGCCCGCTCAGGCCGTAGTCCACCGCCACCTGCGGGGGGCTGATCCCGACGCCCTGCACCCGCTTCTGGAAGAGGATGTTGTCGGTCATGATGGCGTCGTACTCGGGCAGGCGCGGCTTGAACCACGTGAGGAAGACCTGGCAGTCGGTCAGGAAGGTCTCCGGAAAGTCCATGGGCATCCCGCCGATCCGGTAGAAGCTGTAGTTCAACCGCTGCCCGGTCACCGACTCGAACAGGTCCAGGATCATCTCCCGCTCGCGGAAGCAGTACATGAAGATGGTGAAGTTCCCCAGGTCCAGGCCGAAGGTCCCCAACCAGATCAGGTGGCTGGCGATCCGCTGGAGCTCCGCCAGGATGACCCGCATGTACTCCGCCCGCTCCGGGATCTTCTGGCCCATGAGCCGCTCGACCGCCAGCACGTAGCCGAAATTCATGCTCATGGACGCCAGGTAGTCCAGGCGGTCGGTGTAGGGAATGATCTGGGTGTAGTTCCGGTTCTCGCCGATCTTCTCGTGGCACCGGTGGAGGTACCCGATGTAGGGGATGCAGTCGATGATGTACTCCCCGTCCAGCTTCAGCATGAGGCGGAGCACCCCGTGGGTGGAGGGGTGCTGCGGCCCCATGTTGACGTACATCTCCTCCATGGTCTCGCCGGTCCGCTCCATCACGACCGTCGTGCCGATGGGTATTGGCCTGTCCATGTCAGATCACCGTATTCCCCGTCGATTTTCGATTGTGGATTGTGGATTGCCGATTGCCCGGATCAATCGTAAATCGTCAATCACCAATCGCAAATCTGCACCCCCGCCTACTCTCGATTTTCGATTGTGGATTGTGGATTGCCGATTGACCGGATCAATCGTAAATCGTCAATCACCAATCGCAAATCCCCACTACGCTGTCGCCGGCTTTGCCGGCGCCGGGGGCTGGAGGGACTTGGCGTCCTTGGGCGCGGCCTTCTCCCCCTCGGCCTTGGCGAGCTTCTCCTCCATGCCGTACTCCGTATAGGGCACGAGGCGCTCGTCGGTGTAATCCTTGCGCAGGGGGTAGCCCACCCAGTCCTCCGGCAGCAGGATGCGCCGCAGATCCGGGTGCCCGTCGAAGCGAACCCCGAACAGATCGTAGCATTCCCGCTCGTGCCAGTTGGCGCCGCGCCAGATGTCGGTCACGGTCCGGACCACGGAATTGTCACGGTCCACCGGCACGCGGAGGTGCACCTTGTTGAGATGCTGGAGCGAGGACAGGTCGTAGACCACCTCGAGGTGGGTCATCCAATCGGCCCCGCTGATGCAGTTCAGGTACTCGAAGCCGATGTCCCGCACGAGGCGGCAGACCTCCCAGCTCTGCTCCGGCTTGACCGTGAGCCGGACCTCGATGCCCTTCACCTCGCTCTGGGTGATGGCATCGCCGATCTTCTGCTTGAGTTGACCCAGAATCTCTTCGGGCGTCATCTCTTCAAACCACGGCAATCGGGCACTCAGGCACTTCGGCACTCAGGAGTTCCCGGTTGCCAGAGTGCCAGAGTGCCAGATCGCCTGGGTGCCAAGTTGCCAGCTAGGCCCACTCCAGGGCCCCCTTCTTCCAGGCGTAGGCCAGGCCCACCAGCAGGATCCCGATGAAGACCATCATCTCCAGGAAGGCGAACATGCCCAGCTCCCGGAAGACGATGGCCCACGGAAACAGGAACACCGTTTCGACCGCGAACACGATGTACACCAGGGCATACAGATAGTACCGAACGTGGAATCGGATCCAGCCGATGCCGATCGGCTCTTCCCCGCATTCATAGGTGGTGAGCTTTTGGGGGTTGGGGTTATGCGGACGGATGATCCTGGAGAGGACCTCGATGTTCAGAATGACGAACAGGACGCCGACGACCAGGAAAAAGCCGACATAGGCATAATCCGCCGCCATGGGGCCTCCTCCCCTGAATCGTAAAGATGGGCGGTGAGCAGATCGCGGAGGCGAGACAGGTTTAGAGAGGCTGTGGTTTGCGAGCCCTTCTCATTCACAAAAAAAGCCCTGAAGCAGGGCTACGCGAACCTCGTGAACACCGCAACAAGGTTGGCGGTTTTCTAACATGGGGTCCCACCCCTGTCAAGGGGAAATGAGGGAGCGGAGCCCGCCCGAATTGCCGGATTCTGTAGGTTTTTTGGGGAGATTGGCGATCGCCCCCTATCCCGGCGACGCGCATCGAATGAGGGGCGGGGTCAGCTATCAGTTGACAGAGGGCCAGGCCCTCCGCAAACTCCGTGGCGCCGATCCAGCGCCGCCGCTCCACCACCACGTCCCGGACGTGGCCCACCATGGCCGGCCCCCCGTAGGCCGTGAGGCCAAGCCACAAGCATGCCTTACAGAGGTCGCGGTAGGAGACCGGTGCGGCCGCCTGGAGCAACCTCCCCGCTCCTCCCACGTCCTCGCCTCTCACGCCCTGATCCATTCCAAAATTTGCTCCAAAGGAACGCCGAGGGGAGCTCCTTCCTGTCAGACTTGCTGCAGTCAGCCCTGGCGGTTTCTTCTCAGGTTGCTGTAGAATGACGCCGGTTACCTACGAGACAGTCGCAAGGGGCATCCTCCATGTCGAATCCACCTCGGAAAGTGCCACGGGCTCGGCCGCCAGTACGAAGCTTGTTGGCCGCCGTTTTGCTGTTGTCGCTTGGCCTTCTTGCGGTGACGCTTTTGAACTACCGTACTGCGGTCCGAGTGGCGGAGGAGACGCTGCGGAACCAGGGGGTGAGCATCAGTCTGGAGCTGGCAGCGGAGGCGCGGGCTCGGAGCGCGTGGGAGGGCCCCGCACTTCAGGGGCAGGTGACCGAGCAGCACCGGCGGGAGGTCGCCTTCGTTGCCATCATTGATCGGGATGGGACGGTCCTGGCGCACACGAACCCCCGCTTGGTTGGAGCCCCGCTGGAGGACGCGGCCTTCCTGAGTGTCCGAGAGACAGGGCAACTCATTGGCAGGATGGTGATCCTGGGGACCGGGGAAGAGGTCTACGAGCTGACCATGCCCTTCCATGTCCCGTCCGGAGGGCCCGGCGCGAAAACAGACGCCAATCAGCCTCGGTTCCGCATCCTCCGCCTCGCCCTCCACTCTGCGCCCGCGCGCCAGATCGTCCACCAGGCTCAGGCCCAAGTGATATTCGTCGGCGTCCTCGTCCTGGTCCTGCTGGGTCTCAGCGCCTGGCAGATCCGCACCCTCCGGCGCTACCTCACCCTCCAGGAGGAAGCAGCCCGGCAGGAGCGGTTGGCGGCGTTGGGCGGGATGGCGGCCGTACTCGCCCACGAGATCCGGAACCCCCTGGGGGCCATCAAGGGGCTCGCCCAGTTCCTGGGGGAGAAGCGGGCAAGCGACGCGACCCAGACGGAGATGACGCAGACGATCGCCACTGAGGCCACCCGGCTGGAGCGCTTGGTGAACGATCTCCTCACGTATGCGCGGCCCCGGCCACCGGAACTCCAGCCGACGAACCTTTCGGCCGCGCTTCGCGAGGCCATAGCCCTCGCACACCCGGCAGCGGACGCCGCTGGAGTGAAGGTCCGCCTGGAGATGAGCGATGTGCTCTCCAAGGTAATAGCCGACCCGGAGCAGATGAAGCAGCTCTTCGGCAACCTTGTGCTTAACGCCCTTCAGGCGATGCCGAACGGCGGTGCACTCACGATCACGGCCCGGGTTCAGGAGCCGGCGACCGGGGAAAAGGCCGCTCTGTATGCATCACGCTTTCCGACGCCCACTGGGCAGTGGGTCGAGATCAGCGTGGAGGACACGGGGCCAGGAATTCCCGAGGCGGACCTGCCGCGGATCTTCGAGCCATTCTACACGACGCGGACCAAGGGGACCGGCCTGGGTCTCGCCATCTGCCGGCAGATCGTCGAGGCGCACGGCGGGACGATCCGAGTCTCCCGCACCGGGCAGGAGGGCACGGCGATCGAAGTGACACTCCCGCAGGAGGCACCCACCGATGGCTAAGGGGAAGGCCAGCATTCTTGTGGTGGACGACGAGGCGGCCATGCGCCTCCTGGTCACGTCGGTGCTAAGAGACGAGGGACACGATGTGACGGCGGCAGCCAGCGGCGAGGAGGCACTCCAGCTCGTCGCCAAGCGTCACTACCATCTGATCATCACCGACCTGAAGATGCCCGGGATCTCCGGCCTGGAGGTCCTGGAGGCGGTGCGGCGAGACGATCCCGAGACTGCGGTGATCCTCCTGACCGCGTTCGGGACCGTGGAAGGTGCCGTCGAGGCGATGCGCAAGGGGGCAGCCCATTACCTGCTGAAGCCGCTGGCCAACCCGGATGAGCTACGCCTGGCCGTCCGGAGGGTACTGGAGGAACGGCGCGTGGCGGACGAAGCGGCTACCCTTCGGCAGGCGACCGAGGCTGTCTTTCCCTTCGGAGAGATCATCGCTGGCGACCCGAAGATGCAGGCGGCCCTGGACTTGGCCCGCTCCGTGGCTCCGGCCGACTCCACCGTGCTGTTGACAGGCGAGACCGGGACCGGGAAGGAACTGGTCGCCCGGCTGATCCATCACTTGAGCCCCCGGGCGGATCAGGCCTTTGTCGCGGTCAACTGTGCCGCCTTGGCCGAGACGCTGCTGGAGAGCGAGCTGTTTGGTCACGAGAAGGGGGCATTCACCGGGGCCGTGGCCCAGCGTCGCGGCCGCTTCGAGTTGGCCCATGGGGGGACCCTACTCCTGGACGAGGTCGGCGAGATGAGCCCGGCCCTCCAGGCCAAGCTGCTCCGCGTACTCCAGGAGAGAACTCTCGAACGGGTCGGCGGAACGAAGACCGTGACTGTTGACATCCGGGTGATCGCGGCAACCAACCGAGACCTCCAGCAAATGGTAGCCGGGAAGCAGTTCCGCGACGACCTGTACTACCGCCTCAGCGTGTTTCCGATTGCCTTGCCGCCCCTCCGCGAGCGCCCCGCCGACATCCTGCCACTGGCAGCGCATGTCCTGCAGCAGGTGAGCCGCCGTCTGGCCAAACGCATCACCGGCTTTACCGAAGAGGCGGGACAACTCCTCCAGGAGTATGGATGGCCCGGCAACATCCGCGAACTCCAGAACGTGGTCGAGCGGGCCACGATCCTTTGTCGTGAGGACCGCATCGGACCGGCCCATCTATCCCTTGCGTCGCCTCCCGCTGCACCACCTGCGGCGACGCCGAGCACCCTCAAGGAATTGGAGCGTGACGCCATCCTGTCCGCACTGGCCGCCTGCCAGGGCAACCGGCGAGAGGCGGCCAAGCAGCTTGGCATCGGCCTCCGAACCCTCTATACCCGCTTGAAGGCATACGGGATCTCCGCCGAACAGGAAGAGGACGAATAGCTTCCTGACCCCTCGTGCTGAATCCGCAGTAGCGAGTGCGAGATCCGCAGCCCCTGATGGTCACCCCCTGCCTGTCCGTCATGCTCTCCCCCGGTCGGCGTTCCGTCTAACCCCCTGTAACCGTGGCCTGATTTCGAATCGCCAATCAGCGCAGCCCCCAGCTTGCGACGGTGGCACGGACCCTGCTCATTTCTCTGGCCGAACCCAAGACCGCAAATTGCGGAAGGAGGAATACAACAATGAAACGCACGATGGTGGCGCTCGGGTTGGTGGGGGCTCTGGCGTTGACGGCCTCGGCGGCCTTTGCGTGGGGCCCAGGATGGGGCCGCGGCTTCGGCCCTGGGTATGGCCCGGGATCGGCAGTGGCCAATCTCAGCCAAGATCAGATCGCAAAGATCCAGAAGGTCCAGAGCGATCGGTACGCTGAGATGGCCAAGGTCCGGTCGGAGATGTTCGCGAAGCGGGCAGAACTCCAGGCGCTGTTCCGGGAGCCGACTCTGGACCAGCCCAAGATCGCGGCGAAGCAGAAGGAGATCGCGGCCCTTCAGGCCCAGATGCAGGAGAAGGCGCTGGCGGCGCGAACCGCAGTGGCCGAGGTCCTGACGCCTGAGCAGCGGGCGCAGCTCCCGGCCTTCGGGCCCGGGATGGGTCCGGGGTTTGGTCCTGGTTTCGGTGCTGGCCGCGGCTTCGGCCCTGGGATGGGATTTGGCCCTCGCATGGGATACGGTCCTCGCTGGTAACCGCGAAAATCGCCGGAGGGGAGGCTGATCTCCCCTCCGGCGCGATTAAAGTTTTCCAACACCGTGAGAACGGAGAGGGTCATGTTGGCGGGGCTGTTGTTGATGATGGGCACCTTGATCGAATGGCTCGTCTGGGGGGTCATCTGCATAGGGCTCCTCCTCGGTCTCCTGCTGCGGATTGGAGAAGGGATGCACCATGCGATCTCCTGGATCCGGTGCCACACCCCGCGCGCGCACTTGCCCCATCCGCACGTCGCGACATTTCTCTTGGCCGGTTCCCTCGCAGGGGTGATGCTGGCGGTCCCCGCCGCGGTCGCGGCCCAGGCTTGGTGGGGGGGGTCTCCCGTCAATCCGGGCTACGACCGGAACACAGTTATCCAGGTGATCGGGACGGTGACCCAGGTGAATATCGTCTCTCGAGGCGGCCCTTCGACCCTACGCTTGGAAACCAGCGGAGAGACCTTCACCGTAATGCTGGGCCCGGGCTGGTATCTTGCCGAGCTTCACGCGGACATTCGGAGCGGGGATATCCTCACCCTCGAGGGCTCCAAGATG
>METI01000178.1 GCA_001771285.1 candidate division NC10 bacterium RIFCSPLOWO2_12_FULL_66_18
AAAGGGTCCCATCCCAAGGGGGGCTGTAGTTCCTGGAAGTTCCGCAGCCGGAAGTTCCGCAGCGTGACGTAACGAAGCGCCCCAGGGAACGCAGCTGATGCCGCCATTCCGACAGCTACTGGCAAGCTACTCAAATCCGACCTGATCGCGTCAAACGACTGGTCGGTGAATGTGAACCTCCGTCCATGAATGGCGTCGGTTGCGTTAAGCAAGAGCAACGGCCCGTCGCGGGGGATCTCCCCAAACGTCTTGTTGTCAACCACGCGGTCGCCGAAGACCTCGGCAAGCACGTTAGTGCGGTCATACGCAGACAAAAACTTGGGCCAACGAAGCGGGTTGAGAGCGTATAACACCGCCCAGCTCTCGAACGACTGCGACATTACCTTCTGGAGAGCCTCTGGATTCCACTTTCGATCATCTTCCCGAAAAAGCACGTAGTACGCGGCCGGGAGAGTGCTTCCTGATACCGCGGAAATGTACTGAACGTGTTTAAGAACTCCAAGTTTGTGCAGCTCCCACATGACACTGGCAGAAAAGTTTGCTGCGCGACTACCACCTCCGGATAAGGCGAGACCAATGAAATAATTGTGATCGCGAGGAGAGGTCACATCGATATTGATTGTCGTCGTGTTCTTCTCTGACTCGCGCTCTTCGTTAGCGTGGGCGCCGACGTACTTTAGGCCAGGCAAGGGTGCACATCCGGCCGAGAGGGTTACTGAGCAGCAAAGGACGACACCCGCGAGACGGCCCACCGGCCCACAACAGCGGGCCCAGCTAGACATCTACTCAGCCCCCTTTGGCACCAGCGCCCAGACGCGCTTCAATGGGAGCTCTGCCTTGAGCTCCGCGGGGAACTGCTCGTAATGCTCGAGGACGGCAGCAACCAGGTCGCCGGCGTCCCACAGACGAGTCTCAAAGAAATGGCGTTTTGCCTCGGCAAGGACTGCCCTTAGGTCCTAGTGGTCCGACCCGCTTTTCCTGTCGGAAAAGTCCGGCCGTTCAAGGTAGGGGGCCAAGGACGGTGACGAGATCGTGAGCCAGGTGAAGGAGATCCCCGACGAACGGCATCTGCTCCCAATGGCCGGTGTAACTGCGGAAGCTGAGGCCGTAGTCCCCAACCCCAATAGGAAGTTGGAAACCGCAGGTCAGCGGCTGGGCGAGGAGAGCGGCCAGGAACGGGCGCGGGGAGAGCCGGTGAGGGCCTCTCCAAGGGCGACACTGCCCAAATCCTGCTCACGAGGCGGCACGCTACCAGCGGCGCGACGCGAAGTCAAGGGGAATGGCACGAACGGGGGGAGGTCTGGATCGATGCGAGGAGGTTGTCTGGGCGGATACCAGCCGTCTTGAACAAATTGGTACCGGACAAATTGATACCGGACACCTATTTGAGGGTAAGTGCGTGATTTGAAGAGGGAGGACTTCGGATTCTTCGGGGAAGGTGGGGCAGGAAGTCTACACCGCCAGGTACTTGCTGAGGATGGCCTCGTTCTCCCAGATGGCGGCCATCGTCCCCTCGAACTGGATGAGGCCCTTCTCCAGGATGTAGCCCCGGTCGGCCACCCGCCGGCAGAATTTCACGTTCTGGTCCGCCAATAGGATGGTCACGCCGGCCTCGCGGATCTGCCGCAGGGCCTCTCCCAGGTGCGTGACGACCAGCGGGGCCAGCCCCTCGATGGGCTCGTCCAGGAGCAGGAGCTCCGGGTCCTGCATCAGGGCCCGCCCGATGGCCAGCATCTTCTGCTCCCCGCCGCTCAGGTGGTTCCCCTTGTGCTGGAGCAGCCCTTCCAGGACGGGGAACAGCTCGCACACGCGCTGGACCGTCCAGCGATCGGAGCGTCCCGCGACGCGGCGGGCCAGCTCCAGATTCTCCAGGACCGTGAGGTCCGGAAAGATCCGCCGATCATCGGGGACGAATCCGATGCCAAGCCGCGCGATCCGGAAGGGGGCGTTCCCCTGGATCTCCGCGTCCCGGAACGTGACGGTCCCGGACCGCGGCGGCGTCAGTCCCATGATGGTCCGGAGTGTCGTAGTCTTGCCGGCGCCGTTTCTCCCCAGGAGACACGCGATCTCCCCGCGGTCCACGGCCAGCGACACGCCGTGGATCACCAGGCTCTGCCCATAGCCCGCCACCAGATTTCGCACCCGCAGGACCACGGCTACACCTCGGCTCCCAGGTAGGTCTCGCGCACGACGCGGTTCTCCCGGATCTCGGCCGGGGTGCCATCGGCCAGGACCTCCCCGTGGTTCATGACGATGATCCGCTCGGCGAGGGAGAAGACGACGTCCATGTCGTGCTCGACGATCACGAAGGTCGTCCGCCGCTGGCCGGACAGCTTTCGCATGAGCCCCAGGACCGTCTGCCGCTCGATGGGGTTCATCCCCGCACAGGGCTCATCCAGGAAGCACAGCTCGGGCCGGGTCCCCACGGCGATCCCCAGCTCCAGCAGACGTTGGTCGCCGTGGGAGAGGGCGCCGGCCCGCACGTCCCGGTGGTCCCACAGGCCGATCTCCCGCAGGAGTTCCTCGGCTTCGGCGTTCGCCCCCGTCTCCTCCTCCAGCCGGGCCAGGGCGTGAAGATTCCTCCCGCGCCGGGCCAGGGCCGGCAGCAGCAGGTTCTGGCGAACCGTCAGGTTCGGGAAGATATTCATGATCTGGAACGAGCGGGAGAGACCCCGTCGGACCCGTCCGTGAGAGGGCACGCGCGTGATGTCCTCGCCCTTGAAATGAACCGTCCCCGTGTCCGGGGTGAGCAACCCCGTGAGGAGGTTGATGAGGGTGGTCTTGCCCGCGCCGTTGGGACCGATGATGGCGGTGAGGGTGCCCTCCGTGAGCTCGAGGCCCACGCCGGCCACCGCCGTCAGGCGCCCGAAGGTCTTGCGAAGACCCTTCGTCTCCAGCAGGTACTCCGTCACGTCCCCTCCCGACCTGGCCGGAGCGCGCGCCATCTCGCCGTGGCGAGACTCACCACCCCGCCCCGGAAGCCCATCACCAGCACCACCACGATGATGCCGAGCCAGATGAGCCAGTACTCGGTGAACCGCACGATGATGTCCTTGATCATGAAAAACAGGAAGGCCCCCACGATCGGCCCGGCGAAGGCCTGGATCCCGCCCAGGAGCGTCGCCAGGACCGGATCGGCCGAGGTGGTCCAGTGGGCCACCGGGGGCGTGACGGTGTTTTCCAGGGCGGGCAACAGCGCCCCGGCCAGGCCCGCGTACAGGCCGGCGATGACGAAGGCGATGAGGCGATAGGCCCGCACCGAGACGCCCGTGAAGGCCATGCGGCCCTCGCTGTCCAGGATCCCCTGGAACGTGAGGCCCAGGGGGGAATGCACCAGCCGATACGCGATGCCGATCGCCAGCAGGGACACCACCAGGACGAAGTAATAGTACCGGCCCATGCTGGCCATGCTGACGCTCACGAGGCCCGGGATCTCCAGAGGGGCGCGCGGGATCCCCACCAAACCGTCATCGCCCCCCGTGAAGTCCCGCCACTTCAGGGCCATGGAGAAGATCATCATGCCGAAGGCCAGGGTGAGCATGGAGAAGTAGATGCGGGTGTGCCGGATGCAGAGGACCCCCAGCACCAGCGCCGCCGCGCCCGCCAGCAGGGTGCCACCGATAACGCCGAACAAAAGTGAAGGCTTCAGCAGGAGCAGCTTGGCGCACCCATACGCCCCCACGGCGTAGAAGCCCGCCTGGCCGAAGGAGAGCAGCCCCGTGTACCCGAAGAGGATGTTGAAGCCCAGCGCGAACAGGGAGAGGATGAGCACCTGGATCGCCACGTATTGCGCGTACTGTCCGCCCACCAGGGGCAGGAGCAGGAGGGCCAGGATCAGTCCGCCGATGGCGGACCGCCCCGGCGTGAGGATGCGCGGGCGACCTGCCGACGCGACCGGTCCCACGTCCATCCGTTACCTCGCGAAGAGGCCCTGCGGCCGCACCAGCAGGACGACCGCCATGATCAGGTAGATCAGCGCCAGCTCGAATACGGGGAAGAGCAGCGTCCCGTAGGCGCTCAGCACCCCGACGATCAGGGAGCCCACGAAGGCCCCCTTCAGGTTCCCCAGGCCGCCGATGACCGTGATGACGAAGGCCTGGATGATCATGGCCGCGCCCAGGCCGGGAGACACCACCCGCACCGGCGTCCCCAGCGCGCCCCCCAGGGCGGCCAGCATCGCGCCCAGCATGAACACCCCGCTGAAGACCCGGGGGACGTTGACGCCGATGGCGTTCGCCATCTCCCGGTCCGAGGCGGTCGCCCGCACCGTTCGCCCCCACCAGGTCCGCTCGAACCCGAGCCACAGGACGATCCCCACCACGATCCCGGCGGCGATAATGAAGGCGTTGTAGACCGGGAACGGCCGCCCGAACACGGGCCAGTGGCCTTCCAGGAAGGTGGGGATGTCCGGGATCCGGAACACGCCGCCCCAGATCATCTTCACCGCATCGTCCATTATGAGCACGAAGCCGAAGGTGAGGAGGAGCTGGTACGCCTCATCCACCCCGTACAGGTACCGCAGGAAGAACCGCTCCATCACCCAGCCCACCACGGCGGTGCCGGCCAGGCTGAGAAGGATGGCCAGCCAGAAGTTCCACCCGAGCAGGCCGTAGAAGGTGAAGGCCAGGTAGGCCCCGAGCATGAACAGGCTGCCGTGGGCGAAGTTGATCACGCCCAGGACGCCGAAGATGATGGTCAGGCCGGCTGAGATCAGCCACAGGTACATGGCCATGCTCAGTCCCACCACACCCTGGAAGGCGAGCGTCTCCATGCTGAGTCCTAATCCCATTCCGAAAAACTACGAACCGCCGGTACCAACGGCATCCGCCTGGGGCGGATTGGTGCGCCAAGGTCGCCTACGCCGTTAAGCAACCACAGATGAACGCTGATGTCCCCGGCATGTTCCCCTTGGAAATCTGCGTAATCTGTCCGCCTGTGGCGGACCAGGGCTCCATCTGCGGTTAAACCGGCCTTGGCGGACCGGGTACCCAGCGCCAGCGCTGGGTGTCCTTGGCGGTTGAACTGCACTGCTGGGGCAAAGGAACGCCGGGGGATCCCGCCACGCGGCGGGACTCCCCCGGCTCCGGGACATCGCGCCGGCTACTTGGTCGCGGCGACGGGCGTGAAGGGCGGCCAGCGGTAGTAATCCTTGACCGGCATCACCCGCAGCTCGCCGAGGACGGGGATGGGATACTTGGGATCCATCACCACCCGGCCGGCCGGCACGTTGTACACGAACTGGTGATCCTCCGCCCGGAAGACGCGGAGGCCCGCGGGCGTGTTGATCTGCATCCCCTTGAGGGCGTCAACGATCTTGGCCGAGTCGAGGCTCTTGGCCTTCTCGATGGCCGCCTTCCCGATCATGACCGCAGAGTAGGTCGTCTCGGCGGAATAGTTGGGGAGGCGGCTCCACCGCTTCTGGAATCGCTCCACGAAGGCCTTGTTCTCCGGTGAGTCGGGCCAGTTGTGGATGTAGCGGGCGCTGGCCCACAGCTTGCCCTTGAACTTGTCTCCTATGACGGCGGGCGCGATCCCCTCCAGGACGTCCACGGAGCCGCCCATGGCCTGCCACCAGAGCTTGATCTGGTCGAAGACGCCCTGGATCTGGGCCTGCCGCAGGAGCATCACCGCCTCCCCGGCCCACGGGGTGGAGAAGATCGCGTCGGGCTTGGCGGCCATCACCGCGGAGATGTGGGCCGAGAAGTCCAGGGTGTGGAAGGGCGCCCAGGCGGATGCCACGAACTCCACGTCCGGCCGATATTTCTTCAGGGTCTCCTTGAAGAGGTTCCAGCTCGTGTACCCGTACTCGTAGTCCGCCCCGATGTTGGCCCACCGTTTGACGTCCGGCATGTCCTTGAAGATGAGCGCGGCCAGGATGCCATCCTGGTAGACCGGCACGCTGACCCGCACGATCTCCTTGATCCCCTTCTCCGCCACCAGCTCTTCGGTCAGGCGGTGCGTCGCCGCATGGGTGAAGAAGTAGGGGCGCTTCAACTCGGGGAGGACGGGCCCGATGGCCATGGAGGAGCCGCTGGAGTCCACGCCCACCAGGTAGTGGGCGCCCCACTCGGTGACGAGGTACCGGGTGTTTTTCACCGCCGTGGCGGGCTTCAGCTCCTCGTCCATGAATTTCAGCTCGACCTTGCAGCCCAGGATACCGCCCTTGGCGTTGATCTCCTCGACGGCCATGGTGGCGCCCATGTTGATCTGCCGGCCGTAGTCGGCGTGCGCGCCGGACGCCGCCCCCTGCGCGCCCACCTTGACCACGGGCACGCCCAACTGGCACGCCGCCAGGGCCGGACCGGGCGCGACCAAAACAAGGAGCCCCCCCAAGAGGAAAACACTCAGGACGCTGGCACATCGTTTCATGACTGTCCCCCCTCTTGCGTGATGCCCGCCCGCCAGTGCGCCGGCGCCATGCCTGCGCGGACGTGCGGTCCCCGTGTACTCTTATCAGCGGGACGCGACAGGTGTCAAGGCCAGAACGTCACCCGGCGCTCCGGGCCTCCCGGGGCCATTGCCGGCCATCTCATTTGGGGAGGTCCGAGGTGCCCCGGAGAGAGAGGGGGGGGAGACCGGGGGTCTTCAGGCCCTCATCCAGGCCAGGCGCCATCCCCGGAAGAGGAGCGCCAGCCAGGACAGGCCGTAGAGCACGAGCGCCAGCACCGTCAGGCTCCGGATACCCATCGCCATGGAGGTATATTCCAGGTTGATGACCCGCACCCCGTCCTCCCGGTACGGCCCCTCGGGATGGAAACGCCGGCCCAGGTCCAGAATCGCGGGATCGATCTCCATCGACATGTTCAGGGCGCGCTGGTGGAAGTCCCGATTGACGTCCAGGTTGTACCCGACCTGAACGGCGCCCCCGGATTCGGCCGGTGCCTCGATGAACAGGGGCGAGAAGTCAATCCGGTCGCCGACCTTCTCCCCCAGGGCGGTGAAGGCCGCCACGGTGAGGAAAAAGATGAGCAGGATGATCCCGACGAACTTCATCCCCTGCAGGAACGGCAGGGCCGCGTCCGCGGACCACAGGTACACCGACTGGTCGGGGAACCGCAGCCGGACGAGATCCAGCGGCTCCGCATAAGCCGCCACCATGCAGAGGAGGCCGAACAGGACCGGGAACCAGGGGAACAGGCGGAAACGGCTCCGCCAGCGCGCGCACCCCAGGCCCAGCCCCAGGAAGCTCGCCATCAAGGGAAGGTTCTTGAAATAGGCGAACACCCGAACCTCCGAGGCGAGCCATCGAATCACCACCAGCTCCGCGTACAGGGCGAGGAAGCTGATCAGGAAGAGTTCGAAGGTCAAACGCGTGCGCCGCTCGGGCGTGGCCCAGATCATGAAACCTCCAGGACAGGAGAATTGGGATAAAAAACGGGGCGCATTCTAGCCCGGCCCCACCCCCCATGCAAGCGCGTCGAGCGGCACCGGCGTTCGTTGTCCGCCATCCCAACAAAAAACCCCGGCGATGCGAATCGCCGGGGGCCGCGATACCGGAAGGGACGAAGGATCAGCCGCCCATCGCGGCCGCGAGGGTCGAGAGGAGCAACCGCTCCACGGGCTTTCCGCCCACGATGTGTTGGTCCATGATCTCCTCGACGTCCTTCACGCCGACCTGGCCATACCAGATCCCCTCGGGATACACCACCACCGACGCCCCCAGGTTGCAGGGGCCGAGGCAGGTGGTCCCGTTCACGGCCACCTTTTCCCAGAGCTGGCGTTTCTCCACTTCCTCCTGGAACTTCTGGAACACGTCCCGCGACCCCTTCGAAGAACAGTCCCCTTTGGGATGGCCGGGCGGACGTTGGTTGATGCAGACGAAGATATGATGGCTGTACTTCAGCACTGGGACGGTTCCTTTCTCGGGATGTACACGTCGCCGTCGGGGTGAGACCGCAGGCCAGGGATGGGACGTGCTTCGGGGGGCCGCCGCCACTCCCCGGGAAGAACCCGTCATAACACGTCGGCGGGAGAGAGCATCCCCCCCGCCGACGAAACATGCCGTAGGGAGCCCGGGCGCCCTACGCCGTGAAGCTGGACCCGCAGCCGCAGCTCCCCTTGGCGTTGGGGTTCTTCAGGGCGAAGCCGGCCCCGGTGAGCCCGTCCATGTAGTCGATCTCGGTCCCGCTCAGGTAGAGGAAGGACTTCGGGTCCACCAGGACCGTCACCCCGTCCTGCTCGAAGACCTGGTCGCCGGGCTGGGGGGCGTCGAAGGCCAGCTGGTACTGGAAGCCGGAGCAGCCGCCCCCCACCACGCGGATGCGGAGCCCGACCTCGGCCGGGGCAGCCTGGGCGGCCTTGATCCCCTTGATCTTCTCGGCGGCCAGGGATGTCACCGTGATCATGTGGTTCATCCTCCTTGCGGATCGTCCTATTGGGTTGGGGGCGCGGTCCCCGCAGGGGCAGCCCCAGTCGTGCCACTTCTCTGCCGATAGTCGGCGATGGCGGCCTTCAGGGCCTCCTCCGCCAGGACCGAGCAGTGGCGCTTCAGCGGGGGGAGGGCCAGGGCGACGGCAATGGCCCGGTTCTTCACCTGGGCCGCCTCCGCCAGGGTCTTCCCCTTGATGAGCTCGGTCAAGAGGGACGTGGCGGCGATGGCGCTCCCACAGCCGAAGACCTTGGCCTTCACCTCGACGATGCGCTCCGTCCCGTCCGGGTCGACCACGATCTTCAATTGGATCTTCAACACGTCCCCGGAGGCCGGCGCGCCCACCATCCCCACGCCGCTGGCGTCGGGGAGGTTCCCCATGTTCCGGGGGTGCTCGAAGTGGTCCAGGACCTGCGCGCTGTACAACATGAAGGCTCCTGCGGTCTAGCCCGGATTATTCGCGAACCCGTTCGCGAATAATCGCGGGAATGACCAATGACGAATCGGTTCGTGAGTTATCCGGTCTCGCGGAGGCTCCACTGGGCGGTGTTCAGGTCCACGCCGGCCTGGGCCATCTCGTACAGGGGGCTCATGGCCCGCAGGCGGGTCACCTGTTCGGCCAGCCGGTCGCAGACGTAATCCACCTCTTCCTCGGTATTGCCTCGGCCGAGTCCGAATCGGATGCTGGTGTGGGCCAGCGCTTCCCCGATCCCCAGGGCCTTCAGGACATAGCTCGGCTCCAGCGAGGCGGAGGTGCAGGCAGAACCGGAAGAGACAGCCACGTCCTTCAGGGACATGAGGAGGGATTCACCCTCGACATACTCGAAGCTCACATTCAAGTTGCCGGGCAGCCGGAGCGTCGGATGCCCATTCAGGTGCACATGGTCCAGGCGCGCCCTGATCCCGGCCCACAGCCGCTCCCGCAGGGCAGTGAGTCGCGCGGCCTCGCTGGTCATCAGTTGCCCGGCCAGTTCGCAGGCCTTGCCGAATCCCACGATCCCCGGGATGTTGAGCGTGCCGCTGCGCCGCCCCTTCTCGTGGCCGCCCCCGTCCATCTGCGCCACCAGCTTGACCCGGGGCTTCCCCATCCGGACGTAGAGCGCCCCCACGCCCTTGGGGCCGTACAGCTTGTGGGCGGTCAGGGACATGAGGTCCAGTCCGAGCGCGTCCACGTTGACGGGGATCTTCCCCACGCCCTGGACGGCGTCACTGTGGAACAGGACCCCGCGCTCTTTGCAGAGGCGGCCGATCTCCGCCAGGGGCTGGATGGTCCCGATCTCGTTGTTCGCCAGCATGATGGAGACCAGGATGGTCTTCGCCGTGAGGGCCTTGGCCACGTCCGCCGGGTCCACCAGGCCGTCCCGGCTCACGGGAAGGTAGGTAACCTGAAAGCCCTCCTTCTCGAGGCGCTTGCAGGAGTCGAGGACGGCGTGGTGCTCGATCTGGCTGGTGATGATGTGGGTGCCCTTCTCCCGGTAGGCCTTGGCCACCCCCTTGATGGCCAGGTTGTCCGACTCGGTGGCCCCCGAGGTGAAGACCAACTCGACGGGCTTGCAGCCGATGAGCCCCGCGATCTGTGCCCGCGCGGCCTCGACCGCAGACTCGGCCGCCCAGCCGAAGGAGTGATTCCGCGAGGCCGCGTTGCCGAAGCGCTCCGTGAAATAGGGCCGCATGGCCTCGAAGACCTCCGGCGCCACGGGGGTGGTGGCGTGGTGATCCATGTAGATGGGCAGCTTCAGCGCCATACAGTCTCCTTCAGGATCACTCTGCGTCATGAGATCTCACGCAAAGCGGACCTCCAAAGTAACAAACCCTCACGTTACCGTCAAGGTCTTTTGCTTCTCAGTGTCTTTTGCTTCTCAGCCCGAACAGTGCAGTTTAACCGCAAAGCACGCGAAGTCCGCAAAGAAACTCCCCATGGGCTCAGTCTAGAGGCCAAGATAGGCAGTCCGCACCTGGGGATCGCGGAGGAGTTGCTGGCTGGACCCCTCGGCCACGATTTGCCCATTCTCCAGGATGTAGCCCCGGTGGGACAGCTTGAGGGCACGGAAGACGTTTTGCTCCACCAGAAGGATGGTCGCCCCGCCCCGGTTGATCTCCTGGATGATGTCGAAAATCGCCGTGACCAGCATCGGGGAGAGGCCCAGCGACGGCTCGTCCAGCATGAGGAGCCTGGGACAGGACATCAACCCACGCCCGATGGCGACCATCTGCTGCTCGCCACCCGACAGGGTCCCGGCGACCTGGTGCCGCCGCTCCCGCAATCGGGGAAAGAGGTGGTAGACCCGTTCCAGGGTCTGCGTGCGCGCCGCCCTCGCGCGACGCGTGCAGGCCCCCATGGTCAGGTTCTCCTCCAGCGTCATGGAGGGGAAGAGCTGCCGCCCCTCCGGGACGTGGCCCAGCCCGGCCTCCACGATCTCGGCCGGCTTCAGGCTGTCGATGCGTCGTCCGTCGAACTCGATCTGGCCCCGTCGCGGACGCAGCACGCCCGAGATGGTCATCAGGGTCGTGGTTTTTCCGGCCCCGTTGCTTCCGATGATGGAGACGACCTCGCCTTCCCGAACCTCCAGCGTGACGCCGTGGAGCGCCTGCATGTCGCCGTAGAAGGTCTGGAGCCCGCTCACCCGCAGCATTGCCCGCCCGAGATTATCCCGAAATCGGCGCCGGCCTCGGCACCAGCGGAGTCTTCGCCCAGATAGGCCTCGATCACCTTGGGATCCCGCACGACCTCTTCGGGGCTCCCCTGGGCAATGACCTCGCCGTAGTTCAAGACCAGGATCCGCTGCGAGAGCGCCATCACCGCCTTCATGACGTGCTCGATGAGGAGGATGGTGATCCCCCGGCCGTGAATGGCGCGGATGAGGTCGATCAGTCGGCCCGTCTCGGTGGGGTTGAGGCCGGCCATGACCTCGTCCAGCAAAAGGACCCGCGGCCTCGTGGCCAGCGCCCGGGCCAGTTCCAGCCGCTTTCGATCCGGGAGCGTCAGGCTGTGGCCCATGCTGCCGGCCCTGTCCGCCAGGCCCGTCAGCTCCAACATCTCTTCGGCGATGGCGACGGCCTCGCGGCGGTGGGCCACCCGTTCCAGGGCACCCACCACCACATTCTCCAGGACAGTCAGGCGCAGGAAGGGCCGGGCGATCTGGAAGGTCCGGACCATGCCGCGCTGGCAGACGTCGTGGGGACGGAGGCCCACCAGGGACTCCCCGGCATAGGTGACGATCCCCTCGTCGGGTCGCAGGAACCCGGAGACCAGATGAAACAGTGTGGTCTTCCCGGCGCCGTTGGGACCGATGAGACCCAGCATCTCCCCCTCGGCGAGGTCGAAGCTGACCCGGCGCACCGCCCGCAGGCCGCCGAAGGCTTTGCTCACTCCGGTGACACGGAGCAGGATCATGCCGCCCTCCCCGGGCGCCGCCGCCGCATCAGGTGCGCCAGCGTGGGGTATACGCCCCGCGGCAGGAACAGCACCACGATGATCAGCAGGACGCCGTAGATCACGACGCTCAAGCCGGCCATCCCGCCCGCGAAGTAGGTCCGGGAGAACTCGCCCAGCAGTTCCAAGAGGAACGAGCCCAGCACGGGACCGAGGATCGTGCCGGCCCCCCCCACGATCGGCCGGATCATGATGTCCACGGAGTGGTTGATGTGCAGCACCGTGTTCGGCTGCAGGTAGTACTGGTAATAGGCGTAGAAGGTGCCGCCCAGCGCCGTGAGGCTCGCGCTCAGCGCGTAGGCGATCATCTTGTACCGGAAGGTGTCCACTCCCAGTGCCTCGGATGCATCTTCATCCTCCCGGATCGCCACCAGGTAGGCCCCCAGCTTCGACCGCTGGATCAACCAGACGATCCCCGAGCCCGCCGCCAGAAACCCCAGAGCGATGAAGTAGTACGGGATCTTCCCCTGAAACTGGAACTGCCACGGGTTCGGGGTGTAGTTGATGAAGAGACCGGTGTAGCCCCCCAGGAGGGGCAGATGCAGGGCGATGAGGCGACAGATCTCCGCCACGGCCAGGGTGAGGAGGATGAAGTAGAACCCGCGCAGGCCGAAGCGGAATCCCAGATACCCGATCCCCAGACTGAGGATGGCCGCCAGCGCCGCCCCCGCGAACATCCCCAGCCAGGGGGAGATCGCGTACTGGGTCGCCAGGATCGCCGAGGTGTACGCCCCGATGGCGAAGAAGGCCGCATGGCCGAGGGAGAGCTGGCCGGCGTAGCCCCCCAGGATGTTCCAGGCCTGGCCCAGGTAGGCGTAGTAGAAGGTGGTGATGAGCAGGTTCTGCCACGCGGAGGGCACCCAGAACGGCAACACCAGAAGGGCCACCGCCGCCGCGGTGCCCAGACCCAGCCGCAGCATCACCGGCTGCCTCCCAGAAGCCCCTGCGGCCGGAACAGGAGGATGAGGACCAGCAGGATGAAGCTGACGATCTCCTTCAGCGAGGGCACCAGGATCACGGCCCCCAGGGACTCACTGACCCCCACCAGGAGGCCCCCGACGAAGGCCCCCAGGAAGCTCCCCATCCCTCCGATGATGACGATGTTGAACGACGTGATGGTGAAGAAGAGGCCCGTGCTGGGCGAGAAGGGAAGGAAGGGGGTCATCAGGCTGCCGGCGGCTCCCACGCAGGCGGCCCCGATGCCGAAGGCCAGCGTGAAGACCTTCAGGATGTCCGTCCCCACCAGCAGGGCTCCGATCTGGTTGTCGGAGGCGGCGCGGATCATCCGGCCCAGGTCGGTCTTTTTCAGAAACAGGTAGAGACCCAGGGCCAGGGCGAGGGCCAGGCCGAAGGTCGCCACCTTGGGCAGGTCAAAGACGATGGGGCCCAGCCAGAACGTGCTGAGGGCATATGTGGTGCTCACCCGGCGCGGGTCCGGTCCCCAGACCATCAGCGCCAGGTTCTCCAGGACCAGGGCCACGCCCAGCATCAGCAGGATCTGCATCTCGTGCGGTGCGTCCAGGATCCGGTTGACCAACCCCTTCTGCACGGCCGCCCCGAGCAGAAAAATTGCTGACCCGGTTACCAGAATGGACAGGTAGGGGTCCACCCCCGCCGTCACGAACAGCCAGTAGGACAGGTACATCCCCCAGACCATCATGTCGCCGTGGGCGAAGTTGATGACCCGCATGACCCCGAAGATGAGCGAGAGGCCCAGGGCCATGAGGCTGTACACCCCGCCCACCAGGAACCCGTTGACGATGGCCTGGACGTAGAGCGCCATGTGGGACCCCAAAAAAGAAGTCAGAAGACAGGAGTCAGAGGGGCTCCCGCCTCCCCCTGACTCCTACCTTCTGACCTCGATGCTTCAACCCCAGACCACTATCGAATCTCGAAGCCGGCCTTCTCTGTTGCGCTTCTTCTCGGCTCTCGGCTCTCGGCTCTCGGCACTCCTACCCCCGTTCCCACAGCTTGGGGACCGGGTACACCAGCTGGGTTTCGGCTATCTCCTTGGGGAGCACGACCCGGGCGCGCCCATCGCGGATCTGGATCATGGCGGTGGAGGCCCCGATGTTGTCCCCGTTCTCGCTGAACTGGATGTTCCCGCCGGAGGTGACGTGCTCCTTGATGTTGGTCTTGCGCGCCGCCTCCACGAACTTGTCCGGGTCGGTGGAGCCGGCCCGCTCCAGGATGTCGGCCACGACCATGACCCCCTGATAGGACCAGGCCGAGTCGGTGGTGAGCTGCTCGCCGAAGCGCTTCTCGTAATCCGCGGCGACCTTCTGGGTGAGCGCGGACTTCGGATTGTACCAGGGCACGTTGTCCAGGGTGTACTCCGCCAGCTTCCCCAGCGTCTTGGAGAAGTTCGGGTGATAGAACCCGGGGTTGCCGGGTCCCATGATCGCCTGGACCTCCACGCGCTGCTTGTACATCTCCTGCACCAGCAGGATCGCATCGTTCAGCCGCGTGACCGCCAGGAGCAGGTCCGGCTTCGCCGCCTTGGCCTTGGCCACCTCGGTGGACAGGTCCTGGGTGGTGGTGGGATACGCGATGATCTCGACGAACTCGAAGGGGGCGTTGAGCTTCTTGTGCCACTCCAGCGTCCGGTCCTTCTGGACCTGGCCGAACAGATCGGTCACGTGGAGCAGCACGGCCCGCTTGGGTGTGACCCCGCTGATCTTGAACATCTCCAGCATGTACTCGATGCCCTTCCGTCCGAGCGTCTGGGTGGTCACGAAGGACCGGAAGACGTACTTGCTCCCCTGCTGCGTCAACTGGTCGGCCGCCCCGATGTCAATCATCAGGGGGATGGGCTTGGTGGCCTGCTTGATGGCCTGGATCATGGCATTGATGGTGCCGCTGTCGAAGGCACCCACCAGGACGTGGGCCCCCTCGCCCATGAGGCGCTCGGTCTCGGCCCGGGCCACCTCCGGTTTGTATTGGGTGTCACCCGGGACCAGGGTGAGCTTGGCGCCCCCCATGGACTTGATCCCACCGCCGCCGTTGATGTGGTCCACGGCCAACTGGTTCCCCTGCCGCGTGCTCTTCCCGATGGCGGCCAGCGGGCCCGTCATGGGTTGAATGGACCCGATCTTGATCTCCCTGATCTGGCCCCGCAGGACGGCCGGGAAACCCAGGACGCCCGCCGCCCCCACCGCGCCCATCCCTTTCAGCACTGTTCGCCGATCCACGCCCACCCGCTTTCCCCGCGATGCCATGATCATCCCTCCTCTTTGGAAAATGGAAACTGGAAGCTGGAAACTGGTTGATCTCCGGTCCCAGTTTCCAGTTTCCGATTTCCAGTTTCCAGTTCCCGGTCATATGGAAACTGGAAGTTGGAAACTGGCCGAACCCCGATCTCGATGAGCGGTGACAAATTTCCAGTTTCCGATTTCCGGTTTCCAGCTATTCCAGCAGCTTCTGCATCCTGACGGTCAGGTCGAACTTCTCCTTCGCCCCCTCTGCAAAACGGCGCTGAGCCTATCGGATGCCCCCAGGGGTGTCAAGCATGCCGCCCGCCTATCTAGTCGCAGTCGGCCCCGCACGTGATCCGTCACCCGACACCGTTCCCCGTCAGAGGCCCAGGTCGGCGACCTTGGGTTCCGGGCCCGAGTAATCGTAGAACCCACGGCCGGACTTCTTGCCGAAGAAGCCCGCCTGGACCATCTTCCTGAGGAGCGGGGGCGGCGCGTACCGTTTCTCCCGGTACTCCTCGAACATGATGTTGGCGATGTAGGAGGTCGTGTCCAGCCCGACGAAGTCCAGCAGCGTGAGCGGCCCCATGGGATGGCCACAGCCCAGCTTCATCCCCTTGTCGATGTCCTCCACGGAGGCGACCCCCGCCTCCACGGCGCGGATCGCGTCCAGGAGGTACGGGACCAGGAGCAGGTTCACGATGAAGCCGGAATTGTCCTTGGCCGCCACTGGTTCCTTCCCAACGGATCGCGCGAATTCATAGGCGGTGCGGAAGGTCCCCTCGCTCGTCCGGACGGTCCGCACGACCTCCACCAGCTTCATCACCGGCACCGGGTTGAAGAAGTGCAGGCCGCAGACCCGGTCCGGGCGCCCCGTGGCCATGGCCATCTCGATGACGGTGAGGGAGGAGGTGTTGCTGGCCAGGATCGTCTCGGGCGGGCAAATCCGGTCCAGGGCGGCGAAGAGCTTTTTCTTCTCCTCGATGTTCTCGATGATCGCCTCGATGACCAGATCGCAGTCGCGAAGGTCCTCAAGCGAGAGGGTCCCCCGGAGGTTCGCCGCCGCCTTGGCCCTGGCCTCGGCCGTGAGCTTCCCCTTCTCCACGGCCCGCGCCCAGTTCTTCTCGATCATCCCGAGGCCCCGGTCGAGAAATGCCTGTTCCACCTCGCGGATGACGACCGGGTATCCCGCCTCGGCCGTCACCTGGGCGATGCCCGCGCCCATCAGGCCGCAACCGACGACACCGACCTTCTTGATCGCCACGCCCCACCCCCTGTGGAATGACTAATGACAAATGACCAAATCCCAATGGGTTCTCAGGGCCCATTGGTCATTGGAAATTGGTCATTGGGATTTGCGTCGTCGAGGCCTTGTCTATTCCAAGGCCTCGACGACGACGGCAATGCCTTGTCCCCCGCCGATGCACGCCGAGGCCAGGCCGCGGCCGCCGCCCCGGCGCCGCAGCTCGTAGAGAATCGTCAGGAGCAGGCGGGCGCCGCTGCACCCGACGGGGTGGCCGAGGGCGATGGCGCCGCCGTTCACGTTGGTCTTCTCGCGATCCAGTCGCATCTCCCGCTCCACGGCCAGGTACTGGGCCGCGAAGGCCTCGTTGATCTCGACCAGGTCCATCTGGTCCAGA
>METI01000179.1 GCA_001771285.1 candidate division NC10 bacterium RIFCSPLOWO2_12_FULL_66_18
CAGGCAAGCTTCCTCCTGCCCAAGCACATCCGGACGCGCCTGGACAGCGAGGCGCGCATCATCGAGGATAACCACCCCCTGTATACCTGGAGTTGACCCATCGCCTCTGGATCAGAGCCGCGCAACATGGGGGATACACCCCGGATCTCCAGGGGATCCCTGCCCGCCTCACGCCCGGTTCCTCTCACCTGTCGCCGTCTCTCATGATCCCCGAAGGGCAGTACCGTACGCCCCTCTTCGACGCGCTGGTCGCCTTGGCCGAGGCCCGGAAGGTCTCTTTCCACACGCCCGGCCACAAGAGCGGGAAGGGGATCTCCACCCGCTTCCGGAAATTCGTCGGGAGCAAGATCTTCACCATTGACCTCACGACCCTGGACGAGGTGGACTGCCTGCAGAAGCCCGTCGGGGTCATCCGGGAGGCGCAGGAACTGGCCGCCGAGGCGCACGGGGCCGACCGCTCGTTCTTCCTGGTGAACGGGACCACCGTGGGCAACCACGCCATGATCCTCTCCACCGTCCACCCCGGGGAGGAGGTGCTGGTCGCCCGCAACGCCCACAAGTCCATCCTGGCCGGGATCATCCTGAGCGGGGCCACGCCCCGCTTCTTCCTCCCCAGCTTCGACCCCGATCTGGGCATCGCCATCAACGTCAGCGCCGCCGCGGCTGCGGAGGCCATGCGGACCCACCCAAAGGCGCGGGTGGTGGCCCTGACCAGTCCGAACTATTACGGGGTCGCGGCCGACATGCCGACCATCATCGCCGCCGGTCAGCGCCAGGGGAAGATCCTGATCGTGGACGAGGCGCACGGGCCGCACCTGCATTTCCACCCCGCGCTCCCCCCGTCGGCTGTGGATGCGGGGGCCGACCTCACGGTGCAGAGCACCCACAAGATTGTCGGCGGCATGACCCAGGCCTCCATGCTGCACGTGAAGGGCGATGCCGTGGACGCGGGGCGGGTGGCGGGGATCCTCCAGATGCTGCAGAGCACCAGCCCGTCCTACATCCTGATGGCCTCCCTGGACCTGGCGCGGATGCAGATGGCCACGGAGGGCCGGAAACTGCTGGGCAGGGCCATCGAGCTGGCCGAGGAGGCGCGGGAGCGGATCAACCGCATCCCGGGCCTGCGCTGCCTGGACGGTCGCCAGGTCAAGGAGTGGGGAGACCTCAGCCTGGACGTGACCAAGCTCACCATCTCGGTGAAGGAGCTGGGCCTCACGGGCTACGCCGCCTCGGCGATGCTCAACGCGGAATTCGACATCCAGGTGGAGATGGCGGACCTGTTCAACCTCCTGGTGATCGTGAGCATCGGGGATCGCCGGGACGATCTGGATCGCCTGGTCCGGGCCCTGGAGGCGCTGGCGCGCCGCTCCCACGGCCCGGCCTTCGTTCCCGAGATGCTGCCCGTGCCGCCCATCCACGAAACCCGCCTGGCCTGCTCGCCCCGCGAGGCGTACTTCGGCAAGTACGTCTCCGTGCCGCTGGCGGAGGCGGCGGGTCGGATTACCTGCGACATCGTCACCATCTACCCGCCGGGGATCCCCATCCTGGTGCCGGGGGAGGAAATCTCCGCCGCGGCCGTCGACTATCTCCAGTTTCTCGGCCGGCACGGGGCCCGGATCGACGGAGTGGTGGAGCGTCCGGAAGCCGGGATCCGCGTCCTGGCGCACTGAGGGCCGCCGCTGCCCTGATCCGCCCGGGAGTCACCGGGGACGCCCTCGGGACCCCGGGGCGGACTGCCCGTCGCGATGGGGCCTCCCCGCGCATCTGCGAATGTTCCCCCCGGCAGTCCTTTGCGGAATTGCGTTGCAATTTCTGCGAGCCCTGGTATAGTGCGCCCCGATTCAGGACAGCGGAGGCGTGATTGCGGGCTAAGGGATGGGGTCGACCCGGCCCCGGTTTCTTAGCCCGTGCGTCGTTCAGGGAGGCGGTCTGGTGCGGAAACGGATCCGGGGTCGCGTGATCCTGCTGGTGGTCACCACCCTGCTCACGGGCTACTACATCGTGCCCAGCGTCGCGCCGGTGAGCAGCCTGCCGTCCCTCTTCCCCGGCATCCTGCCCCGGGCGGAGCCTGTGAACCTCGGCCTGGACCTGCAGGGGGGGATGCACCTCGTCCTGGAGGTGCAGGCGGAGAAGGCGGCGGAGAACGCCTCCGACCGGCTCATGGAGGAGGCCCGGCGCATCCTGGAGAAGGAGAAGGTCGGAATCGCCCGCCTGGTCCGCGAGGGCGAGGCGGGGATCCTGCTGAAGGTGAGCAAGGCGGAGGAGCGGGACCGGGCCCAACGGCTCCTGGGCGAGCTGGTCACGCTGGACAAGGTCCCCGGGGCCACCCCCGACGAGCTCCGGCTGACGGTCCAGGCGCGCGAGGTCAAGCGGATTCAGGAGCTGGCGGTCCGGCAGAGCCTGGAGACGATCCGAAATCGCGTGGACCAGTTCGGCGTCACGGAGCCGCACATCGTGCCGGAAGGGGATCGGCGCATCGTGGTGCAGCTGCCGGGCATCAAGGATCCGCAGCGTGCCATCAACCTGATCGGGAAGACAGCCCTGCTCGAACTCAAGGCGGTGGACACCTCGCTGAACCCGGTGGACGTCGAGCAGGGGAAGGTGGCCCTCCCGCCGGACCTTCAGCTCCTGTACCAGCGCGAGGTGGACGACAGCAAGCAGGTGGTCGGGAAGCGGCCGATCGTCGTGCAGCGCCAGCCCATCATCACGGGCGCTTCCCTCACCTCGGCCGAGGTCCGGCCCGACGACCAGGGAGGCTGGCTGGTGGCCTTCTCCCTCGACGGGGAGGGCGCCCGGATCTTCGGCGACTTCACCGGCGCCAACATCGGCCGGCAACTGGCCATCGTCCTGGACGACACGGTCTATAGCGCGCCGGTCATCCGCAGCAAGATCGGCGAGGGGCGCGGCCAGATCGAGGGGAGCTTCACGGCCGACTCGGCGCGGGACCTGGCCATCGTCCTGCGGGCCGGGGCGCTGCCGGCGCCCGTGAAGATCATCGCCAACCTCACCGTCGGCCCGTCCCTGGGGCAGGATTCGATCCAGAAGGGGGTGCGCGCCGCCATCCTGGCCTCCATCCTGGTGGTCCTCCTCATGGCGTTTTACTACAAGCTTTCGGGCGTCATCGCGGACTTCGCCCTGGTCCTCAACAGCGTCATGCTGGTAGGCCTCCTGGTGGCGATGCGGGCGACCCTCACCCTCCCCGGCATCGCGGGGATCGCGCTGGGCATCGGCATGGCGGTGGACAGCAACGTCCTCATCCTGGAGCGGATCCGGGAGGAGCTGAAGCTGGGCAAGACCGTCCGCTCGGCCATCGACGCCGGGTACGACAAGGCCTTCGTCACCATCGTGGACTCGCACGTGACCACGCTGATCACGGCGGCCGCCCTGTTCCTGTTCGGCACGGGCCCGGTCAAGGGCTTCGCCGTGACGTTGAGCCTGGGCGTCGCGATCAATCTGTACTCCGCCCTGGTCGGCACCCGCGTGGTCTATGATTGGATGACCTCCCGACGGGAGCTCAAGAGACTCAGCATCTGATGGCGGGGAGCGGGAAACTGGAAGCTGGAAGTCGGAAACTGGAAGCTGGAAGTCGGATGACAGAGCCTGGGTTGCAGAGGGCGGCACGCGGCGAATAACTCCGAGCCAGTTTCCAATTTCCCTTTTCCAGTTTCCGAGAGTGAAGAGCGTGGAGATCCTGGGCAAGACGAATTTCGATTTCATCGGCAAGCGCTCCATCGCCTATGCCGTCTCGACCGTCCTGGTCCTCCTGGGGATCGTGGCGTTGATCCAGATCTCCCGCGGGGCGGCCAACATGGGGATCGACTTCGCCGGCGGGACCTCGATCCAGGTGAAGTTCGCGCAGCCCGTGGACCTGGGGGCGGTGCGCGAGGCGCTCTCCAAGAACGGGATCAAGGACAGCGAGCCGCAGCAGTTCGCGGATGGGCGGAGCGTGATGATCCGGCTCAAGCGGGGCACGGGCGAGGTCGCCGGGACGGCCGACCGGGTGCAGGCCGCCCTCCGGAAGGAACTGGCGTCGAACCCCCTCACGGTGGAGGTTTCCACCGAGGTGGGACCGGCCATCGGCAAGGAACTCCAGCAGAAGGCACTGCTGGCCGTCGTCGTCTCGCTGGCCGGGATCGTCGTTTACATCGCCTGGCGCTTCGAGTTCCGCTTCGGCGTGGCGGCGACCATCGCGACCTTCCACGACGTCCTGGGGGTCCTGGGCATCGTGTACCTCTGGAACAAGGAGATCACGCTGCTCGTCGTCACGGCCCTTCTCACCATCGCCGGGTACTCCTTGACGGACACGGTGGTGGTCTACGACCGGATCCGGGAGAACCTCCGCGCCCGGCGCAAGGAACAATTGGCCGACATCATGAACGCCAGCATCAACCAGGTGCTGAGCCGGACGGCCATGACCTCGTTCACCACCCTGCTGGGGGCCCTGGCCATTTTCCTGCTGGGTGGCGAGGTCCTGCACGACTTCGGCTTTGCCTTGGTGATCGGAATCCTCATGGGCACCTACTCCTCCTGGTTCGTGGCCTCTCCCATCATCTACGAGTGGCGCATGCGGGCCGAGGCTGCCCGGCGCGCCCGCCGCTGAGGCCGGGGACGCTGTCGCCGGTGTCGGCACGCCCGGTCACAAACAGGCGCTGGCGGATCGCGCAGGACGATCCAGCCGCGGCCGAGGCCCTGGCCCGGGCGCTGGATCTGCCTCCCCTCCTGGCCAGCCTGCTGATCCGCCGCGGCTGCGACACGCCCGAGGCCGCGCGGACGTTCCTGGACGCTCCCCTCGCGGCCCTGCACGATCCCCGACAGATGCTGGGCATGGACGCCGCCGTGGACCGCCTGCGAGCAACCGTCGCCCGCCGCGAACCGATCCTCGTCTGCGGAGACTACGACGTGGACGGGGTGAGCGGGATGGCCCTCTTGGTGAGCGGCCTTCGGCGCGCGGGCGGAGAGGTGGAGTACGCCGTGCCGCGCCGCCTGGAGCACGGCTACGGCCTGCACGTCAGCATCGCGGAGCAGGCGGCGGCCGGGGGCATCCGACTGCTGATCACGGTGGATCACGGGATCACCGCCCTGGACGCGGTGGCCCTGGCCCGGCAGCGCGGCATGGACGTGATCATCTGCGATCACCACCTGCCGCCGCCCAGCCTGCCGCCCGCCACGGCCATTCTCAATCCTCGCCAAGCCGATTGCCCCTACCCGTTCAAGGACCTGTGCGGGGTGGGCATCGCGTTCAAGCTGCTGCAAGGGCTCTTCGGCCCGGAGGCCGAAGACGAGCTCTGGCCCTTCCTGGATCTCGTGGCGCTGGGGACCATTGCCGACCTGGTCCCCTTGCTGGGAGAGAACCGGATCCTGGTGAAGCATGGCCTGGTCCAGCTCGCCGGCACGTCGCGTCCCGGCCTCCGCGCACTGGCCGAGGTGGCCGGGATTCCCCTGTCCACCTCGGGCGGATTAGCGGCGGGGCGCGTGGCCTTCGGCCTGGCGCCTCGGATCAATGCCGCGGGGCGCCTGGATGATGCCGCCGCTGCAGTGCGACTGCTCCTCACCCACGATCCATCCGAGGCGCGGGAACTCGCTACGGCGCTCGATCGGCAAAACCGGGAACGACAGGAACTCGAGGGATCCATTCTGGCAGAGGCACTGGCCCAGGCCGTGGCGGAGCACGATCTCACGCGGGATCGGGCCATCGTCCTGGCATCACCGGCCTGGCATCCGGGGGTGATCGGCATCGTGGCGGCGCGGCTGGTGGAGCGGTTCGGGCGGCCGACTGCCCTGATCGGGATCCAGGGGCAGGAAGCCCGGGGCTCGGCGCGAAGTGCGGGCGGCTGGCACATCGCCGATGCGCTGGGCCGCTGTGCGGACCTGCTCTTGCATTACGGTGGACACCGGGCGGCCGCCGGCTTCTCCATCCACCCCGACCGGATCGACGCGTTTCGGGCGCGATTTCTCTCCCTGGCCGCCGAGGACCTGACGGAGGAGGACCTGCTACCCACGCTGGCGGCGGACGCGGAGGTCCACCTGGATGCATTGGACCTGGCGCTGGCCGACAGCCTGGCCCGACTCGGCCCCTACGGGGTGGGCAACCCCGAGCCGCTCCTGGTCGCGCGCCGACTCCAGGTGATGCGCACCCCACGCCGGGTGGGGCAGAATCACCTGAAGATGAAGGTGCGGGAGTCCACCCGCGGGCGACAGGTGGTGGAGGCCATCGGCTTCAATCTGGGATCCTTCACCCAGGTTCTGAGCCAGCCATCCGCACCGCAGATTGATCTTGCCTTCGTCCCCGAGCGGAACGTCTGGAACGATCGGGAAATCCTCCAGCTCCGCGTGAAGGATATACACATCCTTCCGGAACCTTGAAAAGTTGACACGATTACACGTTGGAACGTCAAAAAGTGATTCGGGCGCCCCGGTACACGGTGTGCGTGATCACGGGCAGGATGGCCAGTGTTTGGAGTGCCCGACAGATGACGGGATGGTTTTTTCTTGACAATGTCGGACCTGTCAGTGTAGTTACGCCAAGGTGTAACCCCAGCGGGGACGCGGTGTTTTGGGATTGCCAGCTTTGGGAGAGGGGCGTTGCCCCGGCTCCCCGTCGGGATGCGGGTCCATTCTCTGTGCGATGTTGACGCCTGACGATGCAGGCTGAGATTCACCGGATGTTTCGCGACAGCGCGGCGGTCAAGCTGCGCTTCGCCGAGCAATATGCCCCCCGGATCGAGGCCGTGGCCCGGCGGATGGCCGAGACCCTCCGGAAGGGGGGCAAGGTCCTGTTCTTCGGCAATGGAGGAAGCGCCGCGGATGCCCAGCACCTCGCGGCCGAATTCGTCAATCGGTTCCTGCGGGACCGCCGCGCGCTGGCCGCGGTCGCCCTCACGACGGACACCTCGGCGCTCACCAGCATCGGGAACGACCTGGGGTTCGACCAGGTCTTCTCGCGGCAGGTCGAGGCGCTGGGGCGACCGGGAGACCTGGTGGTGGCCATCAGCACCAGTGGCAATTCGCCGAATGTTCTGCGAGGCGTCGAGGCGGCACGCCGCCTGGGCTGTGGCACGGTCGGCTTGACCGGGGGCTCCGGGGGCTTGCTGGCAAACGCGGTGGATGAGGCGTTCATCGTCCCCAGCACCGAGACCCCCCGCATCCAGGAAACCCATATCACGCTGGGCCATGCCCTGTGTGCCTTGGTGGACGAACTCTTGACGCCCGGCCCGGGGGCGGAGATCGCGGCCCCGCGGGACGGCTGAGGGGATGCATTTGAGTGGCGAAGTGCTTGAGATTCCAGGATGGCGGGGTGAGGCGAATCGGCAGCCCCGCCGCTTCCGTTTCGAGGGGGCGGTCGTGTGCAAGAGGCACCGTATAGCCGGCAGCATGACACGAGACCGGTGCAAGGGGGAGAACGGGTGAGGCGACGCTTGCTGTGGCTCGGGACCCTGGTGATCCTGCTGCTCGGGTCAGCCGCCTCGGCGCCCGCCGCGCCGAATCGAGCCGGCATCTCCAGTGCGTCGGGTGGCCGGAGCGTCCGGGTGAGCACACTGCCTCGCCATCGCGCCCGAGCCTCGTCGTTCAGCCCGGAGTTCCTGGACCTCCCGCGGCCCGCACCGGGGCCTGGACCGGTGGATGTCAGCGCGGCCGCGGCCATCCTGATGGATGCCGAGACGGGCGAGGTCCTGTTCGAGCGGAACCCGGATTCCCCGCGTCCCCCGGCGAGCATCACCAAGATCCTCACTGCCCTCGTGATCCTCGAACGGGGGCGTCTCACGGATACCGTGACGGTCAGCCAGGCGGCCGCCCGCATCGGGGGGTACCGGTTGGGGCTCCGGGCCGGCCAGCGAATCTCGCTGGAGGATCTCCTGGCGGCGATCCTGATCCGCTCGGCCAACGACGCCGCCGCGGCGGCGGCCGAGCACGTGGGGCGCGGCCTGTCCGGCTTCGTGGCCCTGATGAACACCAAAGCCCAGGAGTTGGGCATGCGCCACAGTCACTTTGCGAACCCGCACGGGCTGGACGAGCCGGATCACTTCACCACGGCCCGGGACATGGCCCTGCTGACGCGGGTTGCCCTGGACCTTCCAGAGTTCGCGCGGCTCGTGCGCAGCCGGGAAGCCGCGTTGACCATCTGGCAGCGCGGCCGCCGGGGCTTGCGGCCGCAGGCACGCGTCATCCAGAGCCACAACAAGCTGCTTGGTCGCCTGGAGGGCGCGGATGGGGTGAAGACCGGGTACACGGACGCGGCGGGCCAATGTCTCGTGGCGTCGGCCAGCCGCAACGGCCAACGGATGATCGCGGTTCTGCTGAACGACCCAAACCGCTGGACGGACGCCGCCACGCTGCTGGAGTTCGGATTCGGCTCCGCCGGGGGGGCGGCCCGGGCCCGGACCCCCGGGCGGCCGTGGCGCGCGGCGGTGATCGGGGGCGGCCGGGGCTGAGGCTGCCGGCCGCCACGGAGGAGTTCTCATGAGACGGACAGGCAGTGGCCACCTCGGCTGTCTCGGGCTGATCGTGCTCTGCCTGCCGCTGGCTCTGGCAGCGGTGGAGGCTCCGCCCCCTGCGCCGGTACCGGGCGGCGAGAGCACCTACGTGGTGAAGAAGGGCGATACGCTTTCCGGGATCGCCAAGGATGTCCTCAAGGATCCATCCCTCTGGCGCCGAATCTGGGAGCAGAATCCGTTCATCACCGATCCCAACCGGATTTTCCCCGGCGATACCCTGGCCCTGCCGGGAATGCAGCCGGCGCCGCCACCGCCCGTGGCGGTAGCGCCAAAGGCCGAGCCACCCAAGGAGGCACCGAAGGAAGAAGAGGCCAAGGCTGCACCCCCGGCACCGCCGGCTCCAGCGCCAAGCCCCGCGGCGGAGTTGCCGGCCGTGTCTCCCGTACCTCCCGCCAGCCAGCGGGCCATTGCCTGCAGTCCCGTCCTCATGGAGGAGACGGCTGCGATCACGGCCGGCATCGGCAGCATCGTGAAGAGCGAGGAGGACCGTCTTCTCCTCTCCCAGGAGGATCGGGTGGTCGTGGGGCTTGACGGGGCGAAGATTCCAAAGGTGGGGGACACCCTGGCGGTCATCCGCGTGGGTTCGCGGGTGATCCATCCGCGGACGAGGAAAAGCCTGGGGCGCATTCTGTTCACGCTGGGCCTGCTCGAGGTCACCGACGTGCGGGATCGTACGGTCAGGACGCGGGTCAGCTATGGCTGCGAGCCCATCAGCCTCGGGGACCGGGTGGTCCCATTCACGCTTGCCCCCTTCCCCGAGGACAAGATCGCCCGCCCAGCCGCCCGGCAGGTCGAGGGGACGATCGCGGATTCTGCGCGCCACGTGCAGCATATTGCCATCCCGCACCTTGTGTTTCTGGATGTCGGGGTGAGCCAGGGGATCGGCCCCGGGGATGTGTTCGCCATCTACCGGCCGAGTCCGCCCGCGGTGAATCCGGCGACGGGGATGGAGATCCCCATCGCCCCGGACCGCCTGGGCGAGGCGGTGGTCATCCGCGTGACCGAGCGGACCGCTACGGCGGTCATCTCCGTGAGCAGCAAGGAAAGCCGGCCGGGAGATCGGGTCGTCCTGAGCCAGCAAATCCAGCCCTAGCGGTTGTCCCGGTCGCTGGGGACTCGAGGGAAAGGGGCTCGCCGTGAAGCGCGTTCCCCCGCCTCAGCGGGCTGCGGGGTCGCCCGCAGGGGAAGAGGCGGAGCGGGACGCGCGCTGGGCCTTCGGGCTGCTCCCTCAACTGGGAGGCGTGGCGCTCCAAGGGCTCCTGACGGCCTTCGGGTCCGCGGAAAAGGCCTGGGAGGCGCTGGCCCCAGCCCTGCAGGCCGTGCCCGGGGTCAGCACCGGGATGGCGCAGGCCATGCGCCGCTTCCCGCGGGCACGAGCCCTGCGAGAGGACAAGGCGCGAGTCGCGCGGGCCGGGGTGCGGGTGATCGTCTGGGGGGATGCGGATTACCCACCGCGCCTTCGAGAGATTGCCTCGGCGCCGCCCATCCTCTATCTCCGGGGGACGCTGGAACCCGGGGACGCGGCGGCGGTCGCCATCGTGGGGGCCCGGCACGCCACCGCCTATGGCGAGAGCGTGGCCCGCGAGTTGGCCGTCGAACTCTCCCGTCGCGGCCTCACCATCGTGAGCGGCCTGGCGCGCGGCATTGACGCCGCGGCCCACCGGGGGGCTTTGGAGCCGGGCGGCCGGACGCTGGCGGTTCTTGGAAGCGGCCTGGACGAGATCTACCCGCCCGAACACCGGGATCTGGCGGGTGAGGTGGCCGGCCACGGGGCGGTCCTCAGCGAGTTTCCCCTGGGCACAGCGCCACTGCGGCTGCATTTCCCCCGGCGGAACCGGATCATCAGCGGCTTGAGCATGGGTGTGATCGTGGTGGAGGCCGGCGTGGGCAGTGGCGCACTCATCACCGCGCACCACGCGCTGGAGCAGGGACGAGAGGTCTTTGCCGTCCCCGGCCGGGTTCACGCCCGCTACAGCGAGGGCTGCAACCGGCTCATCAAGGCCGGGGCCAAACTGGTGGAAACCTGGGAGGACGTGCTGAGCGAGTTGATACCGCAACTCCCACGCCGCAGCTCGCGGTCCAAGGCGGCCCCCCCGCCGCCCCTGTTGACCGCCGCGGAGGAGCGCGTGTTCGACATCCTGGCCGAAGGGCCGCTCCACATCGACGCGCTGATCGTCCGGGCCGATCTGCCCGGGGGCCGGGTGGCCTCGGCGCTGGTGGGGCTGGAGATGAAAGGCCTCGTGCGGCAGCTCCGCGGCAAGGTGTTCGAGCGCCGCGACAGTAGCTGAGGCGGCGAAACGCCCCATCGGGAGGTCGAGAGACCCAAGGCCGCTGCAGGCCTTGGGTTTTCGCATCTCAAGGTTCGAGGTTGGAGGTTCAATGTTCAAGGTTGACTCCCGAACCTTGAACCTCGAACCTTGCACATCGAACTGGAAGGGAGTTTCCTAGCGTGGCAAAGTCGCTGGTCATCGTCGAATCCCCGGCCAAGGCCAAGACCATCAACAAGTTCCTTGGCCGGAACTACGTGGTCAAGGCCTCCATGGGACACGTGCGCGATCTGCCGGTCAAGTCCCTGGCGGTGGACGTGCAACACGATTTCCGGCCCAAGTTCGAGGTTGTCCGGGGCCGGGAGAAGGTTCTGAACGAACTCAAGAAAACCGCCAAGGCCTCGAGCGCCATCTTCCTGGCAGCCGACCCGGATCGCGAGGGCGAGGCCATCTGCTGGCATCTGGCCGAGGAGCTGAAGCGCCTCCGGAAACCGATCCACCGGGTGATGTTCAACGAGATCACCAAGCGGGCGGTCCAGGAGGCCTTCGCCCATCCCGGGCGGATCGATTCGCGCAAGGTGGACGCGCAGCAGGCGCGGCGGATCCTGGACCGGCTGGTGGGCTACCAGATCAGCCCCCTGCTCTGGGAGAAGGTCCGCCGCGGCATCTCCGCCGGTCGCGTGCAGTCGGTGGCCTTGCGCCTGGTGGCGGACCGCGAGAAGGAGATCCGGGCCTTCGTCCCGACCGAGTACTGGACGATCACGGGGGAGTTCGCCCGGCCGGACGGGGTCGGACCCGAGTTTCCCGCCCGCCTCGCCCGCGTGAACGGCGAGAAGGCCGGCATCCCCTCCCAGCACGAGGCGGATCGGATCCTGACAGAGCTCACACCGCTCCGGGGCAAGTTCCGGGTGGTCACCCTGGTCCGGAAGGAGAAGCGCCGGAACCCCGTCCCGCCCTTCACCACCAGCAAGCTCCAACAGGAAGCCGCGCGGAAGCTCCGATTCACGGCGAAGAGGACGATGCAGGTGGCGCAGCAACTGTACGAGGGGATCGAGGTCGGGGACGAAGGGGCCGTGGGCCTGATCACGTACATGCGCACCGACTCTACGCGGGTCTCGCCGGAGGCGCAGGCGGAGGCCCGGCAGTTCATCACCCAGCGCTACGGCGCGCAGTTCCTGCCGGAGCGCCCGCCGACGTACCGGAGCGGCAAGGGCGCCCAGGAGGCCCACGAGGCCGCCCGACCGACGTCGGTCCTGCGGGAGCCGGGCCAGGTTGCCCGCTTCCTCACCCGGGAGCAGTTGGCCCTCTACACCCTGATCTGGAACCGCTTCGTGGCCTCGCAGATGCGCCCGGCCCTGTTCGACACCACGGCGGCGGAGATCGTGGCGGGGCGCTACACCTTCCGGGCCAGCGGGCAGCAGATGACCTTCCCGGGCTTCATGCAAGTGTACGTGGAAGGGCGGGACGAGCCCGCCCGGAGCGCGTCCGCCAAAGGCGGAGAGGCGGAGGCGGAGGAGGACGAGGAGCGGGCGTTGCCGCCGCTCGCGGAGGGCCAGGTCCTGGCCTGCCAGGGGCTCACCCCGGTGCAGCATTTCACCCAGCCGCCGCCCCGGTTCACCGAGGCCTCCCTGGTCAAGGAGCTCGAGGAGCAGGGGATCGGCCGCCCCAGCACCTACGCCGCCATCCTTGGCGTGATCCAGAACCGGGACTACGTGGTGAAGGTGGAGGGGAAGTTCAAGCCCACGGAACTGGGCGAGATCGTGGTGGACCTTTTGGTGGAGAGCTTCCCCCGGATCCTGGATCCCGGGTTCACCGCCCGGATGGAGACGACGCTGGACGAGATCGAGGAGGGGAAGGCCAACTGGCTGGAGGAAATGCACAAGTTCTACGGGGCCTTCACCCGCTGGCTGGAACAGGCCAAGGAGAAGATGCGGAACATCAAGGCCATGGAGGAGCCCACGGACATCGTCTGCGAGAAGTGCGGGCGCTCCATGGTCATCAAGTGGGGGCGCTTCGGAAAATTCCTGGCCTGCTCCGGCTATCCGGAGTGCAAGAACACGAAGGAGCTGCCCGGAAACGGTGGCAAGGGCGCGGCCGCCACCGGTACGAACGGGCAGGGTGAGCCGGTGGCCGAAGGACAGCCCTGCGAGAACTGCGGGAAGCCCATGGTCATGAAGCGCGGCCGCTTCGGCCCGTTCCTGGCCTGCTCCGGCTACCCGGAGTGCCGGACCGTGGTCCGGATCGCCCGAACCGCGGCCGCCCCGCCGGAACCGACGGACCAGGTGTGCGACAAGTGCGGGGCGCCCATGGTCATCCGGGATGGACGATTCGGCCGCTTCCTCTCGTGCAGCACGTATCCCACCTGCAAGAATATCAAGCCGATCCCCATCGGCGTGGACTGCCCGCGCTGCGGCGCATCCCTGGGCGCCCGCCGCTCCAAGCGGGGCCGGACGTTCTACGGCTGCAGCGCCTATCCCAAGTGCGACTTCACCCTGTGGAATCGCCCGATCCCCGAACCCTGTCCCGCCTGCGGGGCGAAATTCCTCGTGGAGAAGCGGCTGAAGGGGGGCGTGAAGATCCAGTGCGCCGCCGAGGGGTGCGCGTACCAGCGCGAGGCGACATCGCCGACTCCTGCCGAGGCCACCGCCAAATCCTGATCTGCATCCAGACGGGCCAACCGTGCGGTCCAGGGCCTCCGGCCTTTCGGGTACTGCCGAACTGCCGAACGCTCGAACTGCCGAACGATCTTCAGGAAGTGCCGAAGCCAGCGCCAAGGGTTGATCCACGTCAGACACCGACAGCAGCCGGCTCCTGGCGTCAAGGAAGGTCCTGAGGAAGGACCGGCATCACGGCCATGCCGAGGGCCTGGGCGTTGGCCCGAAGAGAGCGGTCAACGGACAGCACAGTGGGGGGAGCGACCTCCAGAGAGAACATGGCGGCAGTGGCCAGGTGGATGGCATCGAGGGTTCGGACGGGTTCTCGGGGGAACGGCTGCGAAGCGCGGGCGAGAACGGTATCGGTGACTCCATAGAAGTGCCAGTGCGCGCTGGCCGCAGCGTAGCGCCTCCAGGAATCGTCCGAGGCTCCGGTGTCGATCACGCCAGTTGCCACGAGGCGTCGGAGGGTCCGGGCAACTTCGGTAGACGTGAGGGCAGAGGTGACCACCAGCCGCGCGTTCGCGAGCACGTCCCGGAGACTGGTGACGTCCTCTGTCCCCAAAAGCCAGCGTAGGACCGCGCTGGATTCCGCGTAGACAGTGCTCACCGGTCGCCGCGGGTTGCAGAGAGCGCCTCATCTACCACGTGTGCGAGAAGTCGGACATCCCCGGGCAAGTACGCCTCCGGAGAGTTCGGTAAACCAACCTTCAGTATCCCTTCCTCCACGAGGGATCGCCACCGATTTGACGCCCCAGCCGGAAGCTGCCCGGTGATGCTGGGGGGCCGGATCTCTGCAACCACCCGCCCGCGGTCGGTCACCAATACCACGTCTCCGCGCTGCACGTCGCGCAGAAAAGCGCTGAGCTTATCCTTCAGCAGTCGGATGTTGGCCGTCCGGATCATGATTCGGATTGTAGCCTCATGAGGCTACATTGTCAAGCCCGTTCTTCGGGCGGCGATCGGTGTCTGAGCCGCAGCAAGAGCCCGACGTTCTCAGCCTGGTCAGCGAGCGAGATAGCGCTGCACAGCCGTTATGTAGGCTTTCGCGTCCTGGATCAAGCGGCGAGAGGCGTGGAAGAGCGTGCGGGTGTCCAGCCGGTCGTACTGGTGGACGATCAGATTCCGCATTCTCACATAGCGGACAATGAATCGCCCGGCCAGAGCGGCTGGGAGAATACCACGGACTCAGCCAGGCGCGTCAATTTCTCCCGGATGAGCGTGCTGTGGTGCGACTCCAAAGTTTCACCCGGCGTTCCAGATAGGCGTCCCGGCGCAGGCGATACTTATAATCGTCGTCGTAGCGGCGGGCGGCGTAGGACTGAAACTGCCAAAAGAGCAACGGTCGCCGCTCGTAGAGTGGACGACCGGTATTGGCAACTTGGAAGAGCAGGAGGGAGCTCGCCTCGTTCAGAAACGCCACATCCACCTCTGCTGCTTCGGGAAAGGCCCGCTCCAGCGCACCGGCAATTTCCAGTTTCAACGAGTCGGGCTCGATTCGTCCCGGCTGACGCCTCACGGCGATATCCACGTCACTCCGGGCGAGTGCACGCCCCCTGGCATGCGATCCGAACAACACGACCAGGTCGAGGCCGTATTTGCGTGCTACCCGTTTCAGGCATGTCTCGTCAAATAAAATCATGCCTGCATTGTATCAGCCGGCGAGCAGAATGACAAATGGGAAGGCGCGCTTGCCACTGATGACCCCCAGCAGGCGAGAGGCGGTGAGGTGGGAGGGGGCAGACCTGGTCGCATCGCGGGATCCCCGGAAAAACGCGGGGGTGGCGCGGTAGCACGCGAATCGCCCTCCGCGGCTGCGGCCTCCGACGGATCAAACAGGGCCGGACGTTTTACGGGTGCAGCGCCTATCCCAAGTGCGACTTCACCCTGTGGAATCGCCCGATTCCCGAACCCTGTCCCGCCTGCGGGGCGAAATTCCTCGTGGAGAAGCGGCTGAAGGGGGGCGTGAAGATCCAGTGCGCCGCCGTGGGGTACGCGTACCAGCCCGAGGCCACGTCTCCAGCCCCCGCCGAAGCCGGCGCCAAGTCCTGACCTGAAGCCTTCCCGGCCCAGGGATGTCAGGCCAGTCCCACCAGCCAACGCTCATCTCCTCTAAGCACTTCAGTTCCCAATCCCAGCACAGGGGGTCAGCCCTCTGCCACCTTATTCCGCCCGCCTGTCATCGAATGGAGGCCCATCAATGCGGTTGACTCCCGGATTCCGTTGACGGTAGAGTGGCGACGCTGTCCACGCTTTCGGAGCGGATCGCAAGGAGGTCTCCGGGGGGCACCGTCTATGGATTGGTGGGAGATCGTCAAAGAAGGCCTGAAGCTGGTCATTCCCCCCATCTTCAAGCGCGCTTGGAGCGCCTTCACCACATGGTGGGCCAATCGCCGCAAGCGCCGAACATTCCAGGCGGCTCTCGATCGGATACTGGGCGACTATCTGAAGGTCCTCCGCGACGGCCATAACTGGCTGAGCCTGGTGGAGCTACTCTCCGGGGAAGAGGCCCGCGCGAAGACCTATCTGGCGCAGACGCCAGCACCACTTGAAAAAGTCTACGTTCCACTTTCCACGATCCTGCCTGCGGAGCCCGCAGAGTCTCGCCGCAGGAAGGGCTCGGCCGGAGTGCGGCCGGACGCGGCTTCACTTCCCGAGAGGGTGGAGCGGCGCGTTACCATCGAGGAGGTTCTCCGCTCCCAGCGGCCCTTGACCGTCACCGGCGGGCCGGGGAGCGGGAAGACCACCCTCCTTGGGCACCTCGCTGTCTGTTACGCCCGGTCGCTTCGCCCTGAAGAGGGGGAAGACCCGGTGCGGCAAGTCCTCGGCCTCCCTGACGACACGGGCCTCTTGCCCATTTTCCTACCCCTCCGGCGGTATGGCCTCTTCCTGAAGGGCAAGCGCGCGAAGGCCGGGGAAGAAAGACCCGAGGCGTCGAGCCTCCTCCTCCTTTGCTGCCCACTATTACGCCGAGAAGGTCTCGGGGATTAGCCGAGAGTTTTTCGAGGCGCATCGAGAAACGGGATGTTTGTTCCTCTTGGACGGGATGGACGAGGTCTCGCCAGACATCCGACAGGAAGTGCGTCAGGAAATCCTCGCGCTTCGCAGGAGCCTCGAGAGCGGTCGCGGGTCGCTGGCGCCGCATCGCATCATCGTCACCGCTCGTCCCGCGGCCGTAGCCGGTGAGGAGGCGCTGGATCGTTTCCATCAGGCAGCGATCCGCGATTTCGACCGCGACGACCAGCGACGACTCGTCGAGGCCCTCTACACCCACATGAATATCTCTGGAGACCGGCCCGGAAGGCAAGAAGCCGACCCGGTCAGCCTTGCAGAGGGTTTCATGTCCCTCGTCCACGAAGGTCCGCACGCCGCCGACCTCCGCAGCATGGCGGAAGTCCCCCTGCTCCTGACCATCATGGCGGTCCTGTACCACGAAGAAGAGAAACAGGCCCTCACGGAACTGCCGCGCCTGTTCGGGGTTGCCACGGACCGGATCCTCCGGAAGTGGAACCCGGCCGACCAGCCAAGGATGTCGCGTCCCCTGGAGCTGACCAACACCATCCGCCTGAACCGGGAGCAGGTTCTGAACGACCTGCACCGGCCCCTCGGCGTCTACTTTCTCGACCGTCATGGGGAATCCGTAACCCGGGAGAGCTTCCTCGCCAAGATCAGCGATCTCATCAGGGGACTGGGACACCCTGAGCAGAACGCTCGGGATGCCGCCACGGTCCTGGTGGACCAGTACATCGAGGAGCGTGCGGGCCTGATCGTCTGGAGGGGACTGAACGATTACGGGTTCCTGCATAGCCAGTTTCGTGACTCCTTGGCCGCGACGGACTTTCAGCGACGGATTGAGAGCGGCCGCCTCGACGTCGATTCGCTCATCGCCGAAATCCTCGCCCGACTCTCCCGCGACCATTGGACTCAAATGGCGATCCCAATGCTGATCCAACTGCTGGATGCTTCGGGAGGTCCGCAGCGGGAGACGGCATCCCGGTTAGTGTCAGCCATCCTCGCGCAGCCGGACGTTACGGACCGACGTGGCCAGAACCTCTTGCTAGGCGGGCGAGCGTTCCTGAAAGCGCAATTCGCCGAAGACAAGGCGGACTGGCGTTTCTCCACCCGGGACGGCCTGTTGTCGGGGCTTACAGATCTCGGCATTCCGGCCAGGACCCGCGCCCGTCTCGGAAGTTTGCTGGCGGAATACGGTGACCCGCGGCCTGAGGTTACGACGGTCCGGGAGATCAGGTGGGTGGACGTCCCCAAGGGGGCCTGCTGGATCGGCAGCGAGGCCGAGGCAGCCTATTCTGACGAGCGGCCCAAGGCGTACGTCGAGTTTCCTGCTTTTCGGATCATGAAGTATCCCGTCACCCAGGCCCAGTATGCGGAGTTCGTCCATGCGAAGAGACGTCCCGCGCCGACCTTGGAGCACTGGCCAGAATACTCCTGGCGGGACGACCGACCGCCTCAACCGCCTCGCGGGGAGGAAAACCACCCCGTGGTCCTCGTGTCGTTCGCTGATGCCGTGGCCTTCTGCGAGTGGCTGTCGGGCCAGCTCGGCTTTGAGGTTCGCCTGCCCACCGAAGGCGAATGGGAGTACGCGGCGAAGGGACCCCAGCCGAGGGAAGAAAGGGAGCGGACGTATCCGTGGGATGGCCCGTTTGACGCGGAGAAGTGCAACACGATGGAGAGTGGGATCGGTGGCACGAGTCCTTTCGGAATATTTCCTCAGGGGGCGCGACCCGATGGCCCGCACGAGATGGCGGGGAACGTGTGGGAGTGGACGGCGTCGGTGTACAAGGGGTACCCTTACCGGCGAGAGGACGACGATGGCTAGGAGAGGCGACACAGGAATCCCGAGGCAACTCGCACCATTCGCGGCGGCTCCTGGAGCGGCCCGCGGGGCGTCGCGCGGTGCGCCGTCCGGAGCCACGACCACCCGGGCGTCCGCTACGGCTACCTGGGGTTCCGGTGCTGCTCCAGGAGTCCGGGGTAGTTGAATCCTGAATCCTGAATGCTGGATCCTGCCGCACTTTCGGTAGGCCCCGATTGCAGGGGTGATAGTCGAGTCGTAAGAAGCGTGTTACGAGCCGCGACCGGCCGGCTTGGCTTCTTCTTGGAACTTCTGAAGCGCTTCCCGGTAACGAGGCAGGGACTGCGCGCGCGTGACGACGGTCCATCCTTGCTTCACAAGTTCGGCCTGAACCAGGATTCGGCCCACATACACGTAGGCGAGTAGCCGGTCGTGCTTCTCGGTCCTCCGGGGGCCGAATTCATGCCTCACTTCTTTCCCGCCCACCAGCAGATTGTTGGCCTGCGTCGCCTCCCGGAAGCCGGGAACCTTGGAGACCCAATGGCCTATGTGGGTGGGTTCTTGGGGAATCCTCCTTTTGCTCCCCGCAATTGGGCACAGCACCTGAGATCCGGCGGCCCACGCAGGAGATGAATCATATGATTTGCTTTGAGGAGGGCAAACGTATTATTCTCTCGGTGGCTCGCAAAAGGTCGGAAGCGACAGGCGGGAGATCGGTGGGACCGGACAATTCAAGTCGTTCGCGAAACCCGGCCGTTGCCTCGCGCTGTGATCATGGAGGAGAGGTATGGCGAAGCTGCGAATCTCGATCGAACTGCCTGAGGATTCCCTGGCGATCAGCCAGCTCAGCCGCCGAGCGGCCGGGGAAGAGATGAGGAGACTTTTCTTCCTGGATCTTGTGAGAGACGGCCGATTGTCGCACGCGA
>METI01000180.1 GCA_001771285.1 candidate division NC10 bacterium RIFCSPLOWO2_12_FULL_66_18
GCCCACCTGAACAATATTGAACCCGGCACACACATTGCCTCTCTCTGAAGGCAGCAACGGTTCATCAGATGGCATCTAGTTCAGAGAGGAGGTTCCGACAATGAAGAAGGTTCTGGGTGTGGCGTTGGTGGCGGTGCTGGTTCTGGGTGTCTCCGGCGCGGCGCTGGCCCGCTGGGGCGGCCCGGGGATGGGCATGGGGATGGGCTTCGGTCCGCAGCGCGCAATGATGGGGCCGGGCGCAGGCATGGGCCCTGGCGCGGCGCCGTGCTGGAACCAGGGGGCCACGGGCGTGACAGCGACCGCGATTGACGAGGCCAAGGCCAGGGAGATCGCGACGGCGTACGTGACCAAGAACCTCCCCGGCTACACGGTGGAGAAGCTCGTGAAGTTCGAGCGGCCGCGGGGGGCCATGTACCAGGTCGAGGTGCGGGGACCGAAGGACGAAGTTCGCTACCTGCACATCAATCCGTTCGGTGCGGTGATGCCCTTCGGGGCAGGTCGCGCCCTCTAGGGCCGGGTGGAACGAGGGGGCCGGTCCATCACCGGCCCCCTCGTTTTTTCTTCCGTGGAGGCCCGGCGTTTCACCCTTCCTTATCACCCGCAAGACGTGCGCCATTCCCATTTCCCCGTGTGGTGGCCTTCCTGGAGATGTGGTAGGCTACGCCCGGAGTGCAGGAGTTCCATTCTTCCTCGGGGATCTGTATGCCGAGTTCGGAGCACCGACCCGCCCGATTCACCCTCGCCTGGCCGGCCCTCCTGGCCACCGTCCTCTTGCTGATTATCCTCCTCGGCGCCTACACCCTGATCGAGTCGCGCCGCCTCCAGCGGGAGCTCGGCCGCGAGCTGGAGGATCGGGCGGTGGCCCTGATCGATATCCTGGAGGCCAGCAGCAAGAACGCCATCGCCAGCAATGCTCTCCTGGAAGAGGCAGTGGCCCAGCGACTGCTCGACAACGCGCGGTTCATCGACTTCTTCGTCGCGCGGAGCCCCCGGGCACAGGAGCTGATCCGGCGGGTCGTGACCGAGAACCGGCTGGCGAAGGCGGAGCTGCTCGACCCCGAGGGGCACCCGATCCCCCCGTCTCGCCTGGAAGCGTCGCTCGGACCGGGGCACCGTGGCCCAGGCGCCCCCGAGATGCCGGCGCAGCCGCCGGGTTTCCCCTTCCCGGGACAGCAGCCGAGGACGATGATGGGATGGATGATGAGCCCGCGGGCGGGATCGGAGCCGCACGCGCCGGAAGATCGGCGGACGCCCGGGGTGCCGTTCATGTGGGGGCACCGGTGGGGTGCCGAGCGCGGCGATCCGGCCTCGCTGTTCCCCTCGCTTCCCACGCATGCCAGGATCCGACGGTTCTGGGAGGGGAGCGCCTTCGGCGTCGCGATTCCCGCGCAGAGCTTCACCGGCATCATCGCGATCCACGCCGATGCCGAGTACCTGCTGAACTTCCGAAAGGAGATCGGCGTCCAGCGCCTCATCGAGGATCTGGGGCGGCAATCCGGCGTGGCGGCGGTGGCCCTCCTGGATCGGGACCTCTCGGTGCTGGCCAGCAGCGACGCTGCGGCGGTGAGCCGGCGGGAAGACGACCCATTCCTGCGCGAGGCTTGGCAGGCGAGGACGCTGAAGGGCCGGCGAAGAACCCTGCCCGATGGCCGCGATGTGTACGAGGTGGTGAAGCCTTTCGCCCTGGACGCGAAGCAGGTGGGCCTGGTGCGTCTTGACCTCGGCACGGAGGGTCTCAGCGGTGTGTCCCGCCAGGCCCAGCGCGGGATCCTCTTCTACAGCCTCGGCCTGCTATTCGTCGGGATCGGGGGAGCCGTGGCGATCTTCTGGATCCAGGCCAGGCATCTGGCGGAGCGCCGGGCACTGGAGGCGGCCATGGCCCGGGAGCAGCGGCTGTCCGCCGTGGGCAACCTGGCGGCGGGCGTGGCGCACGAGATCCGCAACCCGCTCAATGCCATCTCCATCGGCCTGCAGCGGCTCCGCAAGGAGTTTGCCCCCTCGGAGTTCGAATCCCGCGACGAGTATCTCCGCTTCACCGAAATCATGCGGGCCGAGGTCGGGCGCCTCAACACGATCGTGGACCGATTTCTCGCCCTGGCGCGGCCTTCGCGTTTCACCTTGACCGAGGAGCCGCTGGCGACCGTCCTCGAGGAGCTGCTCGCGCTCCTATCCTCGCAGGCCACCGCACAAAAGATCCAGGTGGTGACGGATCTGGCTCTCGGTGAGGCGAAGGTCCGCATGGACCGGCAGCAGCTCACCCACGCCTTCATGAACGTGTTCCTCAACGCGATCCAGGCCATGCCGGACGGCGGGACCCTCACCGCCCGTGCCTACCAGGACTCAGGAGGCAGAAGGCAGAAAGCAGAAGGCAGCGAAACGAGGGGGCGTTCGGTGCTGCCTACTGCCGACCGCCTGCTGCCTTCTGTGGTCATTGAGGTGGAGGACACCGGGCCGGGCATCCCGCCGGAGCACCTGGACCGGATCTTCGAGCCCTACTTCACCACCAAAGAGGGCGGAACGGGCCTGGGGTTGGCCCTGGCACACAAAATCATCCAGGACCATGACGGCAGCATCCGCGTCGAGGGCGGCGTGGGGGAGGGGGCGACCTTCGTGGTCACGCTGCCCGTCGTCGAGAAGGCCTGAAGCGCCACTCCGCCCCTGGCAGACAAGAGCGCCACGAAAAGCTGGGGGTTGGGCCCTCGGACTCCCGCGTGCAATTGGTCATTCATGAGCCCAAAAATTTCACCGCCAAGACCGCAAAGATCGCAAAGAGTCGCCAATCCCGCCCAGGCGGGATCAGAGGAGCTGCCGGATCGAAATCTTCCGAACCGCATCTCCGAGTCTTCCCGCGTCAGTGCTTTGAATATGGGGAGTTTCTTTGCGGACTTTGCGTGCTTGGCGGTTAAACTGCACTGTTCGGGATGAGTTGCGCGTACCGTACCGGGGGACTCCTGGATGACCGATTGACAGGCGGGGCGCGACCTGCGTCCGTGGAAATTCTCGATTCGACGGCTGCGGTTCAATCCAAAATCGGCAATCACACATCTGCAATCCTTGGCCTATGGATGCTCTCCGGATCCTGGTGGTGGATGACGAGGCCGCGCAGCGCGAGCTGATCGGCGGCTTCCTGCGGAAGCAGGGACACGAGGTCCTCCTGGCCGGCAGCGGGGCCGAAGGCCTGGCCCGCGTCCGGGAGACGCGGGTGGACCTGGTCCTCAGCGACTTCAAGATGGCGGGCATGTCGGGGATCGAGCTGCTGCGCGGGGTGAAGGCGGTGAGCCCCGAGATCCCGTTCATCCTGGTGACCGCCTACGGGACGGTCGAGACGGCCGTCCAGGCCATGAAGGAGGGGGCCGCCGACTATCTCACCAAGCCGCTGGACCTGGAGGAGCTCCTGCTCCGGATCGGCCGCGTGAGCGAGCAGGTCCGCCTGCAGAGCGCGGTGCGCGAGCTCCAGGCCCACCTGGTGGAGCGGCACCGCCTGGAAGGGATCATCGGCGAGAGCGGCCGAATGCAGGAGGTCCTGGCGCTGGTGAAGCGGGTGGCCCCGTCGGATGCGACCGTCCTCATCCGGGGCGAGAGCGGCACCGGCAAGGAGCTGATCGCGCGGGCGCTCCACTTCAACTCGCCGCGAGCCGCCGGGCCGCTGGTGACCCTGAACTGCGCCGCCCTCCCCGAGCACCTATTGGAGAGCGAGCTCTTCGGCCACGAGAAGGGGGCCTTCACCGGCGCCGTGGCCCAGCGCAAGGGCCGGTTCGAGCAGGCGGACGGCGGCTCCATCTTCCTCGACGAGATCGGGGACCTCTCACCCGCGCTCCAGGTGAAGCTGCTCCGGGTCCTGCAGGAGCGGCAGTTCGAACGGCTGGGCGGGAATCGGACCCTGGCGGTGAACGTGCGGATCCTGGCGGCGACGCATCGCGACCTGGAACAGGCCATGCGGGACGGGGCGTTCCGCGAGGACCTGTACTACCGCCTGAACGTGGTGACCATTCAGATCCCGCCCCTGCGGGAACGGCGGGAGGACATCCCGCCGCTGCTGGATCATTTTCTCCGGAAATTCGCGGAGAAGAACCGGCGCGCAGTGACCGGCCTGACGGCCGCGGCGCGGGACGCGCTCTTGCGCTACGACTACCCGGGCAACGTGCGCGAGCTGGAGAACCTCGTGGAGCGGGCAGTCCTGCTCGCCCGCGGCCCGGTGATCGACCTTCCGGATCTGCCGGTGACGCTGCGACCCGGCGAGCGCGGCCCGACCGGGCCCGAACCGAGCCGCCTGCCGGACCTTTTGGCCGGCATCGAGCGCGAGGCCATCCGGGCGGCGCTGGAGCGCCACGGCGGTGTGCAGACGCAGGCCGCGGCCGAGCTGGGCATCGGCGAGCGGGTCTTGCGCTACAAGATGAGAAAGCACGGCCTGGAGGGCCGGCCCGATTGATCCCGAAAGCCTCACCACCACTTGGTGGTGAATGGCAATGTCTGGGTTGAAGCGAGGCGTCAGCGAGGCGCCGTGGCGAGATCGTGAAGTAGCGCGGCGGCGCGTTGCTGATCGGAGGGGGTGAGAGGCTCGTCGCCAAAGCGGACGCGCTCGTAGAGGGCGGTCAGCTCCCTGACGGGCTCGTGAAGCTGGGGGCGGCTGGCGAGCGTGGCCGCGAACTCCCGGGCGGTAACCGTGGGAGGCTTCCGGCATCCGCGCCTGGCCAGGAGGCGGATCATCCGCTCGTAGAAAGCCACAGATGCCCGCCGGGCTCGCGGCCGGAGAAACCACGCGCTGCCGATGCCGCTCAGAGGGATCCGTCGGAAGAGGACCAGGCTCGCCGCCAGGAGGGCGAGGAGGATGCCGAGAGCGTACCCGTGCTGCCGCCAGAGGCGGCGCAGCGTGCGCCAGAGCTGGAAGGACCAAGCGTCCCAGGCCTGGCTCATGCTCCGCCGGAAGGCCAGGGACTGGCGGCGCAGGTTCATGGCCAGGAGGGCCTGGTCGCCCACGTTGTAATCAATCACGTACCGGTTCCACCGCATCCGCAGGGCGTCGAAGTACTTCCCGAGCCGGCCGCTCGCGCCGAAGACCTGCGCCTCGAACGCCGCCCGCGGCGAGGGATCGAACGTCACCCATCCCGCTCCCGGGAAATAGACCTCCACCCAGGAGTGGGCATCGCGCTGGCGGACGGCGAAGTACTGGCCCACCTCGTTCCACTCTCCCCGCTGGAAGCCGTTCACCACCCGCGCCGGAATCCCCGCCGCCCGCAGCAGGATCGCCATGCTGGCGGCGAAGTACTCGCAGTTTCCCGTCTTCCGGGAAAACAGGAACTCGTCGAGCGGGTCGAGGCCGGATTCCCGTCGCAGGTCCAGGCTGTACCGCAGGTTCTCGGTGAGGTGCGCCTCCACGCGACGGACCACCTCGTAGGGGGTCGCGGCGCCTGCGGCCAGCCCCTGCGCCAGCCCCCGGAGGCGCGGCGAGAGTTCCGGCACTTGCAGGTACACCTCCCGGATCTCCTGCGGGTAGTCGCCTGGGGTCACCGGTCGGCGAAGCTGTTCCTCGCGGAAGCGCTCAGGCTGGGACATCGCCAGGTAGCGCAGCCGCGAGGTCGGCGGGGCCGCGAGATTCAGGCCGTCGCCGGCATCCACCGCCAGGCCGCCGAAGCGGCCCTGGATCGTCACGACCCGCGGGAGGCCGAAGATCACCTCGGTGCCGATGGCCTCCAGGAAGATCTCGTAGGCCAGGAACGGGGTCCCCCATCGATGGGGCGCGACGGGGAAGTACCCGTCCCGGGTCTGGCGGACGGGGGTTCGCGTGAGATCGTGGAGCGACCAAGTCTGGCCGTCGAAGGTGTCGAAGGCCACACCGCGCCAGCGAAGGTCCGGGAGGCGATCGGGGCTCACCGGGCCCTCGGGAAAGCTGACGCGCATCACGATGGTGGGATCGCTCTGGATCGTGCCGTAGGCGCCCAGGTCCACCCGGTCGGTGAAGCCGGTGGTCAGCGTCCCGAACTGGGCCTTCAACGGAAGGTAGGTCCGGCCGACCCGGGGAATGGCGAAGAAGATGGCCAGGGTGAGGACGAGGGAAGCCACGGCCACGCCCACGCTCTCGATCAGAAACCCGGGCGCGAGGAGGCCCGGTCGGGCCAAGAGCTCCCGGCTCTGCTCGGGGAGGGCGAGATCCGCCTCCCGCTTCAGGTGAAAGAGGATGAGCCCCCAGACCCCCAGAATCATGTACAGGCAGAAGACCAGCAGGAACCCGAAGCTGACCGTGAGGGTGGACGCGGCGAGGAGCTGCAGGAACGTCAGGATGAAGATGTCCAGGAGGTCGCGGTGGCTCCGCGCGTTGTACAGCTTGTAGAGCAGCAGAAACAGCAGCAGGTGGATCACGCCGGCCATGAAGGACTCGGCGAGGAACAGCAGATCCAAGACCCCGTAGGCGAGAAAGACGCCGGTCAGGACGTCCCAGAGCTGGCGATAGTGCGGGATGCGCGCGCGGATCTCGTCGGCCCACCAGCTCCCCGCGATGGCCAGGAGAATGGCCGCGAGCGCCGGCCAGCTCAGGATGCCGGTCAGGTAGAGGGCGCCAAAGGCGTCCAGGACCAGCAGGTAGAGGATCAGTTTGAAGAAGAGGGGAAACGGCACGGCTACGCCTTCTGCCCGGAGGCCCCTCGTCGGGCATCCAGCCGAATGTGGACGACCCGTAGAGCCCCCACCGGAATCGCCAGGGGCCGTGGTGCCGCCGGCGCCTCGTACAGCGCCAACCGTTCCAGGATCCGGTCCAGGTGTGATTCGCCCTGCCCGAACCCGGTCATGCCATCCGCGGTCACCAGCTCGACCAGGCACCCCAGGCGGATGGCGTGGGCGGCGACCGAGGCGGCATAGCTGAGGTTCGCCTCGAGCGCGGTGGAGGGTGTCTCCGGCGCCGGCTCCTCCACCACGAGACGGATGCGGGGGCAATCCTCGTCCTCCAGTTCCTTGACCATGAGGTCACCGGCCTTCGCCGAGGTCTTCCAGTGGAGCAGTCGGGGATCATCCCCCGGACGGTACGGGCGCAGGTTGCGGAGGCCGGCCCCCTGACCCCGCCGATCCCGCTCCCTCCAGCCGGGCTCCAGGGCGGCCGGGATCTCGTCGGGTGCCAGGGCGCGGATCGCAGGGTAGACCAGCACCGGGTCGGGCAAGAGGGGGCGGCTCACCTTGGCGAAGAGCCCGAAGGGGAACCGCGTGAGCATCCGCAAGCCGGGCAGGTACTGCCGGCCGCGGCGGGGAAAGGTGAGGGGGTATTGCCAGGTCTCACGCCCCTGCGGCGCGACCTTGAGCAGGAAGTGGCTCGCGGTGCGATCCCCGGCCGGATCCGACTCGCTGAGGTGCACAGCGTAGGAGGGCAGGCGACGCTTCCGGTTCACCAGCGAGACCCTGAAGGTGGCCGGGACGCCGGCGAAGAGGCGCCGGGGCAGTTCCCGCTGCAGCCGGAGGTGTCGCATGGTCTGCTCGGACAGGATGCCCGAGATGGCCATGAAGGAGAGCATCATGGCCAGGATCAGGTAGAGCAGGTTGTTCCCCGTGTTGGTCGCGGCCAGGCCCACGGCGAAGGAGGCGCCCATGAACCACCATCCCTCGCGCGTGGGGCGGATGGTGCGGGGGAGCCAGTAGTCCCTGCGGGGGGGCAGGGGGGCAGAGGTGCTGGGGAGCAGGGGCGCAGAGGGACGAGAGGGCTGCGCATCGTGGAGGCGGCGAGGGCTTAATCCCCGAAACATCTTCCTTCACAACCCCCCAGTCCCCGGCCCCCAACCCCCGACCACCGCCTCACCGCGGTATCGGGATCTCCTGGAGGATCTCCCGTATCAGGGTGTCGGGATCGTCCGACCGGTCCCCGGCGGGGTCCCAGCGGGCGCGCAGGATCACGCGATGGGCGAAGGCAGAAACGGCGAGCTGCTTGATGTCGTCGGGAATGCAGTATTGCCGCTTCTCGGTCAGGGCCAGGGCCTGCGCGGCCCGCACCAGGGCCAGCGATCCGCGGGGGCTCACGCCAAGAGCCAGCGCGCCGTGGGTGCGCGTGGCGTGCACGATAGCCATCACGTAGCCCAGCAGGCTCTCCTCGACCTTGACCTCTTCGACCTGCGCCTGGAGGGCCAGTACCGCCTCCCCGCTCAGGACCGGGTGCAGGCGATCGAGGATGGCCGCGCCCGCGCCGCGCAGGATGCGCCGCTCGTCGGTCTCGTCGGGGTAGCCGATCCGGATGCGGAGGAGGAAGCGATCCATCTGGGACTCGGGCAGGGGATGGGTGCCCTGGTACTCCAGGGGATTCTGGGTGGCCAGCACCATGAACGGCCGGGGCAGGGGATAGGTGTGGTGGTCCAGGGAGACCTGGGTCTCGTTCATCGCCTCCAGGAGGCTCGACTGGGTCTTGGGCGTGGTCCGGTTGATCTCGTCGGCCAGGATGATGTGAGCGAAGATCGGACCCGGCTTGAACTCGAACTCCGATTTCCGCGGGTCGAAGACCGACACGCCCAGGATGTCGGAAGGCAGGAGGTCGCTGGTGAACTGGATGCGCTGGAAGGTCAGCCCCAGTGACTTGGCCAGCGCCTGGGCCAGGGTGGTTTTCCCCACGCCGGGGACATCCTCGATCAAGAGGTGCCCGCGGGCGAGGAGCGCCACGATGGCCAGGCGAACGACCTCGGGCTTGCCCACCAGGGCCTGCTCGATGCTGGCCTGAAGCTTCTGGATCGCGTCGGTGAAGTGCGTCCCCACGTTGTCCGGCCTCTTGGAGGGTGACTGGTTCGCAATCTTCCGTGTCAACCAGAGGGCGAGCCTGCTTTCGGCTCGGGAGCACGCGGTCGGTCCGTTCGGCAGGCGCGACCTCCGCCAGACGAGGGGATGCTAACGTCCGGTTTCCGGGTTGGCAAGCGATTTCGCGGAACTCGGGCTGGAGATTGCGGAGCCTCTCAGGGGCGTTGACCAGCCGGACTCCCTGGCGCACTGCCGGTTGAGGGCCGGTGAGCGGGGGATGCTACACGGCGGTGGGATAGCCGCCGAACTCCAGGGCGGCGTCGAACATGGCCACGATGTTTTCCGGCGGCACGTTGGCCTGGATGTTGTGCACCGAGCCGAAGACGAACCCCCCGCCCGGCGCCAGGTCATGAACGCGCCGCTTGACCTCCTCGACGACGTCCCGTGGCGTGCCGGTCTGGAGGACCACGGGATCGCACCCGCCGCCCCAGAAGGTCAGGTCCCGGCCGAACTCCCGCTTGAGCCGGGCGGAGTCCATCTCGGCCGCATTGACCTGCACCGGGTTGAGCACCTGGATCCCGCACTCTATCAGGTCGGGGATCGCCCAGTAGATGGAGCCGCAGGAATGGAGGTAGACGCGCGCCCGGGTCTTTTGCTTGATGGCGTCCACGAGCCGGCGCAGCCGCGGCTTGTAGATGCGCCGGAAGGTGTTGGGGGACATCAGCGGGCCGCTTTGGCCACCCAGGTCCTCGCCGATCTGCACGAGGTCGAGGTAGGCACCCACCACTCCCAGCACCATGTCCCAGTAGGCCATCTGCCATTCCAGGAGGCGCTCGGTGAACGCCTCCACCAGCGGCTGGTTGGCCGCCAGGTTCACGTAGGCCTGTTCGAACCCGAACAGATACCACGACAACTCCCACAGGCCGGGCGTCGCGCTGCACATCATGAGGACCTTCTCGCCGGCTTCGTGCGCCGCCTTGACCTCTCCCTGCAGGCCCGCGATGCGCGCGGGGTCCGTGGGATTCGGCCAGCGGTATCTCCCCAGGTCCTCCTCCGTTTCGACGTCAGCGAGCGGGACGGCGCAGACGTCGTAGTAGTAGCCGTCGGGGGGCATGCTGTACGTCGTCCCCCACTCGTCCACGTAGCTGTTGGTCGCGGGGTCGATGGCGAAGACGTAATCGCTGGGGGGCCGGGGGAAGAACAGGGCGCTGACCCGCTCGAAGCGCTGGAGTAATTGGCGGTCGGGCTCCACGAGATAGGTGTGGTAGCTGCGGAGAGGCGGCTCCGGCCCGGTGAGGCCGAGATGCTGCATGAGGGCCCGGTGGGCGTAGCGATGGAGGGTCGTGTGGCGCCCCCCGAAGTCGAGGGGAACCCGATCGGGCTCCTTGTGATCGAGGGCAGCCAGCGCCCTCTGTCGGCAATTCATCGTCGTCCTCCGGCGGTGGAGAGGCAATCGCTCTTGGCCGGGGCGGCCTGAGGGGTAGCGGGGCCTGCAGAATCTCCCAGGGCCGCGCCCGACGGCGTAGCATCGTTCTGCGCCTGGCCTCGCGTCAAGGAACGATCCCATGGGTCGTGCGGACACCCATACAAAAGCGGTCAGGAATACGCTCGGGCTTGATTCCGGGTGGGGTGCGTGATAAGCGCCAGAAGGACGTCTTCCAGAAGTACAACGTGAAGGTCCCGACAACGTTGGACGAGCTGGAGGCGGCAGCCAAGGCGCTCCACCTTTCCGCTTGATTTCTCACCGGGCCGGAGATGGAGGTATTCATCCAGCAAGAGATCGAGATGATCGGCGGCCTCTTGAAGGCGATCGGCCTCCTGAAATGAGCCGATAGGCTCTGCCGTTCCATCCCAGAGGTTCGGAGAATATCGCGGTGCCCCCGGGGGCACCGACTTCTGCCGCGAATTCCTGAGTCGCCGTATTGCTGCAAACCGGGTGTGTGCTGATCAGGAGGATCTCCATGGCCGAACTCTTCACGCCCCTCGTAGTGCGTGGCGCCACGCTCCGGAACCGCATTGCCATGTCGCCCATGTGCATGTACTCGGCTGGCGAAGACGGCTCCGCGACGGATTTCCACCTGGCCCACCTCGCCGCGCGCGCCACAGGCGGCGTCGGGCTGATCGTCACCGAAGCCACCGCGGTCGAGGCTCGCGGGCGGATCAGCACGAACGATCTCGGCCTGTGGGACGATCGCCAGGTCGAGCCGCTGGCCCGCGTCGTGCGCTTGTGCAAGGCCCAGGGGGCCGTGATGTGCACCCAACTGGCGCACGCGGGCCGCAAGGCCTGGACCTCGACCAAGGGCGCCGGCCCCTTCCCGTCCGTCGCCCCGAGCGCCATCCCCTTTGACGCGGAGTGGGCCCTCCCACACGAGCTGACTCTTGCCGAGCTGGATGGAATCGTCTCCGCCTATCGCGCCGCCGCGGAGCGCGCAGTGCGCGCGGGCTTCGACGCGATCGAGGCGCACGCGGCCCACGGGTACTTCCTGCACCAGTTCCTGTCGCCGGTTTCGAATCACCGGACCGACGCGTACGGCGGCCCGCTGGAGAATCGGGCCCGGATGCTCCTCCGGGTCGTGGACACGGTGCGCGCGGCGGTGCCCGAGTCCATGCCGCTGCTCGTGCGCCTGTCGTCCACGGATTGGATCGAGGGCGGCTTGACGATTGACGACCAGGTGCAGGTGGCCCGCTGGCTCAAGGCGCACGGCGTGGACCTGGTGGACTGTTCCTCGGGCGGCATCACGTCGGTCCTGCCGCCGGTCGGCCCCGGCTACCAGGTGCCTTTCGCGGAGAAGATCCGGCGCGAGGCAGGCATCGCCACGATGTGCGTGGGGCTGATCACGACGCCGGAGATGGCCGAAGAGATCGTGCGCAACGGCCGCGCCGACCTGGTCGCGTTGGGACGCGAGCTGTTGCGATCACCCTACTGGCCGCTCCACGCGGCGCGCGCCCTGGGGCACGACATCGCCTGGCCCCGGCAATACCTCCGGGCCAAGCCGGCGATGTGATGGGATGTTGGATTTGCATCGCGCGGGCCGCGGCCTCGGGATCGAGGGGCACGAGGCGCCCTCGGTGGTCACGGGCAATGCCACGCCGGTCTCTCATGGTTTGCGATGCCGCGGTTCTACCGATAGACTGAATTCAGTCCGACAGGAGGGCACCGGCATGGCTCGCTCTACGCTGACGCTCAGTCTGTCTGCGGATGTCGTTACGATGGCCAAGATCCTTGCTGCCCAAAGGAAGGTCTCGCGGAGCGGCCTGTTTACCGCCTGCATCGAAGACTTGGCCAGCCAGGACGAGGCCTACCAGGCCGCGAGTCGCCGCGCGATGGCGTATCTGGACCGTGGCTTCCCCTTGGGCGCAACCCCCACCGTCCGGGAGGACTTGCATGCCTGACCCGGTCTTCGTCGATTCCAACATTCTCGTGTATGCCCACGACCGCGGGGACGATCCTGAGCGAGGACTTCCTGCATGGACCGGAGATCGAGGGCATTTCCATTCGCAATCCGTTGCTGTAACGCAGGATGGCGAACCTGCCGCGACTGATCGGCCGCGTACTACAAGCCCGGGGCTTGACAAGAATGGTTAGACTATAATAGTCTCTGAGTCGGACTATAATATTCACTCATTCGGTGGGCTATGGACGCGAGGCCGATTTCGATACTCGAGCGGGGTCTGGCCGCGGTCGGGGATCTCCTGGCGGCGGAGGGCGTGGAGGTCGGGATCATTGTGGCGGGCGGTACGGCCCTCAACCTCCTCGGGATCGTGCAGCGCACGACGGATGACGTGGACGTGCTCGCCATTCTGCGGGACCGAGCCGGCTCCGATGGCGTCACGCTCGCCCCGCCGGACCCGCTCCCGGAGCCGTTGCAGCGGGCGATTGCGCGGGTGGCTCGCGACTTCCAGCTCCCCGAAGACTGGATGAACACCGTCGTAGGGCTCCAGTGGCAAACCGGGCTGCCCCTGGGGCTGGAACGCCGGCTCCGCTGGCGGCGGTACGGAGGCCTTCGGGTTGGGCTGGTGGCCCGGTACGACCTCATCTTCCTGAAGCTCTACGCGGCCGCGGACAGCGGTGGCCCGTCCAGCGTCCATTTCCAGGATCTGCTGGCCCTCCGCCCGACAGAGCGCGAGCTGCAGGCCGCGGCGGCCTGGGTGCGAGAGCAAGATCCGACTCCGGAGTTCTCGACCATCGTCGAGCAGGTGATGACACATGCCCGAGAAAGAGTTGGCTAAGGCACTTCATCAGCTTCGAGAAGCCGCCCTGGGAACACTCTGGCGGCAGTGGGGAGCCCTCGGGGCCGCGATCGCAGGCGAAGGGCCGACGCGAAGTATCGTCGACCCAGAGGGGCTCGTGCTCGTTTCCCTCAGTCTGGCAGAGGAAGAACGCCGGCTCTGGGACGTGCTGTACTGGTGGGTCAAGGTTGGGGCACCCCTCCTCAGTGTACAGCGCATCAAGAACCTGGCCGTGAGGTTCCCGGAGTCCACGCGCGGGCGGCTCGGAGTGTTCGCCCATCTGGCGCATCGCGAGGGCCGGGACTTCCGGTGGCGGTCCCTCGAAAGCTCTTCACCAGGGAAGACCATCCGCTCCGGGAAGAGCCTGGGCAGAGACCCGCAGCTGCATCACCCGGCGGCGCTCATGCTGCGCCTGCGGGTTGGCTTGGGGGTGGGAGTGAAGGCCGACCTCGTAGCTTTCCTCCTAGCTACGGGAGGCGTTTGGGTTACCGTCAAGGGCATCGCTGAGGGGCTGAGCTACACCCCGCGGGCGATCCATCGGGCTGTGGATGATCTGGTGGCTGCCCGGTTCATTCAGGCGACGACGGGAACTCCTGCAGCGTACCGGGCAGATTCGATGGCGTGGGCCCCGCTGCTGGAATCATCCGGGAAACCTCCGGCGTGGCGATACTGGCCCCCGGTATTCGCCCTCGTGGCTGACCTCGCAGCGTGGGCGGGGGGAGAGGGCGCTCTCCCGAAGACGACCGCCTACGTCTTGAGTTCGCGCGCCCGCGACCTCGTGGAGCGGCACCGGATTGCCTTTGCGCGGAATCAGATCAAGATCCCGAGCCCGGAGGACTACCCTGGTGAGAAATACCTTCAACCCTTTGAGGAAACGCTGCGCAGGCTGGCGCTGTGGCTGGCGGAAAGTGCATGACCGGGCTACCATCCCACCGGTAAGGTCCGTCGAAGGGAATCCCGTGCGCGATTGAACCTGGAAGGATGGTGTGAACAGGAGGCCGGTCGAAAGTAAATATCCGCGATAACCGCGCTACGTCCCGCATTACGCACGAGGCTTCTGTCGCAGGAAGCGACACGCGACCGCTGAAGGGCTGGAGGAAAGGGACTGGGAGGCGGCGAGCTTGCCTCTAGCCGAGGGATCGAATTCGGCCTGTCCCGCTGCACCGCGATGGATTCTGGGGGGTGTGGTATCGCGAGGGCCAGGAGACACTTGTGCCGGCGGCGTAGTTGATCGTGCGCGTCGCCACCGGAGCGTCCGGAGATCTCTAGCTAGGTACAGATGATCGTATCGGAGACTCCCCATCATCCCTTTACAGCTCCGGCAGTCATACCCCTCACCAAGTACTTCTGTACAAGCAACGTAAAAGCAATCACCGGGAGGAGGATGATAGCGCCCCCGCTTCCAACGTTACCCCACCGCACCCCTTCTTCTGTTATGAATCCCGACACGGCCACAGGGAGCGTCGTGGCTTTCGTCGTGGTGAAGAATAGCGCGAAGATGAAGTCGTTCCATGACAGAATAAACGTGAACACGGCGGTGGCAAAAAGACCTGGTGCCGCAAGGGGGACCACGATTCTCCATAGCACCCTAACATGCGAGCAGCCGTCCACCAGTGCACTATGTCGCACGTCTTCGGGAATCTCGTCGAAAAAGCCTTTTAACATCCAGATCACAAACGGCGCATTGAACATCGCATATATCAGCACTAAGGCTAGGTGGGTATCCAGGAGTCCCAGGCTCCGGACGATGGAATAGAGAGGAACGACCAATGCGATCGGTGGAAGCATTCGCAGTCCAATGGTTGCAATCAAAAATGTTTCCCTGCCTCGAAACTTCAGCGCCGAGAACGCATATGAGGCCGGAACGCCCACGCCAAGAGCCAGACCAGTTGAGCCTAGGGCAATGATAATGCTATTGAGCAAATACCGAGCAAACGGCTGCTGCTCGAAAACGCTCCGGTAGTTTACGAGGGTGGGACGAAAAATCCACACCGGGGGGATGGCGAAAGTCTGGAGAGGCGTCTTCAGAGACGTGAGAACCGTCCATACGATAGGAAATGCGAAAGCAACGACCACCATGAGAAGGAGGATGTGAAGAAAACAGTCCGTTGCAATGTGAGATCTTCTGGGTCGCGCCACGAGTTACCTCTCTTCCGCAAGAATTCGAATATACACGAATGAAAGAGCGACACAAAGAACTAGCATGACCCAAGAGACCGCCGCAGAATAGCCAAGGTCGAAGTACCGAAACGCGATTCTCTGGACGTAGATACTCAGACTCAACGTGGCATCCGCTGGCCCACCGTCAGTGAGCACGTAAACCGTGTCAAATATTCGGAAGGCAAAGAGGGTGCGAATAACAAGAACGATGAGCATCGCCCTTTTTAGAAGTGGGATAGTCAGATACCAGAAAGATTGGGCTGCGGAAGCACCATCAATATCAGCCGCCTCGTACAAATCCTCAGGCAGCACCTGGAGTGTCGCGAGAAAAATGAGAACCGCAAATGAGGAATTCTGCCAGACATCCGTCAGGATAACTGACACCAAGGCAACCTTTGGCGAAGCAAGCCATTGGACGGGGGGAATAGCAATGAGACCCAGGAGATAGTTGATCAACCCGAATCGACTGTCCCAAAGGAAGCGCCACATAAGCCCGACAACCACAGGCGTCATCATCATCGGAAGCAACAAGGTTGTTCTAACCAGTCGTTTTCCGAGGGTCACACGGTCAAGGAGAAGAGCCACACCAAGGCCAATACAGAATTCTAGCGTAACGGACACGAGCGTGAAGATAAGTGTAATCTCTAAGCTTCGCCAAAAGAGAGGATCCTCGAAGAAGACGCTGACATAATTCCTGACGCCAATAAACTTCGGGCCGAGATGACGGGTGAGGATGAAGGAGGTAAAACCCAGGTAGAAGCTATAAAGGAGTGGCAGAAGGAGAAAAATGACGATAAGGGCAAACGCAGGGAAAAGAAAGGTATAGGGAAGGATTTTCTGCTTCCACATCGCGCTAGTCATGGAGCGGGGGCACCAGAGGGTCAGCTACCCGCCCCCAGGGGCTCGGAGTCAAAATATTCGGCTTCTCAGCATCATTCGTGGCCAGAGAGGAATACCTATCCAGACAGGCTAAGCATGGCGAGGGCGAGCCTCATAGAATAGGCCACTCGGTGGGGACCGCGGTAACCCGACTTCAAAAGTGAGAGGCCGCACCATATAGCGCGATAAACCGGTCAGGAAAACGTCACGGTTTTCACGACCGCAACACGAACTGAGGTCCGTCAAAGCATCTATTTCAGAAGCGGTTCAATTCGATCGCAGGCCGACTGCAATGCTGCTCGCGCATTTTTTTGTCCGGCTAGTACGTAGCCAACCTCTGACGTCCAAATATCCTCAATCTGCTTGTATCCCGGAACACCAGGTCGCGTCCGACTCGTCGCCGAAGCTTCCAATACGACGGAGGCCGCCGGGAACACTTTTTGGTATGCGGGACTCTTGAAAACACTGACGCGTGTGGGTCCGTTGGCGTGTTCGACAGCCATCTTCAGCTGCATTTCCTTGTCAGCCAAGAACCTTATGAATTTCCAAGCGATGTCCTTATTCTTGCTGTACTTGCTGATTCCCAGACCCCAACCACTAATCCAACCAATGCCGGCCTTGAGGTTGGAGCCTTTCTTGTAGGGGACTGGGGCCCAGCCCATCTTCCCAGCAACCTTGGAAATCTTGGGATTATCAAACACCAATGCTCTGGGGGAATAGGTAATGATCATGGCCCCGAGACCTTGGGACATGGCCGTTTGGGCCTTGTCCAAGTCGTAGGCTAAAGACTCAGGTGGGGTCAGCCCCTCCTTATAGAAGGTAGAGAAGTATTCCAGGGCCTCCACCGACTCGGGCTTGGTGAGCGCACAGTGACGAAAATCTTGGTCGAGGACGTCCCCGCCGTAACTCCAAAGAACGGGGAGGAATGCCTCGGAAACCCAGAGGCTGTGGGTCTGCATGATTGTGCCATACACCTCGACTTTTCCGTCGCGGCGAATTGTCAGCTTACGCGCGGCGGCAAGGAAGTCGTCGAGGGTCTTAGGAACAGGCACGCGGTACTTTTCGAACAGATCCTTTCGATAGTGAATGATGCGGGTCCCAATTCGGACCGGGAGCGTGAATAGGGTGCCGGACCCGAACTGATAGCCCGAGGGACGACTGGTATACATTGACGGAAATCTACTCATTTCCAACATCACTGGAACGAAATCGCTGAGATCCACAGGATCTTTCGACAAGTAGTCATTCAGGGGGATGATATGCCTGTGAAAGTCAACCATCCACTCCGGACCGTCGACAGATATGACGTCAAAGCGGTCGGATCCTCCCGTCAGCTCAAGAAGCTGTTTTTCATAGAGTGGACCGTAGCCGTAGCTCAGGACTTGAACATCGACACCGGTATCCTTACGGAATTGCTCGATCCCACTTGCGACTGCAGGTTCATAACCCCCGGACAGAACCGCGATTGTGATCTTCCCTTTCTCTCCCGCCAACGCCACTCCGTTGATCGGCACGAGTAGCCAGAAAAGCATCAGAATACCCACTGTCCAAACGATCGTGACAAGCCGCGACTTCATGATCTCCTCCTTCTCTCTTCTCTACTGTTCCCCCTCGATGAGTCAATTCCAGCCCGGATCGTGACGGGGGGCGACTTCCGAGATGAGACTATACGGCGTGGTGCAGCATCGTGTCTTCCCCCTCTCGCATCACGTCTTTGAGGCCTCTCTACAGGGACATCCAGGCCTTGTATCTCTTGTCACAACGGAACCGCCGAGTCAAAACCCTCCACCAGAAATAGCCAGCCCTATTCGCCGGCGGCGTCAAGGTAGCATGGTTCCAAGCCATCGTCGGTATTGCTCATGAGGAGACCGCGCTGCCAACGGCACTCGACAGGCGCTCCGCCTTGTCGCGGTCAAGCACGACTTTATTCCGTTCCAGCGTCGCTCTCAACTCATTGACCGGAACGTCGCGTGGCAAAGTGTTCTTCAGTGCAGCCATGCCAGCCGCTGTCCCTGCAGCCTCCCCGGTAACCATACACACGGCCATCCCACGGGTTGATCCAGCCGCTTCATGCGTGGTAGAGATACATCGTCCCGCAGCCAATAGGTTATCGACCCTTTCCGGCACGAGACAGCGGTATGGGATGCCGTAAGACCGGATGATGTGAATTAGGGTCATGCTCTTGCCAGACACCTCTCTTCCAAGCACTTTAATCTTCTTGGCCGGGTCGTGAATATCAAGCGGATATGCCCCTCGACCTATGGCATCCGGGAAATCTCGCCCTTCGACCACATCTTCCATGGTGAGGGTGTAGGATCCTTTGATTCGACGAGTTTCTCTGACTCCCACTTGAAACGGAACTGACATTAAGCGAGCGTTCCGGAAACCAGGTGCATTCTTGCGAAGCCATTGCACCATAGACAAGACTTGCCTCTGACACTCGATCTCCGCTTTCGACAGATCATCAACATTAGTCGCGTCGAGACCCTGGGCACGGGTTACATTGATCGTCACCTCATCGCGGCCACGCAATGTGGAAATATGGAACATGTTCTTTCCGGGCCAATCGGGCCAGTGGCGATCTAGCAAACACCCAAAGGTCTCGAGTTGGGAACCGGGAGTCTTTTCATAGTAATCCAGAGGGTATGTGTCCACGGCCTTTCCCTTGGAAAAGGCTGTGGTAAAGGGGATGCGTAACTCTTCGGGATGATCCCGAAGGTAATCAAATATCTCCTTAAGATTGACGTTACTCATGCGAAAAATCAGCGTAATCGGCTGCATGCGACCGTCCTCCGGGCGTCCCTTTTCGAATGCAGCTCCCGCACGCGCCGCGACATCAGCGTCCCCTGTCGCGTCGATCACAATCTTCGCCGGTTGAAGCTGGAGGCCGGATTTGTTCGCCAGGATTACCCCACGGATATGGTTTCCTTCGGCTGCTGCGTCCACGGTGAATGAGTGAAGGATAGGTTGAACCCCGGCCTCGATTAGCATGTTCATTAACACGAATTTTAGAAGCTCGGGATCATTCGCTGTTGTCGATGCTCCTGTTGGATTGGGGACGTGTTCAATGCTGGCGCCCATCTCGTTCATCCGATCGAAAAGTTCTTGCAGCAGGCCGCCGGCCGCCCGGTATCCTTCCCCGTCAAACACACCGGGGAAGACCATTCCGGTCGAAGCAACGCCACCGACAAAGCCATATTGTTCCACAAGTACCGTGTGCGCGCCCGTGCGTCCTGCAGCCACCGCCGCTATGGCTCCTGAGGTACCACCGCCAACAACTGCCACATCGGCCTGCGTTCTGACTTGCATGACGAACCCCCCTACACCTGCAAGATTACCACATCAGGTGATAAGAATTTGCTTTGGGTCGCGGGCCGCACGAGCTGTCCCTGGCCCGCGGCGCTCCGCCGAAGGTGCCAAGCGGACGGGAGCATGACTCCGGGGGCCGGGGGATGTCAAGCGAAAACCCGCGGCGAAAACCCGCGGCGCGGCCGGCCCCGGTACCAGGGGCGGAGACCGGTCAGTGAGAAAGGATGGGGCCGGGGGGCCTGGAGGCACTACCCTTCTGAAAGGAGCTGAAGCGGCGGCCCTGGAACAGCACTGTCCGGCTATGCTGCGATGGATTCAGGGGGCCGTCAAAAGGACCGTAGGTTCGAAAGCGCATCAGGATATCCCTTCAGATCAGGTCGTTCCTGAGAAATGGCCAACCGATTCGTACGAGCGCCCAGGCATATCCCACTACATTCCTGCCTCGCCAGCGCGCCGCAAACCCCTCCAGAGAGCCTTTCCGGCCCAGGTTGTTCTCACTCTTTCCATGCCCTGACCTCTTGCATTGCATGCCGGAACGCCCCGGGCTAGTACAAAACTTGCGTGCCTGGGCAGGCGGGAACTATCGACCTTCCTAACTCCCATTGTCAAGTTGTCTTAGACCTATCCCGGAGGCCCGGCGCGGTCACCGCGCGCGGTAGCCGACCAGGCCCGCCTCCAGGGAGCGTCGGTCCGCCCGGGAGAGGCTCCGCTCCATGGGCGGCGCGAGGAGGTGCGCGTGAGGGACGCCCACCAGGTGTTCCGGTATCCACCAGAGATCTTCGTCGGAGGTCATCCACCCCGGGTGTGACCGGTCGAAGCGGGCGAGGTTGACGGGGCGGGAGTAGGCGCGCAGCGTCCGGTCGCCGCGCAGGTTGATGTAGTCCTCGAAGTAGCTCATCACCAGTTCGCGCAGGGTGCGGTAGACGGGCGCGCGGAAGCGCAGCCCCGAGAAGTTGGATTTGGCGATGGCCCCCCAGTGCCCGTTGAGGCGGTACACGGCGATCACGTGGTCCGTGTCCTGCACCGCCTCCAAGTCCAGCAGGAGCGGCGGGAAGCCCAGCACGCGCAGCGCGGCCGCCGTGAAGATGGCGCCCTCGAGGCAGTGGGCGGTTCGCTCCCGCAGCACCCGCCGGGGGGACCACGCTGTGGACGCAAGGTGATAGGGCATCGCGTCCAGCGCGCGCTGGATGCCCACAGGCGAGCGCAGCGCGCGCAAGCTGCGGAGCTCCTGGCGGGTGAAGCCGAAATCCCTCACGGGTCCGTCACGGCCTCGGCGCCGCGTGAGTGTCTGCGCTGACGAAGGGAATTTTGGCGGGGGTCTTCGGTGACTAGCGAAGATGCTCTCCGGTCTGAAAGAGTGGAGACGAGGTGAAGACGAGGCGACAACCTATCGGCGAGGCCGCTGTCGCCGTGCTTGTCTTGCAACCTCGCGCTCAACGGTCTCAAAGGGGACGCCGCCGGGTTCTGTCATCCCGCGCTCGATGAGCGACTTCAGCCGCGGATTGTGGGCAAGCAGAAAGGCTTCCAGGTCGGTATGTTCCCCACGTGAGGCCAAAGCGGAATACGGCCTTCCCTTCTTCGTAGTAGCCATCGTAATGAGAGACGCCGTTGCCTACGTTAACTTGCTCCATTGGCGGCTCTTGCTGCCGCGATCGTCCTTGTGGAGTGCGGATGGCGGCCAAAAGCACACAGGCCCTTTGGGACACACTCCAAGAGGGTCTGTACATCAGCAAGGCCGGAGTCAAAAGCGATCCGAGACCACGCATGCGGGCTGGCCTTCCCGACCCATCCTCTGCTGAGAGGGTCAGTGCGGGTCAGACAGTATCACCGGGGTGGGTGGCGTCAAGGGGATTTCACGGGGAGCGAGGGGTTGGGGGATCGGGGATGGGGGCAGGGAATGTGAAATGGCAAATGCGGAGTGCGGGATACGGAATGAATGGACCGGGAGAGAGCCAGGGAAACAGAGACGCGGCGACCGGCAAGACCGGTGAGGAGAGCCCCGCGGCACGGGGAGCATCCGGTGACGTATGGTGGAGGGCAACTATCCGGCCAGGCGGGCTGGTCGATCCAGATGTAGCTCCCTGCGGATACCCTCGGCCAACCACTGCCGGATCAGGGTCTGGTAGGGGACCGACTTCATCGTGGCTATCTTGCGAAGCGCCTGGATCTGGGCCGGATCAAGCTTGATCGAGATGTTTTGAAGGCGCCGCGTCCTTTGTCCCCGCAGGATCTGTTCTCGCAGCTCCTCGTCGAGGGCAAACGCGACAGGTCGCTCCACAACTTCGCCCAGCACACCACGACGATCGTAGTACTCCGCCGGACTCTCCTGTACCTTGCCGCCTCGCGTCCTCATCCCTCAATCCTTTCGGTGCTGCTGGTAGTATCGTCGCTCTGCGGCATCCATGTCCCATCCCGTGATCACCCGGACCTTGCCGCCACCTTTCTTCCCGAAGATCAGGACGAGGAGACGACCCGACTGGGCTGGGCCAAATACCGCGTAGTGCCCCCGCTTTGTCTTGCGGAACAGCGGCGCAACGGCGAACACCCCCTCAGCTTCTTCCGCCTCTATCCCATGGCCGAGCGCAAGATGCAGCACATTGCCATCATCCCACTCGAATCCTGAGATGCGCACTCCCGGCCTCCAGTGGGTAATACATTATGTTACCCTTGGTTGTCCTGTCAAGAGCTCACACGGGGGACTGGGCGGTCCGTGCTGCTGCGGAAGGGGTCTGGGAATAGCCGTGAAAACCGAGCTGTGTCCGCGTTCCATTGCCGTATTGAGAAGCCCCGCAGGTCCGCGAGCGAGCTTCCAAAGCGATGGCGCTCCCGGGATTCTCATGGACATGCTGAAACAGGCTTTGGTAGCATGTCCCGCGCTGACTCGGATTCTCCGTGCATGCGCCAGAGGTCCTGATCCAGATTCTCTCCTCACCAATAAAGAGAGGCGACTCGGAGGGGGTCTCCGGCTTCCGATCGCCGAGGAGACTGCCGTGCCCTTCCAATTCTTCGGAACGTCCGGGGCCGTCCCATCGCCCGGCCGGGACAACACGGCCCTGGCCTTTTCCTCGAAGGACGAGGTCGTGCTGGTGGACTGCTCGGGGAGTCCGTACCAGAAGATCCTGAAGGCGGGGCTGGACCCCATGCGGGTCTCCTCGCTGATCGTCACGCACCGCCACGTGGATCACGTGTACGGCATCCCCTCGCTGGCGCACAACATGGGGCTGGCCGGGCGGCGGACGACGCTCCACGTGTACGCCCTGGCCGAGACCATGCAGATCCTCCGTGGGTTTTTGAACCTGTTCCCGCTGGAGGAGAAGATGCCATACCGGATCGAGCTGCACGATGTCCCGGCAAAGGAGGGACACGAGGTCCTCCGGGCCAGAGGACTCAGAATCCTGTCCACGCCGGTCAAGCACGGCGCGCCGAACATCGGCCTTCGGGTGGAGTTCGACTTGCCAGGCGAGCGGGGTGTGGTCGTTTACAGCAGCGACACCAGCCCCTGTCCGTCCCTGATCGCCCTGGCCCGGGGCGCCGACGTTCTGATCCACGAGGCGACGTTTCTCCACTCGGACGCGACGCGGGCGGCCGCGGACGGCCACACGACGGGCTATCAGGCAGGGGAAGTCGCGAGGCAGGCCGGGGTGAAGCGCCTATTCCTGTGCCACTTCAGCGCTGACCTGCACGGGCGCGAGGACGAGCTGCGCCAGGAGGCGATGCGCTCTTTCGGGGGGCCGGTGGAGATTC
>METI01000181.1 GCA_001771285.1 candidate division NC10 bacterium RIFCSPLOWO2_12_FULL_66_18
ACAGAGAGCCCGAGGCCGGTTCCCTTCTCCTTCGTGGTGAAGAACGGGTCGAAGATCTTGGAGAGGTGTTCCGGCGGAATCCCCGGCCCGGTGTCGCTGATGGCGACCTCGGCGAACCGGGAGGGCGGCCCGGATTTCCCCGTGGGTGACAGGGGCCCGCCGCCCCCGTCGCCCGGCAGGCTGACCTCGCGCGCGACCACGCGCAATGTCCCGCCCTTGGGCATGGCCTCGCAGGCATTCATCAGGATGTTCACAAAGGCCTGGCGGAGCTGGCCGAAGTCGGCCCGCACGGTGGGGACCGGTGCCAACTCCCGCGCCACCTCCACGTTCTGGATGGCCAGCCGGTTCTCCAGCAGGGAGAGCGCCTCGACGACGACGGACCCCACGTCCACGACCTGGAACGACGGCTCGCGTTGACGGGCGAAGTCCAGGAGGTTCCGGACGATGCTGCAGCAGCGCTGCGTCTCCCGCTCCACCAGGGCAAGCTGCTGCAGGGCGGCCTGGACCCCTTCGGCGTCGGGCGGCCCCATGCGGAGCTTCCGGCTGAGGAGCTTGGCGTAGGTCAGGATCCCGGACAGCGGATTGTTGATCTCGTGGGCGATGGAGGCAGAGAGCTTGCCGAGGGAGGCCAGCTTCTCCGTCTGGATGAGCTGGGCCTGCGCCTCCCGCAATTCGCCGGTCCGTTCTTCCACCCGTTGCTCCAGCGTGGCCACCAGGGCATCCAGCTCGCCCTGCGCCTTCCCCAGGGCCTCGGTCATGCGGTTGAAGGAGGCGGCCAGGACCCCGATCTCGTCCACCGTCCGCACCGGGATCCGGTGCGTCAGGTCGCCATGCGCCACGCGGCGCGTCCCCTCGACCAGTTCCCGAACCGGGCGCACCACACCCCGCCGGACGATTCCCGCCAGGATCATGGCCAGGAGAACGATGGTGGTGCCGGCGAAGGCAGCCGTGCGTCGGGTGATGGCCGCGATCTCCTCGTCCACCCTCGCCAGGGACAACGTGATGTCGAGGACCCCCAGGACGCGCTTGCTCTTGGGGTGCACGTGGCAACCCTCGGAGCACCCCGGCTCGTTATAGACCGGCGTGATCATGCCCAGCAGCCGCCCTCCCTCCGCATCCCGGAAGATGCGGGCGCGATCGGGGAGCATGAGGCGCTCCAAAGGGCGCTCGGCGGCATGGCAGGCGTAGCAGGACTCGGCCCGCTTGTCCACGGCGCTGCCGACCTCGGACCGGTCGGTGGAGAACAGGATCACGCCCTCCTTGCTGAACACCCGGACCCGGGTCACCCCCTCCTGCTTCCCGATGGTGTCCATGATGTGAAAGGCGTCCTCCCACCGGTTCTGGAGCATGGCGTAGTGGGTGCTGCGCTTGACCGTGTCGCTGAACTGGCTGGCGCCGCGGATCACGAGGTCCACCCGCTCCGCCTGCTCGTAGCGGATGTTCACCCATGCGAAGACCCCGATGGACACCAGGGCCACCCCACAGACCGCGGCCAGGAGTTTGGCCTGGAGACTCTCCAACCAGCGCATCGCTTTCATCGCCTATGGCGTATTGCGTATAGCGTATGGTCGAATCCGCACCATACGCCATATGCCATTTGCCATACGCCGTTTCTGGGGGCGGCAGATGTCCCGCCCGAGGCCTCGGGTGAGACACTCCACCCCACAACAGGCCTTCAGAACCCTCTGAAGGCCCCGTATTGCATCGCTGGTGCCGAGAAATTCAACGGTCAGGAAAAACGTCGGGAATACCCGGACGGGGCATGGATGCAGGAAGAAGATTGCTTCTATCGAATTCGTCTCGGCAGCAGGAGGGATGGGTCTTCGGGATTGGGCCTGACAGATTGGACGGAGGTTCGTGGTCGGCGAGGAAGGGGACACGTTGTGAAGGCAGCGGGGCAGTGCGCCGCGAGTTTCCGGGGACTTCTATCTTGACACAGGAACGGAAGAATACCATCCTGCGGAAGTTCTTGGGAGTGGACCCGCATTCATCGAAAGGGCGAGGCATGGGGAAGACGATGGCGAATGTTGTGATCTGCGGCGCCGGCATCGCAGGGGTGAGTGCCGCGTATCATCTGGCCGTCAAACAGGGGATCCCCGATGTGGTGCTCGTGGACGAGCGCGCGCCGCTGACGTTGACCAGCGAGAAGTCCACCGAATGCTATCGCAACTGGTGGCCCGGCCCGGGCGATGCGATGGTCCGCTTCATGAACCGGAGCATTGACATCCTCGAGGCCCTGGCCCAGGAGAGCGGCAACGTCTTCCGCCTCAACCGGCGCGGTTACCTGTTCGCCACGGCAGACCCGGCCCGCATCCCCGATTTCACGCGCGCGGCGGATGAGGCGGCCATGCTGGGGGCGGGGGCGGTACGCACCCATCCCGGCGATTCGGAGTACGTGCCCGCGCCGGCCGAGGATTTCGAGGGGCTGCCCACCGGGTCGGACCTGATTCTCGACCCCGACCTGATCCGGAAACACTTCCCGTACCTCTCCGAACGGACGGTCGCCGTTCTGCATGCCCGGCGCTGTGGCTGGATGAGCGCGCAGCAGCTGGGAATGTATCTGCTGGAAAAGGCGCGCGAGCGCGGCGTCCGGTTTCTTCAGGCGGGCGTAGAAGGCGTCGACGTCAGAGGCGGCAGGGTGAATGCGGTGCGGTTGAGTGATGGAACAACCCTCGGCACGGGCACCTTCGTCAACGCCGCAGGGCCCTTCCAGAAACGCGTGGGGCGGATGATGGGCGTCGACCTGCCCGTCTTCTGCGAATTGCACGTCAAGGTCGCGTTCCGGGACCCGGCAGGGGTCTTCCCGCGCAACGCACCCTTGCTCATCTGGACGGATCCCCAGACACTGTCCTGGTCGGCGGACGAGCGGGCCGTGTTTGCCGCCTCTGAAGAGTCGCAATCACTCTTGGGCGAGTTTCCTGCGGGGGTCCATGCGCGTCCGGAGGGAGCCGTCGCGGGGGATGTCTTTCTTGGGCTCTGGACGTATCATACCGATCCCGTAGAACCGGTCTTCCCCCTGCGTCACGACCCGGAGCAACCCGAAATCGTGTTGCGCGGCCTTGCCACCATGCTCCCGGGGTTACAGTCGTACTTCGGCAGGCTTCCCCGACCCGTGACGGATGGCGGCTACTACGCCAAGACCCAGGAGAACCGCCCGCTGGTCTGCCCGCTGCCGGTCACGGGGGCCTACCTGATCGGCGGGTTGTCGGGGTTCGGGATCATGGCGGCCTGCGCCGCCGGGGAGCTACTGGCAGCGTATGTGACGGGGAGCCCGCTACCCTCCTACGCGCCGACGTTCAGGCTGGAGCGGTACGAGGACCCGGAATATCAGAAGCTGCTGGAGAACTGGGGCGCGTCCGGACAATTGTGAGGGAAAGGGGATGGCGGTTGCTGCCGATTGCGGCCGCGCTGTTCAGCGTCCCTCGATGCCGAAGAAGGTGCTGAAGGGGACGGCCAGGGTATGGCGGTCGAGGGCCACCGTCTCGGATCCGGGATACAGCAGGAGACCGAGGCGCACGGCGCCTTTGAGATCCTGCGCGCACTGCCTCAGGCCTGCAGTGTCACGCTCGGTGATCCGCTGCGTCCATTTCACTTCGACAGCCACCAGGGCGTCGCCGCGTTCGATCAGGAAGTCCACCTCCCGCCCGGCATGCGGCCGCCAGTACCAGAGCTGAAGTCTGGGATCGGTTGCCGCGATCAGCTTCCGCAATTCGGCTGCGACCCACGTCTCCACGACAGCTCCTGCGCGGCCCTGCCGCTCCAGAACCATCCAGGTGTCGGCGACCGCGAGGTGGCAGGCCATTCCCGTATCACCGAGATAGACCTTGGGGGTTTTTACCAGCCGCTTGCCCACGTTGGCGAAATACGGGCGCAGGAGGAACATCTGGTAGGTTAACTCCAGAAGGCTCATATAGCGACGGAGCGTGGTGAGTGGCAGACCCAGATCCCGGGAAAGATCCGAGTAGTTCAGAAGCTGGCCGGTTCGGAGTGCCAGCAGCGCCAGAAGCCGGTTGAAGTCGGGGAGGTGCTCGACGGTCGCCAGGTCTCGGAGATCCCGCTCGATATAGGTCTGCCGGTAGGCGGCGAACCATTCCTGACGGGCCCCCGCCGACTTCAGAAGGGCCGGCGTAGGAAACCCGCCAGTCAAGATGAGGTGTTCAATCTCCCGGCGGCGCCGTGGGGACACTTTCGCCGACCAGCGAGAGAGCAGCGCCCTCGCATCCTTGGCCTCAAAGATGTCGCGAAGGGTTGTGGGAGGTTTGGCTCGGGCCAGCTCCGACCACGAGAACGGGTGGAGTTCGTGCAGGGCGAGCCGTCCGGCCAGGCTCTCCGAAACGGTCCTCAGGGTCATGAGGTTCGCCGACCCGGTCAGGAGGTACTGACCGGGCTTCCTGTTCCGGTCCACCGTCAGCTTGATCGCCCGTAGCAGGTCCGGGGCGCGCTGCACCTCGTCCAGGACCAGGGGTGTTGGCGTCCCTGCGATGAACCCGTCTGGGTCTTTAAGGGCCGCATCAAGGACCGCTCGATCGTCCAGCGTCAGATAGCGGGCTGGCCAGTCGCCCTGGGCCACGGCCTGGGCAAGGGTGGACTTCCCCACCTGTCGGGCCCCGGTGACCAGTACCACCGGGAAATGCCGCAGCGATCCCAGGATACCTGCATGTAAATGGCGCCGTATCACGGTTGAAATGTAACCATTATACGGTCAAATGTCAATGGATGGATGGATGCTTTCTGGAGGGTTTCGCAGTTCCTGCCAATCCATGGAAGTACCGAGGAGGGGGGCTGCAGGCAGCCCACGTCACCGGGGACCCACTGCCCTCGTACGCCCCGGCCTTTGCGCTGGAGCGTTACCAGGACCCGGAGTGCCAGCGGCTATTGGAAAACTGGGCCGCGTCGGGGCAGTTGTGAGTGTACGCCGTTCGGCGTATTTCCTCGTGGGGGGGATCAGCCAGCCCCCTCCGATTGCCCTGTCACGGAGCGATCAGCTTCTGCATATGTTTCATCTTCCCCGGGGTGAACCCCAGCGACGTGAAGAACTGGTTGATCTCGGCGTCATCGGGGTCCACCAGGGTGAAGATCTGCTCGATCCCCCGGCGCTCCCGCGCGTTCTCGATGAAGCTCTCCACCAGGGCCCGGCCGATGCCCTTGCTCCGATACACCGGGTCCACCCCGATGATGTCAATCCAGCCGACCTCGCCCCGGATCCC
>METI01000182.1:0-4217 GCA_001771285.1 candidate division NC10 bacterium RIFCSPLOWO2_12_FULL_66_18
TCCGGTGATGATGGAGGAGCGCCTGCGCCAGATTCCTGAGTACGTGAACCAGTTCAAGCAGGTCTTCGCGGTGGAGCAGCCCACGATCGAGCTCGCGTGGCAGGCAATCGCCGCCTTCGAGCGGACCCTGGTCTCGAAGGCCGAGAACGTCCCCTTCGACCGCTACGCCAAGGGTGACCAGTCGGCCCTCTCCCCTGAGGCCAAGCGAGGACTTGCGCTCTTCCAGGGGAAGGCGGGGTGTATCCAGTGCCACAACGGGCCGCTCCTCTCCGACGACAGCTACCATAACCTCGGCGTTCCCGAGAACGCCCTCTTCGAGAGCAGCCCACTCCACCAGATCACGCTGCGCTACCAGCATGTAATCCGCGGTGTCCCGGAAAAGGTCTATCGCAGTGCCGACCGCGACCTCGGGCTCTCTTACACGACCAAGCGTGAAGAGGACAGAGGGAAGTTCAGGACCCCGAGCCTCCGAGAACTGAAGTATACGGCCCCCTACATGCACAACGGGGTCTTCGCCAGCCTGGAGGAAGTCATCGAGTTCTATGACCGTGCTGGCGGGACTGACCCGAACAAGAGTCCGCTCCTCAAGCCGCTGCGGCTGTCCGATCAGGAGAAGAAGGATCTGCTGGCCTTTCTTCTCTCGCTCTCGAGCGACCAGCCGCTCATCATCGAACCTCCAAACCTTCCGGACTACGCGCCGATGAAATAGGAGGGCAGACCATGACCGAATCACGCGGCGAGCGTCTCTGCCTTTCCCGCCGGGCATTCCTTCTCTCCGGCGGGACCGCGGTGACCATCCTGGCCCTCGGCGGGCCCTCGGAAGTCTTCGGCCAGGGGGCGGCCTTGAAGGTCGTCTCGTACCCGCGCAAGAAGATCGGACGGGTGAGCCACCTCAAGCCGGACCAGCCGGTCATGTTCCAGTACCCCTGGAAAGACTTCTATTCCACCAACATGCTGGTCAAGCTCGGCGTACCGGCGGGCGGCGGGATTGGGCTTGACCAGGACATCGTGGCCTACTCGACCCTGTGCACCCACATGGGCGGCCCCTTGGCGGGTCAGTACCGGGGCCAATACAAGGTGCTGGGTCCCTGCCCCTTGCACCTCTCGACCTTCGACCTCATCAAGCACGGGATGGTGGTGGCCGGGCAGGCGACGGAGAGCCTCCCGCAGATCGTCCTGGAGACAAAGGGCGACGACATCTGGGCCACCGGGGTGATGGGGCTCATTTACGGCTACCATGCCAACCTGGCTGGCAAGGCGTGAGGGGGGAACTTGCCATGGCAAAACCTGTTTCGTATTCCTACCTGCCCGAGGACCGCGTCCCGCTGCCTCCCCCGGATGCGAAGGTTCACACGACCGCCTGCGACTACTGCATCGTCGGCTGCGGCTACAAGGTGTACACGTGGCCGGTGAACAAGGAAGGCGGTCCCAAGGCGAGTCAAAACGCGCTCAAGGTGAACTTTCCGGTCGGGATCAACAGCGGGAAGTGGATCGCCCCCAACATGCACAACGTGGTCCATGTGGAGGGCAAGCCTCATCACCTCGTCGTGATTCCCGACGGGGATGCCAAGGTCGTCAACGTGGGGGGGAACCACTCGATCCGCGGCGGGGTGCTGGCCCAGAAGTGCTTCAACCCCAGCAAGCCTTCCAAAGAGCGGCTGCTTCATCCGATGATGCGGGTCAGGGGAACGCTCCAGGCGATCTCGTGGGATGCGGCCTTCGAGGTGATGGCGGGCATCTCTCGCTACGTCCTCGACCGATACGGTCCGTCCGCCTGGGCAATGAAGACCTACTCCTATCAGTACTTCGAGAACACCTACGCGATTTCGAAGCTGGCCTTCGGGGCCATCGGGACGCCTGCCTACGCGCCGCACGATAAACCCGGCCCCGGGCCCGACACGCCGGGACTTGACTGGGCCGGGATCGATGCCTTCAGTGCCTCCTATGAGGACTGGGGAGAGGCGGAGGTGATCTACTTCGCCGGGGTGGACGCGTGGGAGACCAAGTCGGTGCTGTTCACGACATGGATCATGAACGGCAAGAACCCGAGCAAGAAGCTCATCCACGCCCTCCCCCGGAAGACGACGGGGGCGGCCTACGGCGAGTCGAGAGGCGGGCTCTTCCTCCCCGTCATCCCGGGGACTGACGTGGTCCTCCATCTGGCGATCATCCGGGTGATCCTCGAGAATGGGTGGGAGGACAGGGAGTTCATCGAGAAATGGGTCTCGAACCAATGGGAGATCGACAGTGGCTTCGGGCGGGGACCCCGCAATACCCCCGTGGAGTGGTTCACCACGTGGGGACGCTACGGGGTCGGCTTCGACGATTACAGGAAGTGGATCCTGGGCTATAAATACGCCGAGCTCAACACCGCCGAGGAGATCACCGGAGTGTCTGCCGCGTTAATCCAGAAGGCGGCCGAGCTGCTGGCGAAGCCGCGCCCCGATGGCTCCCGCCCCAAGGCCTCCTTCATGCTGGAAAAAGGGATCTACTGGTGCAACAACCTGGGCAACACGACCTCCTTTGCCGTCCTGGGCCTGATCTGCGGCGCCGGGAACCGTCCCGGCCGGGTCATTTCGCGTGGCGGCGGGCACCAGCGTGGCTGGATGGGAGGGGCGGACTACCCCCGGGTCCTTTCTCCGGAGAAGTTCCCGGGCCGGAGGAAGAAGGAGATTGATCTAGACCGCTGGGTCGTAGACGGTCACGTCCGGTTCGCGTGGGTGATCGGCACGACATGGCTCCAGGCCATGGCCGCCTCCCAGGGGCTCATGGAGGTCTTCGAGCAAATGACCCGGAGGAATCCCCACCAGATCACGAGCTTCGATCCCAAGATAGCCGTCGAGACACTGAAGAGGCGGGTTGATTCGGCCGGCATGGTGGTGGTGGACCAGGACATCTACCCGGTGGACCCCATCGGGACCCAGTTCGCCGACCTGGTCCTCCCGGCCGCGACCTGGGGCGAGGAGGATTTCACCCGCTGCAACGGCGAGCGCCGCCTCCGGCTCTACTCCAAGTTCTATGACACACCCGGCGAGGCCGAGCCGGATTGGCGGATCATCGCCGGCTTCGCCAAGACGATGGGGTTCAAGGGGTTCGACTGGAAGGATTCGAACGAAGTCTTCGAGGAGTCGGCCCGCTTTGGTCGGGGCGGGGTCTTGAACTACCATCCCCTCGTCGTGAAAGCCAAGCAGGAGGGCAAGCGGGCGCATGACCTGCTGCGAGAGTATGGGACCGAGGGGATCCAGACGCCGATCCGCCTGGAGGGCGGCAAGCTGGTGGGGACCAAGCGCCTTCACGACTCCACCCTCCGTTTGGGCCCACCGGAGGGCCCCACGGTCCATCCCAGGTGGCTCACCTCGTTCGACACTCACACGGGAAAGGCGATTCTTCTCCGGAGCTACTGGGAGGACTTCCAGGACTTCTGGGAGGCGGTCCGACCTCAGGGGGACGAGCTCTGGGTGACGAATGGCCGGATCAATGAACTCTGGCAGACTGGGTTCGACGACCTCCGCCGGCCCTACATCATGCAGCGCTGGCCGTATCAGTTCATCGAGATCCACCCGGAGGACGGCAAGGCCCGGGGGATCGAGTCGGGTGATCTGGTGGCCATCGAGAACGACAACGTGCTGGTCCAAACCGGAGGCTATCTCGGCGTGGACGACAACGAGCTCTCCTTCACCGAGCTCAGGAAGGCCGGGCACATCAAGACCACCATCGGGAGCTTGAACGCGGTGGCCATTGTGACCGACGCGGTGCGGAAGGGCGTGGCCTTTGCCTACTTCGGGTTCCCGGGCAATCCTGCGAACGCGGTGGTCCCGCGGGTGCCCGACCCCGTGACGAATCGCTATCGCTTCAAGCTCGGCAAGGGACGGCTCACCAAAATCGGCGAGTCGCCCTACAAGCGCTCGTTCACCTCGATGAGCTTTGCCCCGCGAACCATTATGTAAGATGAGAGATTGTGCCCTGGTTCCGCCTGCAGGGGGATTGGGAGGCCCTGACCGACCGGTCCAACGGCGGAAGAAGACCGCGAAAGGACTCGGTACGCCCTCGTCCTCCTCACCGACCTTGCTCCCCTCCCACCATAGGCTATTCTGGAGCACGCTGTTACAGCCCGGAACGGTCCATCCCTATGCCGCATGCCTTCTCTCCACGGCGCCGATGGCCCTGGAGCCTGTAAGGACACGGAGTTAGCCCTGCCCTGCCCCGCCCAACCCTCC
>METI01000182.1:4314-7441 GCA_001771285.1 candidate division NC10 bacterium RIFCSPLOWO2_12_FULL_66_18
GCCCTGCCCTGCCCCGCCCAACCCTCCCTGGCACTCCGGTTGCTCTCTGGCTTATGCAGCGGTTCACACTCCAATTGACAGATCCTGTTCGAGATTGCCCCCCAGGGGGCGAGGAGGTTCAAAATGAAGCGCCTGATCGCACTCGCCGTAATGCTGGCGGTTCTCGGACTCGGCGTCGCGCCGGCCTTTGCTGCCGCCACCCCGCCCCTGGTTCCTCCCAAGGGCACCGAGGGCCCCGACATCCGCGCCAAGGTGCCGCCCAAGGGCATCGAGGGCCCCGATATCCGCCACAGCAACATGACCCAGCCCAAGGGGCTCGAGGGCCCGGACGTCCGCTAACGAAGGCGGCTACCCGGACGGAGAGCTGACATGAAATGGCCCGGCCTGCTCCTCGTCATCACCCTGACCTTGGTCATCCCCGCTCCAGCCCGGAGGGATGGGGAGGCCAATGTGAAAGAACAGGGCCGGCCGGCACCGGGATCCGTTTCGGCGCCGGTCGGCCCGCAGGAGCAGGCCTCGGGCGGTCGAACCGCCCAGGGTGAAGACAAGCCCCAGCGGCCCGACGTCGTCGCGTTGAATCACCGGTGGGCGACCCTTCCCATGGAAACTCTCCCTGGGGAAGGTCCGCGCTTCCGGTAGGCCCTGGGAGGCAGGCTGTCCCGGATGCGGTTCGGAGGGCGCGGGGATGTTTGCGGTCGTCCTTGCATTTGTGGTGGGCGGCGTCCTGGGCATGACGATCATGGCCCTCCTGGAGGCGGCCTCCAAGGCCAACTCCTAGGGGGAAGGGACTGCGTAACAGCACTTCTCGTTCTGCCAGCGGCCACACCGACCATGAAGGAAGGGCCATGAACTCTTCGGGGACCCGGGTCTTCATTCCCGGACCTGGGGCACCTCAGGAAGCGGGCAGCCATCCCAAGGCATTGCCCGGGGTGGGATCGGCTCAGCCGCGTCGCGGGACCCTGTCCGACGGCCGCATCATGGAACTGGTCGCCGACCTCATGGGCCGTCGCTTCTACGGGAAGCTGGCCTTGCACTTCGAGGCGGGGCATATCGTCTGCGCGAAGCTGGAGCAGTCCATCAAGGAATAGCGGGGTCCCCGCAAAGGGCAAGCAGCAAGGAGAAATCCATGCGGCAGGTGTGGGTTCTGGTTGTGGTGGCGGTGGCGGTCGCCATCATCCTTCTCCCCCGGTTGGCGGCGGCAGAGGGGAGTTCGAACTGCTGGAGCGTCGGCGGCTGCGGCGAGGTGAAGGACGGGCTGGACAGCCACCTGTCCACCAACCCACTGAACTGGAAGTGCGTCAAAGCGGATTTCCGGCCGATGTTTCCCGCGCTGCCGGTATGTCCGGTCAACAGGGTCAAGATGAACAAACCCGTCCCGATGCCCATCACGTTCGGGGCGGCGGAGACTCCCGGAGGGGCGCGGGGAAAGTAGACGCTCCCCGTTTCCGCGGCTTCTCTCCCAGAGGAAGGGGGAATCCTCTGTTCGACTAGGGCGGCCCGGAGAGGCGGTGGTGGCTGAGAGGGAGCGCCGCCGCTTTCCCCGCGGGTCCGGGTCGCCCTGAAGGATCTTGACCCTCGCAGTCGCTGCCCTGAGGGCAGGTACCAACCAAGTGTGGTGACATCCGGTGCTGGACCAGCCAGGCCGGGACGCCCAACGCGGGTGTCCCGGCCTGTGTGTTTATTGGACCCGCGTCAGGAGGCAAACCCCCTGGCGCACACAGGAGGGAGGCACCCATGGCACGACGTGGATGGCAGAGAGGGGGAGTGCTGCTGGCATTGGTCCTGACCACTCTCTTCTTCGGGAGTGCAGCGGCCGAGGCGGCGGAATTGAAGTTCGGCGGCTATGCCAAGCTCGACCTGATCTTCCGCCGCTACCAGCAGAACCAGGACCTGGCCGATCCCGGGTCGGTGCCGATCCGGGGCAACGACCCCACCCGGTTCACCGAATTCCGGATGCATGCCCGACAGACCCGGTTGAATCTGACGCTCACCGAGAAGGTGGGGCCAACCAACCTCCGCGGGTTCGTGGAAGGGGACTTCTTCGGCGTGACGGGAACCCAGACGGTTTCCAACAGCGACTCCTTCCGGCTGCGCCACGCGTTCGGCGAGGTGACCCTTCCCACAGGGACTACGGTCCTGGCGGGGCAGACCTGGTCCAGCCTGATGACAACGCCCGCGCTCTTCGACGTGGTGGACTTCAACGGACCCACCGGATCCGTGTTCGTGCGGCAGGCGCAACTCCGGGTGACGCAGAAGCTGACCCCGAACTGGGCCGCGGTCTTCGCGGTGGAGAATCCGGAGTTCTTCATCCCGAGCGCCGTGGTGCTCCCGTCCGGGGCCACCCGGGGCGCGACGGCCGGTTCCGGGACCGGCGCGGGTGGGGCCACCTCCAGCACCGTCGCGGACATCGCCCCGGACCTGGTGGGGAAGCTCGTCTGGATCCATCCCCGCTGGGGCACCGTGGAGGCGCGCGGGCTCCTGCGGTTCCTGCGGGCCAAGACCCCGGTGAGCGGCGACAGCGACACCGGCGTCACCGGAGCGGGTGGCCTGGCGGGACGGCTCAATGTCTGGAAGTCTGGGGAGGGGCAGGAGATCGCTCTCCTGTTCGAGTCGTTGGTCGGGACCGGGGTGGGCCGCTACACCCTGGCAGTTGGTCCGGACGCCATCATCAAGGCGAACGGGGACGTCGAGGGGGTGCTGGGCGCGACCGGGACCGCCGGGTTCGAGTACCAGGCCACCAAACAGCTCAAGTACCATGCCGTCCTCGGCGGGGAGTACTTCCAGTCCAAGAAGGACACGGCCAATGGGATCGGCTTCGGCTTGCCCACCCGGGATGCGGCGAGCACCATCGGCAACCCCGGGACGGGTGGGGGCAACCAACGATCCTTGAGTGTCCACGCCGGGGCGTGGTACAAATTCTTCGACCGCTATCGCGTCGGTCTGGAGTACATCTGGATGCAGCGCCGAATCTTTGGACTCGCGGCCAGCGGCGACAACCAGGGAGACAACCACTCGGTCCAGGCGGCGGTCCAGTTCTTTTTCTAGGCGGCATTCACTGTCCCGGGGGCCAGGCGGTCCCCGGGGCTCTTGGGTCTCGGACCACGAGGCTAGCGCGTCCGACGCGGCC
>METI01000183.1:0-9460 GCA_001771285.1 candidate division NC10 bacterium RIFCSPLOWO2_12_FULL_66_18
CCGGGATGCCGGCGCTGAGCCTGCCCCTCATGCAGGGCACGAACGGCCTGCCGCTCGGCGCGCAGCTCGTCGGCCCGCGCGACGGCGATGCGCGTCTTCTGCGCACCGCCCGCTGGCTGGTCACCCGCCTCGCGGCCGGCTGAGACCAAGCCCTCCGGCAACTGCGCCGAAAGATCCTGACGAACTCCAGGACCCCGGGGACCTTCGCCCGATCTTGCCGCATTCTGCTGGTGCGGGGTTGGGTAACCGTCGAGCGGGGTGGCCGCATCGTCCAGAGCGGGGGACGTCGTTCGGACATTTCTGTTGCGTCAGTGTGCTGCGGGGAAGACACCATGAATGTGGGACGGACAGTGATGGCTCATGGAAGCCGGCGGAAGCACCTGACGGTTCGCAGCGCGCTGAGGCTACGGAAGGGCGATCGTGTGGAGGGACAGGAATGGGGAAGAGGTTATGGGAGAGCCGGGCTGAACCAGGACGAAGTCCTCGCTGTCCCAAGGGCCGTGGACGAGGCGACGGACGTATTCCAGTGACCCGGGGATCTCCATGTACGACAGGTTGAAGACCTCCGCCATCTCTCTCGCGTGATCTCGGGCGGCGTTCATGTCGCCGACGCCGTGGTCAATCAGGGCCACCCGCGTGTAGTTCTTCAGCAGCTCCGTCGCGATGTAGCGGGCAGTCTCCTCGCCGTACTTGGGCAGGTACTCGTTCTTGTAGCAGGTGAGCGAGGTCGTCCCGTAGAGGGCCCAGCCCGGAGTGATGTAGTAGGTCCCGGGGCAGGCCGCCACCTCTGCCTCGTAGCGTTCGCGGGACCCGAGGAGGAGGGCGATGCAGTCGTGCACCTTGGGCATGATGAGCGGGGCCGTTCGCGAGGCGACCCCGACGACGCCGTTGCTACACAACCCGTACCCGAGGAGGATCGACCCGACATCCGGTGACACCCCGTCCAAAATCTCCTGGATGGCGGCCGGCATCTTGCCCGGCGTTCGGTGGAGTCCCTGGGGAAGGTAGGTCCGGGTGAGATCGGGCGGCGAGATCGCCTCGAACTCGTCCTTGAAGACTTCGCAGGCGATGAGGTGGTTCTTCCTCAGCGACCCTGGGGACCCCATGTTCACCTTGCTTGTTGCCGGGCCGTTCAACGTTCGAGGTTCAAGGTTCAATCCCGCCAAGGCGGGAAACATTGAACCTTGCACATTGAACCGGCGAGGGTCAGTACCGGCCGAGTTCGCGGGCCGCTTCGACCATGGCCAGGACGTTCTCCACCGGAACCTCGGCCTGGACGTTGTGGACCGCCCCCAGGACGTACCCGCCTCCGGGGCCGAGATCGGCGATGCGCCTCCGGACCTCCTCCCGGACCTCGCCCACCGTCCCGCTGGGCAACACGCGCTGCGTATCAACCCCGCCCCAGAAAGTGATGTCCCGGCCGTACTCCCGCTTCAACCGCGCACTGTCCATGTCCTTGGCCGAGACCTGAACGGGATGCAGCGCATCGACACCCGCCTCGATGAAGTCCGGGATGAACGCCGCCACCGAGCCGCAGCTATGCAAGAGCAGGGGCTTGTTGAATCGCTTGACCGTCTGGACCATCCGGACGTGGGAGGGCTTGATGAGCCGGCGGTAGAGCGCGGGGCTCAGCACCGGTCCCTGCTGTGTCCCGAGATCGTCGCCGAACATCACGACGTCCACGAGGTCCCCTACCTCCCGGAGGGCACGCTCGGTCACGCGGACCCAGAAATCCACGTACCGGTCCATGAAGGCCCGAACAAAATCCGGCGCAACGATGAGATCTTCGAGCGAGTCCGCATAGCCGCGCATGAACTGGATCTGGTGGACGGCTCCCACTCCCAGCACCAAGATGATGGCGGCGTCCGTGTTGGCTCGATGGGTCTCGGCCTGCTTGTGAAGCGTCCGGAAGCGTCCGGGGTCCAACGGATCGGGCCACGCGAACTTGTCCACCAGCGCGGGATCCGGCTCTTGATTGTAGAAGGGGCCATCGGAATTGATGAAGTGCTGGCCCTCTCCCACGTGCTTCCAAGTGATGCCCCACTCGTCATATAGGGAGCCGTCCGGCAGCACCCGTTCCGGGTTCACGTCGGGATTGTCCAGGATCACGGCGCGGCAATCCACGTCCAGGTGGGAGAGCAGGCGCTCGTCCGGCAGCACGCTGTTCGACCGCCGGGAGAGATAGGCGACGGGCGGGTCTGCGCCGAACCCGAGGTGGGCCATCAGCCGCCGGTAGGCGTGGATGTTGATCGTGCTGGCCAGCGTCCCGCCGAGATCCACCGGGACCCGATCGGGCACCTGGCGTTTCAAGGTGGTCAGCACGCGCTCTCGATGCGTCATGGCCGAATCTCCCGAGACAGCGTTCGAGCGTTCGGTGGTTCGAGCGTTCGGTTGTTCACTCCGGTTCCGAGAACCCCCGAACGACCGAACTATCGAACGGTCGAACGTCGTTCAGTGCGTCAGGCGACGCCGAGAAGGGCCTTGGCCTTCTCCACGGCCACGGCCGCGCTCTCGCCGTAGGCGTCCGCCCCGATCTCGTTGGCGTAGGCCTGGGTGACCGGGGCACCCCCCACCATCACCTTTACCTTCTCGCGGAGCTGGGCCCGCTCCAGGGCCTGGATGACATCCCGCATGCCCAGCATGGTCGTGGTGAGCAGCGTGGAGATCCCGACGATTTGGGCTCCGGTGTCCTTGACCGCCTGGACGAACTTGTCCGGGGTGACGTCGGCCCCCAGGTCCACCACTTCGAACCCCGCACCCTCCCACATCATGCAGACCAGGTTCTTCCCGATGTCGTGCAGGTCTCCCTTCACGGTGCCCGCCACCGCCACGCCGACAGGCTTGGCACCGGTCTGGATGAGAAGCGGCTTGAGCAGCGACAGCGATTTCTTCATCGCTCGGGCCGCCACCAGTACCTCCGGGACGTAGACCTCGTTGCACCGGAACTTCTCCCCCACGACCTCCATGGCCGGGACCAGGGCCTCGGTCAGGACTTTCTGCGGCGCATATCCCGCCTGGATCGCCACCTCGGTCAGGATGGTGCATCCCTTCAGGTCCCCGTTGATCACCGCTTCCTTCAGTGCGTTCAGGTCCATGGCAGCCCCCTTCACGGAATCCCCGGGAGAATCGATTCTCCAGATTGCACAGCACTATCCCTCACCGGTCCCGGAGAGACCAAGCCCGAATCGCCAAATGACTGCTCGACCGGACGTCTCAGGGTGCAATCGTTGTGATTGGAAGAACAGGGGATGGGGAAAGGCTCAGGCCAGCCGAGATTACGTAAGAAAGCATTATGCAGATTTGCATAATGCACTTCTGCATAATCAGGGCGGAGCAGGAGCCGGCGTCAACCCAGGATCACGGCAGGGCCTCGGCCAGGACCCCGCTCTGCGGGGTGGCGGGCCCGCCGCCCGGTGCCGTGGGCGATCGGCTGGCGGCAGGAGACGCCGGCCGCCACGATCTCGCACTCCGGCCCCTTGGCCTTGACCGCAGGGAACAGCCGGCGGCTGGCGATGGCGACGGACAGCTCGTTCATTGACAAAGGAATCGAAAGAAGCCATCATGCGGGCGCCTTGGGGGACGAGGTGGCGTTTCCCGTGAGAATCTAGGGCCTTCCAGGGGGCCCCTGGCCCATAAGCATATTCCTGCCATCCCTGCACATTTTCCGAGTCCGCGGTTAGATTGCTTCGGACTAAGTCTCCTGCGTCCACGCAGTCCCGGATGAAAAGATGGTGCGGGAGCGCGTCCGACAAGCGGGGTTCCTAGCGAACCGCTCCTGCGGGCGCATGGTGCGTAGGGCACGGCAACTCAAGAGCCATGAAATGCGCCGGTTGCGGATTTGAGGCACAGTCCGACTTCACCTTCTGCCCCAAGTGCGGGAGCAAGCTTCCCGCGGGCTGCCCGTCCTGCGGCTCTCCCTGTCGGTCCGACTTCGCCTTCTGCCCCAAGTGTGGCGTCCGGCTGGCCGCGGTGGTGCCGGCAGAGCAGCCAACCCGCGCGGCGGAAGGTGGCACGGACGAGGCGGATCGACGGCCGGTCACTGTGCTGTTCGCCGATCTTTCCGGATTCACGGCGTTGGGCGAGCGGCTCGACCCTGAGGAAATCCGAGGCCTCCAGAGCGACCTGTTCCAGGAAATGGCCTCAGCGATTGATCGCTACGGGGGGTTCGTCGAGAAGTTCGCCGGGGATGCGGTCATGGCCGTTTTCGGCGCGCCCGTCGCGCACGAGGATGATCCGGAGCGCGCCCTCCACGCGGCCCTTGCCATGCACGAAGGGATGGCGATGCTCAATGGTCGCTGGGAGCATCATCTCGGGAAACCTCTTGCCCTGCACGTCGGCGTCAATACCGGGCCCGTCGTGACGGGCAGCTTTGGCTCAAGAGCAGGTGCTGCGTATGCCGTCACCGGGGACACGGTGAACACCGCATCCCGGCTCCAAAACGCCGCCCAGCCAGGGCAGACCTTGGTCAGCCACGCAACCTACCGCCTCACCCAGCATGCCTTCGCCTTCGAACCACTCGGTGACCTGGCGCTAAAGGGAAAAACCGACCCCTTCCCGGTCTACCGGCTCCTGACCATGTTGGAGGCTCCCCGCTCGGCGCGGGGTCTCGAAACACACGGTCTCGTGGCGCCGCTGGTGGGCCGGGATGACGAGTTGGGCCAGATGCTCGTCGCCTTTGACCGAATGCAGCGCGGCCGGGCGCAGATCGTCAGCCTGATCGGCGAGGCAGGAGTCGGAAAGTCGCGGCTGTTCAGTGAGTTTTTTCTGAAACTCGAGGATGGCGGGCAACTCAAGACGACGGCCGTGCGGCGTGCGGCGTGTTCCTCCATTGGCGAGCATACGTTTGGCGTTGTCGCCGCCTTTTTCCGGGAAGCGTATGGCGTCGCGCCAGATGACTCTCTGGAGGTGGCCCAGCGGAAGTTTACGGCCGGACTGCAGGGGCTCGGCGCAGACGCGGACGAGGTAGCGCGCCTCGTGCCGATCCTCGGGTACGTGCTCGGTCTCCGATCCGGCGACCTGTTGCGCCACCTGGAACCCGAGCAGTTGAAGCGTCAGATCTTCCTGGCCCTGCGCACGCTGTGCGAGCGGCGCTTGCAGCATGGACCCCTGATGCTCGTCGTGGAAGATCTGCATTGGGCAGACGCCGCCTCCGTTGAATTGCTGCGCTTTCTGGTGGACCGGCTGGCCGATCGCCCATTGATGCTCCTGCTCACCTATCGTCCAGCCTTCGACGCCAGCACGCTGGCCACCAGCCGGGCAGCGCACACCGCCATCCGCCTGCCCCCACTGTCAGCCGCCGACACCGATGCGCTCCTCGGCGCCTTCTTCGGCCCGTCCGCGAACCGGCTGCCGGCCGCTCTACGCGAGCTGATCATCAAGCGCGCCGGCGGCAACCCCTTCTACCTGGAAGAGATCGTGCGCGGTCTGATAGCGGCCGGCACGCTGGCGCGAGAGAACGGCGGCTGGGTGTGTACGGCTGACGCAGGGACCATGGACGTGCCGCCCACCATTCAGGGGTTGCTGCTGTCCCGGCTCGACCGGCTGCCGTCCGGAGCCCGGCGCCTCATCCAGGAAGTGGCGGTGCTGGGGCTCGTCTTCGACTTCCAGGTGCTCCGCATGGTCTGCAGTGAGCCGGAGGCCTCGGAATCCAACCTGGAAGTCCTCTTGGATGCCGAGCTGCTGACGGAGGCTCCCCGAACCTCTGACATGCATGGCTCGGCGGCCGCCGGCGAGCGGCATTATCGATTCAGCCATGCCCTGGTACAGGAGGTCGTCTACCAGAACCTCCTGTTGCGGCGGCGCACCGAGTTGCACGGGCGCGTTGGCCAGGTGTTGGAGGCCGTGTGCGGGTACGGCGAGCAACCGCAGCGGCTTGAGGATATGGAGGCGCTCGGGCACCACTTCAGCCTCAGTGTTGATAAGCCCAAGGGCGCGGGGTACCTCCTGGCGGCGGGCGACTGGGCACGTGCCATCTATGCCAACGACGATGCCCTTCGTCACTATGAACGGGCTCTGCAAACGCTGGGTGAGTGCGGGGGCTGCGACGGAGAGCGGTTGGCGGTGCGGGAGCGCCTGGGGGATCTCCTGGGTCCCATCGGCCAGCGCAAGGCGGCGCTGGAGCACTACGAAGCGGTGCGTCGCGCCGCCGAGGCGGCTTCCGACCGGGCGGTACAGGCTCGCATCTACCGGAAGATGGGTGGGCTGCACTGGGATGCCGGGGAACGCGATCATGCCCTGGCCTGCTTCCAGGCAGGCCTCGCGATTCTTGAGGGGGACGCCCAACACATCGAGCTAGCACACCTGTACCAGGAAATGGGGCGTCTGGCGTTCCGAAGCGGGGACAATCTGCGCGCGGTTGAGTGGGCGACTCGGGCACTGGCCCAAGTGGGCCGGCTGGCCGGTGGTTCCGCTGGATCTGCGGCCGCAAGTGACAGGGAAAACGAAGAAGCTGCGGCAGCCGTCTCGCATGCCTACAACACGCTGGGCGTGGCTCTGGCGCGACTGGGGAGACTGCAGGAGGCAATCGCGCATATCGAGCGCAGTGTGGCCATGGCGCAGGCACACGGGCTACTTCAAGCGGCGTGTCGAGGCTACGCGAACCTGGGCGTGCTCTACAGCACTCTCGAGCCGAGTCGAGCGATCGAGACGTGTGTGAATGGCTTGGAGATGGCAAAGAAGATCGGCGATCTCGGCTTCCAGTCGCGCCTGTACGCCAACCTGGCGGTCGCCTACTGCGCCCTGACCGACCAGTGCGAAGAACGGGGGATTGGGGCAGCGCGGGCCTCCATTGACCTTGACCGTCAGCTCGGCCAGCTCGACCACCTCGCGATACCGTTGATCATCCTGGGTCAGATCTACCAGTGTCATGGCGGGGATCAGCAGCTCGCGCTCCAGTGCTACACGGAGGCGCTGGGCCTCGCCGAGGAGGTTGGAGAACCCCAGCTCCTGTTCCCCTGCTACGATGGCTTGGCTACCCTGTATCTGGAGATGGGAGATGAATCCCAAGCCGAGCAGTACATGCTCAAGGCCCAGCAGGTCTGCGAGCGGGCAGGGCTCGAGCCGGACTCGCTCGTAGTGCTGCCGTTCTTCTGCTGAGCACAGGAGGCCCTCACGGCCCAGGGAAGGGAGGAGATTGGGAGATGGCTACTATCGAATCGCGACCGCCACTGCAGCCGGGAGAGCCGGCTCCGGACTTCACGCTATCGGCCGTGGATCGGGACGGAACCGTGTCGCTGGCCGACTACCGCGGTAAGAGCCCGCTGCTACTGGCCGTGTTCCGCGGGCTGTGGTGCCCGTTCTGCCGACGGGCCATCGCGCAGATGGGCGTCACTCGGCAGAAGCTCCAGGCGCTGGGCGTAGAGACGCTGGGGATCGTCGCCACCAAGCCAGAGAATGCCCGCCTCTACTTCCGGTTTCATCCCACGCGTGTACCGTTGGCCGCTGACCCAGAGTTAATCACGCACCGGGCCTATGGCCTCCCGAAGCCCCCGGTAACGCCAGAACTCATGCAGGCTCTTCAGGTCGTGCGAGGCAATCCGACGGGGGAACTGCCGGAGCCACTGCCGCTTGCGGAGGTAGGCAGTGCACTCGACCGGCTGCATGGCTTCGAGCCAACCGAGACTGACCGAGACGATTTTCAGCGGCAATATCCCCAACTCACAGGACAATTCTTGGTGGATCGGAACGGCATCGTTCGCTGGGTCGGCATCGAGTGCGCCCAAGAAGGCCTGGCGGGCCTGGGCAAGTTCCCGATCGACGAGGAACTCGTGGCCGCGGCGCGGGCGCTTACAGGCTGACTCGCCGTATGCCGGCCGAGGCAGGCGCGGCTCCCGCAGCCGAGCAGGGGAGAGCAACAAAGGGAAAAGGTCAGGGGCAGGCCAAGGGCGATCCGGAGGCCCGCTCCCGGGGTCCCTGGACGACGGGAACGGTGGCTGGGTCTGAGGGCAGGGGGCAAGAAGGGAGGCACCAAGGAATGGCAACGGTCGAACCGCGACCACCTGTGCAACCGGGCGAGCAGGCGCCGGACTTCACGTTGCCGGCGGCCCACGGGGAGGGATTCGTGTCGCTGGCCGACTACCGCGGCCGGAGCCCGGTGCTGCTGGCCCTGCTTCGCGGCCTGTACTGACCGTTCTGCCGGCGGCACGTTGTGCAGCTAGGGAGGACGGCTGAGAAGCTTCGGCAGGTTGGCGTCGAGACGCTGGCGATCGTCGCGACGGGGGCGGAGCGCGCCCGCCTTTACTTCCGGTTCCGCCCCCCGCGTTGCGCGGTGGGCGCCGACCCGGATCTCATCACGCACGGTGCCTACGGGGTGCCGCGGACCGCCAAGACGCCGGAGATCGTGGAACTCATTATGTCCAGATGGACGGATCTGGCCCGAGATTACCAGCTCCAGGCGGCATCAGGCCAGATTTATGACGCCCTCAACCGGCAGGACGGCTTCACGCTGGCGGAGGCCGACGAGGCGGAAAGGCAGCGGCACCAGGTCCAGTTCGTGGGGCAATTCCTGGTGGATCGAGACGGCATCGTTCGCTGGGTCGGCATCGAGTGCGCCCAGGAAGGTCTGGCAGGCCTGGACAAATTCCCCACCGATGAGGAGGTGCTGGCCGCGGCGCGGATGCTCTCGAGCTGAACCCGTCCCTGCCCCCTCCCTCTGGTCCGGTGCGAGAGGGAAAAGCGTCTGGGGTCAGGCAGTCCTCTTGCCCTTCCGAAGAAGGGGGACATCGCCGCTCAAGCGGCAAAGGGGGCAGGTAGCCTTCTCCTGCGTCGGTACGCGGTGTGTACCTCGGGGACGTTGCGGCTTTAGAGGCTTTCCCCTGGCCTTCCACCACTGGCTTTGAATCCGCCTACTCGCGGCAGGCTATGTCACTCGCACGAAGCTCGCCGGGCAGTGGACGCCGGTGCCGCCGAGGCCGCAGTAGCCCCACGGGTTTTTCGCGAGGTACTGCTGGTGGTACTCCTCGGCATTGTAGAACTCCGGCGCATCGAGGATCTCGGTCGTGATCCGCCCAAGACCAGCCTGGCTCAGCGCTTGCTGGTATGCTCGGCTTGAGGCCTCGGCGGCCATGCCCTGGGGAGATCCGTAGCAGTAGAGGGCCGACCGGTACTGCGAGCCCACGTCGTTTCCTTGGCGCATGCCCTGCGTCGGATCATGGTTCTCCCAGAAGAGGCGCAGGAGTGAGTCGTAGGACACCACGGCGGGCTCGAAGACCACCCGCACGATCTCGGCGTGGCCGGTCAGCCCGCTGCACACTTCTTCGTAGGTCGGGTTGGGAGTCAAGCCTCCCGCGTATCCGACCGCGGTTGAATACACACCCGGCTTCTGCCAGAAGATCCGTTCTGCCCCCCAGAAGCAGCCCATGCCGAACATGGCCAGCTCGGTCCCGGCCGGGAACGGCGGCTCCAGCCGGTTCCCATTCACGAAGTGGGCGGCCGGGACACGCATGCGCTCGGCGCGGCCCGG
>METI01000183.1:9470-18018 GCA_001771285.1 candidate division NC10 bacterium RIFCSPLOWO2_12_FULL_66_18
TGCCTGGACGGCATCGTTGACTTGCGGGTGAAGAACCCCATGATGCTGTTCCTCCCTCGGAGAGAGCAACCGCCTCGGCATGTGTTGTGATGCGGGGAATCGGTCGTCCGATGCGCGAAGGTTCCTCGTACGCCTCCAGGGACTGGACCCGCCGCCGGACCAGGATCAGGGGAGGGCGTCCGCCAGGACCTCCACCAGGTGGCGGGCCCGCCGCCCGGCGCCGTGGGCGATCTGCTGCCGGCAGGAGACCCCGGCCGCCACGATCTCGCACTCCGGCCCCTTGGCCGTGACCGCCGGGAACAGCCGGCGGTTGCCGATGGCGAGGGACAACTCGTAGTGCTCCTTCTCGTAGCCGAAGGAGCCGGCCATCCCGCAGCAGCCCGAGTCCACCTCCTCCACCGTGGCCCCCGGCAGCATCCGAAGGACCTGGAGGCTGGGACCGGTTCCGATCAGGGCCTTCTGGTGACAGTGGCCATGGAGCAGGAGAGACCTGGCGCCATTCCTCCACGGCAGGTTCAGGGCGCCGCGCTCCTGCAGGCCCACCAAAAACTCTTCGATCATGAAGGTCTGCCTGGCGAGGTCGCCGGCGCGGGGGTCATCCAGCAGATCGGGGTACTCGTCGCGGAAGGTCAAGATGCAACTGGGCTCGCACCCCACAATGGGGATCCCCTTCCCCGCATACGCTGACAGCCGGTCCACGTTGTCGGCGGCGTTCGCCTTGGCCTCGTGGATCAGCCCCTTGGAGATCATGGGGCGGCCGCAGCACTTCTTGTCCGCCAGGACCACCTCGAAGCCGGCCGCCTCCAGCACCTTCACCGCGGCCTTGCCGATCTCCGGATAGTTGTAGGTCATGTAGCAGTCGTTGAAGAGGACGACGGGCCCCTGGCTGGACGCCGGCCGCTCCGGAGGAGTCCGTCCCGCCCTGCGGGATACGGACCCGCCGTTCCGCGAGGCAAACCAGCGGTCGAACGTCTGGGAGGCGAAGGGCGGAAGCTGCCGGTTCCTGTGGATACCCAGGACGCTGTGCAGGACCCAGCGGGCCGGCGCGCTGTTCGCGACCCAGTTGGACAGCGGGGCAATGGTGCAGCCCAGCCGGTTCAGCCGCTCGATGTTGCCGAAGAGCCGGGCGCGCAGGGGGGTCCCGTGCCGGGCATGGTAGTGGGCCAGGAACTCGTACTTCAGCTTGGCCATGTCCACGTTGGACGGACACTCGGCCTTGCAGCCCTTGCACTCCAGGCAGAGATCCATGACCTCGTACATCCGCGGGCTGGTCAGGGCGTCGGCCGGCAGGTGGCCGTTGATGGCCGCCCGCAGGGCGTTGGCCCGGCCGCGGGTGGAGTGCTCCTCCTCCCGCGTGACCATGTAGGAGGGGCACATGGTCCCCTCCAGCTTCTTCTTGCAGACAGCCGCGCCGTTGCACATCTCGATGGCCCGGTCGAAGCCGCCCTCCCGGGTGTACGTGAAGAACGTCTGGACTTGGCGGGCGCGGTACGTGCCCCCGAAGCGCAGGTTCTCCGTCATGGGGGGCGCGTCCACGATCTTGCCCGGGTTCATGATGATCTTGGGGTCGGCGGCCGCCTTGAGTTCCTTGAACGCCTGGTAGAGCGTCGGCCCGAAGAACTTCTCGTTCCAGCACGACCGGGCCAGGCCGTCCCCGTGCTCGGCGCTCATGGCGCCGCCGAACTCCATCACCAGGTCGCAGACCTGCTCGGCGATGGACCGCAGCCTCTCCACGTCCTGGTCCTGCTTCAGGTCGATGAGGGGCCGGATGTGCAGGCAGCCGACGGAGGCGTGGGCGTAGTAGGCCGCCTCGGTCCCGTGGGACCGGACGATCTGGTCGAACCGCTTGATGTACTCCGCCAGCCGCTCGGGGGGCACGGCCGTATCCTCGATCCCGGCGATCGGCTTCTTGTCCCCCGGCATCCCCAGGAGGAGGCCCAGCCCCGCCTTGCGGACCTTCCAGATCTTCTGCTGTTCCTCGGGGGTCACGGCCCGCGTGAAGGCGATGCCGATGTGCTGGCGCCGGAGGTGGGTCTCCAGCCGGTCCAGCTTGGCCACCAGCTCTTCCCGCGAGGTCCCGTGGTACTCCACGATGAGAAGTGACCCCGGATCACCCTGGACGAAGGTCATCTGCCGGGCGTACTCCAGCGAGGCCCGGGTGAGGTCCATGATGTACTTGTCCACCAGCTCGACGGCCGCCGGTCCCGTCGAGAGGATCTCCATGGTGGATTCCAGGGCCTCGATCATGGTCCGGTAGTGGACCACCATCAGGGCGGTCAGCCTGGGGCGGGGCACCAGGTTGATCTTGGCCTCCAGCGTGGTGGCCAGCGTCCCTTCCGAGGCCACGAGCATCTTCACCAGGTTGAAGGGCTTCCCGTTCACGAACTCATCCAGGTTGTACCCGCCCACCCGGCGCATGATCTTGGGATAGCGTTTCCGGATCTCCTCGCGGTGGGTCGTGGCCAGCCGCTGGATCACCCGATAGATGTCCCCCTCCAGCCCCGGCGTCCGCAGCTTCGCCTCCAGCTCGGCGTCGGACAGGGCGCGGGCGGTGATCACCTGGGCGTCGGCCAGCACGACCCGCATCTCCAGCACGTGGTCATTGGTCTTCCCGTAGATGATGGAGCGGGCCCCCGAGGAGTTATTTCCCATCATGCCGCCGATGGTGGCGCGGTTGCTGGGGGAGACGTCGGGCGCGAACCAGAGGCCGTGGGGGCGAAGCGCGGCGTTCAGCTCGTCCAGGACGACGCCGGGCTGGATGCGCGCCCAGCGTTCCTCGACGTTCACCTCCAGGATCGTGTTGAGGTACTTGGACATGTCCAGCTGGACGGCCCGGCCGACGGCCTGGCCGGCCAGGGCGGTGCCGGCACCGCGCGGGAGGATCGGGACGCCGTGCCGGCCGCAGATCTCCACGGCCGCGATGGCGTCCTCGGGCGTCCTGGGGATCACGACGCCCAGGGGCTCGATCTCATAGATGCTGGCGTCGGTGCTGTACAGCATCTTGCTCATGGGATCGAATCGGACCTCGCCCGTGATCCGTTTCCTGAGGTCGTGAACCAGGTCGTCCATCTCGGCTGTTGCCCGGTCAGCCATTGGCAGTATCCCCTCTGGCAGTCGTCATCAGCTCCCCGACCATGCGAGCCGGTAGATCGCATTGGTGCTGGCAATGACCATGCGGCCCCGGCCGTCGAACGCCAGGCCGACCAGGTTCTCGCCCGCCGCAACCAGCGTGGCCTTCCCGTCGCTCCCGATCCGGAAGATCCCGCGCTCTCCCTGGTGGATCGCGACCACGAAGAGGTTTCCGTCCCGGTCGAAGGCCAGGCCCTGGGGCCGGGCCAGATGCTCGAAGGAGCGGGACACTGTCCCCTGCGGGCTGATTCGGAAGACGGGATCGTCGTTGGACAGGGTGGGGGCCGTCACGTACAGGTCCCCATCCGGACCGAGGGCCAGGTGGTAGGCGGCCACGCTGGCCGGGAGTTTGGCAAATCGTCGTGTGGCCCCGTGGGGATCCACGGCGAAGATCCCGCCGGACCGATCGCCCACGAACAGCGTCCCCTCTGCGTTGAAGGCAATCCCAGTGGCCACACCCATCCCGTCAATGAAGACCTCGGTCTGGCCGGGCCCCGCCACCCTGCGGATGGTCCCGTCGTTCCGGCACGAGACGAACAGCGTGCCACCCGGGTCCAGGGCCAGGCCCGTGGGGTTCACCAGGTCGTTCAGGTACGGTTGCGCCCCGCCATCCGGGGAGATCCGGAAGACGGAAGTGCCACCGGGGGCGGCCTGCCCCCGGGTCCCGCTGAAGGTGGTGATGATGTATCCCTCGCGGTCCACCACGGGATTCGCCACGGGGTGCAGTTCGTCCGCCAGCTTTACCGCGACCTCGAAGAACGGGCCCTCGACCACCGCATCCGGCCACACGATCTGGATGAACCCCGAGGTCGCGCCCTCGGGGATGGGGACGATGATCTTGGTGGGCGAGGCGATCAGGGGCCGGCTCTCGGTTCCGTCAAAGCGGGGCGTGGGCTGCCCCACCGCGGGGTCGCACAGGCCCTCGCCGAGGATCGTCACCCGGCCGCCCTCGACACCGGCCAGCGGGCGGACCCGGGAGATACGGGGGGTCGTCACACCGATCTCCTCTCGCAGCGCTCGGGGGAAACGCGCAGCACCTCCCCGGTGCAAGACGTCGGAGCCCGACGTCCCGCGCGGGTCAGCCGATGCGCGTCTCCCGCAGTTGTCGCGCCGCCTCCTCGGGCGCGACCGGGTTCACGTAGAATTCTTCCTCCCGGTGCAGACGGGCCACCTCCGCCTGCCGCGGCAGCACCTCGATGTGCCAGTGGAAGTCGTCGTGCAGGCTCTCCCACGGCTGGCCCCAGACCGGCGGCGACTTCTCGTTGGGTGCGGTGTGGAGGACCAGGTGATAATCGGACACCTTCCGCTCCACCCGCTGGAGGACGGACTTCAGCACTGCGGCCAGTCCCGCCAGGGCGGGGTCATCGAGGTCCTCGAACCGGTGACCATGAACCACCGGGAACACCCAGACCTCATAGGCGAAGCGCGGAGCAAAGGGGCAGAAGGCCACGAAGTCCGCCTGCCGCTCCACCAGTCGCGTCCCCTGCTCCAGCTCCTGCCGGAGGATGTCGCAGTACAGGCACCGCTCCTTCAGGTCGAAGTGGCGCTTGCTCCAGCGCAGCTCGGCCTCGAGGCGGCGCGGGATCACGGGCGTCGCCACCAGGTGCGAGTGCGCGTGCGAGATCACGGAGCCCGCCTGGGAACCCTGGTTCTTGAACACCTGGACGTAGCGAAAGCGGAGGTCCTTCTTCAGGTCCTGGATCCGCTGCCGGAACATCTGGAGGACGCGGGCGACATCCTCCACGGCAAGGCCGGCCAGGGTCGTGGCGTGCTCCGGCGTCTCCACCACCACCTCGTGTGCCCCCACGTTCCGCATGCGATCGTAGAGGCCTTCGCCCTCCCGGCCCAGGTCGCCCTCCACCTGGAACACGGGCATCTTGTCGGGGAAGGCGCGAACGCGCCAGGCCCCGTCAGGCCCCGGGATGACCGCGACCGCCGGGGGCGTCTCCGCCTCGCGCCCCGGGCAGAAGGGGCAGCCGTCGGGGGCCTCCCTGCGTCCGGGATCACCCCCCGTGTGCCCCACGAGGATCCAGGTGCGGGTGGTGGGATCCTGGCGCATCTCGATCATGGCGCACTCCCCCGCCGGCCTCGGCCATTCAGCAGGCGCCGCAGGCGGGCCAGGTTGCGGCGATCGGCCGTGATGAAGTCGTCGTCTTTGGGGGTCTCCAGGATCATGGGCACCCGGCGAAGGCGAGGGTCGTTCAGGATCCGGCGATACGACTCCAGTCCTAACCGTCCCACGCCGATGTGCTCGTGCCGGTCCACCCGGCTGCCCAGGCCCGCCTTGGAATCGTTCAGGTGGATGGCCTTCAGGCGCGTGAGACCCAGACACGCCGTGAACTCTGCCAGGGTCTTCCGGTAGCCCTCGGCCGAGCGGATGTCGTATCCTGCGGCGAAGACGTGGCAGGTGTCCAGGCAGACGCCGACGCGATCCGCCTGCTCGACCTCTTCCAGGATCGCCGCGAGCTGCTCGAAGCGATACCCCAGGCTGGTCCCCTGACCGGCGGTGGTCTCCAGCAGGATCTGGATCCCGCCGAGGCGGGGCAGGGCGGCGTGCAGGACGTTCAGGGCCTCCGCCACCCGGCGGATCCCCTCCGCCTCGCCTGCCCCCGCGTGCGAGCCGGGATGGGTCACCAGGTACGGGATCCCCAGGCGCCCGGCGCGTTCCAGCTCCATCCGGAAGGCCGCCACCGATTTCTTCCATAGGGGCCCGCGGGGCGCGGCCAGATTGACCAGGTAACAGTCGTGCGCCACCACCGGGCCGATGCCCGTTGCCAGGAGATTCGCCTTGAACGCCTCCACCTCCGGGTGGGTGAGCGGCCTGGCCTGCCACTGCCGATTGCTCTTGGTGAAGACCTGGATGGTGTCGCATCCGACCTGCCTGCCCCGGAGCGGCGCCTGGTCCAGCCCCCCGGCGATGGACATGTGGGCGCCAAGTCGAACTCCCCCCGAAGGGCGAGGTCGGCCGTCGGCGACACGCGGAGTGCGAAGCAAAGGCATGGCGATCAGCCCCTACCCGGACAGGATGGGGCGGGAGTAGCCGAAGCGCTCGGCCAGGAGGCGGCGAAAGCGCGGGAGGTAGATCAGGTCGAAGGCCAGTTCCTTCCCTGGAAAAAGGCGCAGGGCCATGCTGCGGGCGGCGGCCACCATCTCCTGGGCCTGGGTCAGGCTCATGTCCGTCTGGCCGATCACGCTCAGGGCAAGGTTCACCGCGATACGGAGCTGGCGTACGCGGCGGTCCTCTTCTTCCAGTTCCTCGCGACTCGGCATCGACTCCCCAGGCCTTCACGACCGCAGGGCGACTATATCAGACCAAGCACGGCTTTCCAAGGAGGACGGGGATTGCGCTTGCCCGCCAGAGGCGGGCCCCATACAATGTGCGGAGAGCCGAGAGCCGAGCGCCGAGCGCCGAGTGCCGTGAAGGAGCGTCCCGATGGGACAGGAAGAAACCCAGCAAGATGAGATTCCCCTGCTGACCAAGGAAGAGGCCATCGCCGAGGTCCGCAGATGGCTGGAGGTGGAGAAGGTGGACCCGGAGCGGATCTTTGCCACCTCCGGGGAGACGACCATCCGCTACAAGGACCTGATCCATCACCTGGAGCAGGAAACTCCCGACGGAAAACTTCTGCTCTTCGCCATCTCCCGCGGGCGTGCCATGAAGGAATCTCGCGACCAGGAGATGCAGGCCCTCCTCCAGATCATCGCCCAGCCGCCCAGGCCAGAGAAGCCCTCCGACTCCTGACCTCACGACGGGTCCCCAGCCTCGCGCAAGACACGCCAGCGGGAAGAGCCACAGTCCAGATGCGGCCAGCACTGAAAATCGTCATCAGATGATGTTGACACTGTGTACACACTCTGCTACGGTGATCTGGAGGAGGGATCGAACATGGCGAAAGCAAGTGTGCTCGGGGTGCGGGAAGCGCGGGCTCGGTTCTCGGAGCTGCTGGAAAGCGCCCAGTTCCGTGGCAGGGAGTTCCTGATCGAGCGGGCTGGCAAGCCGTTCGCGGTCATCATCGGTGCAGAGCAGTATGCCCAGATGCAAAGCGAGCTGGCCACCCTTCAGGAAGAGCGGAGCGCGGATGGACGGAAGCGGCTCCGCCGAGCTAAAGTGGACATCGAGGCTGGCCGACTCACCCCCCAGGACGTGATCTTCCAGCGACTGGCGACGAAAAAGAAATAGATGGCGCGGATCTACTGGACCTCGGAGGCATCCGGCCAGCTTGCGGAGCTCGATGGGCGCAGCCAGCAGGCCATCCGGCGCCGCGTGGACATTCTGGCCGACTCCCCGTATGCCGGGGTTGCCTTGAAGCGAGACTGGGAGGGATTCCGAAAGCTCTCAGCGGCCCCGCTCCCCTGGGTCATCATCTACACGGTGCGCGATCCGGAAACGGTTATCATCGGCTATCTCCGGCACGCTCGCAGTCGGTGGGAATCTCGCTGAGGCTGTGTCCTCCCCTGTATCAGATGATCCGATAGGCCCCTCGTCCGGATGATGTCTACCCATCAATCCGGAAGGCCGAAGCTTTCTGCTCGCGCCGCGTGCCTCCCCGCTTGCGATTCCTTTGGTCGCCCCGGGTACCCTCCGGCGGCCATGCCCATGCGGTCGGTCGTCCGCTCCCTTCAGCACGAGCGACTCTGGAGATCACAGGAGGTCCGCCTGGAGGAGGAGACACCGGACGGTACGCTCCTGCTCTTCGCCATCTCCCGCGGCCGCGCCATGAAGAAATCTCGCGACCAGGAGATGCAGGCGTTGCTCCAGGTCATCGCCCAGCCGCCGAAGCCGGGAAAGCCCTCCGGCCCATGATGCAGGCGCATCGCATGCGACGGCACCGAAGCCCGACCCTCGAGGAGGTGTCTGGTTTGCCAGACAATTGTCTGCTAGAATAACCAGCCATGCGAGCCAGGACAGGAGCCTTCCGCCAACCGCTTGATCCGGTGTTCGCGGCGCCGAGCCATCTCGCTGTCTGCCGTGCCCTCCTGGATACGGCGGAGGGCATGAGCGGGCGGCAAGTCGCCCGGCAGGCCGGGATCAACCACCAGACCTGCGCCGTGGCCCTCGGGCGCCTGGAGGAGTTGGGGGTGGTGCGTCGGCAGGGCTCGGGGCAGAGCCAGCTCTTCCAGCTCAGCCGGGAAAACCTGTTGGTTCGAGATCTGCTCATCCCCCTCCTCCGGAAGGAACGCGAGGTCTTCCCGCGAGTAGTCCGCCGTGTGGGTGAACTCGCGGCCGGCCGGTGCGTCCGGGCCCTGGTCTTTGGCAGCGTGGCGCGGGGCGAGGAGCAGAGGGAGAGCGACCTGGATCTCCTCCTCATCGCAGACGGCCCCCGGGGTCAGGCATCAACCCGCCAGGCGGCGAACGAGCTGAGAGCTGTGATGGCGAAGGAATGGGGGCTCCGGGTGAATGCCATCGTCCTCACCCAGC
>METI01000184.1 GCA_001771285.1 candidate division NC10 bacterium RIFCSPLOWO2_12_FULL_66_18
CGTCCCGGCAGCACGACGGACGGAACCGGCCGTCCACACGACGGCCCGATGATCCGGATCCGGGTGCGGTGGAGATCCAGGCAATGCGGATGACGGGGAACATTCGAACCGGGCTCCTCGCGCTCCTGGGCGTGGGCCTGTCCGCCTGCGCTGCGGACGGGACCTGGCGGCTTCCGGCGGCGGAGCCCACACTGTATCCGCCGGCCGTGTTTACCCACCGGGTGGCGTCATCCCACGTCGTGCTCTACTGGAACTGCGCGCGACCCGAACCCGGGGTGCTGCGGCTGGACGGGGTGGCGCAGAATCCCTGGGGGCACCAGGAGGTCCGGTTCCTGGAGCTGGAGTTGGTCGGGATGGATGCCCGGGAGCGGACCGTGTCGCAGGCCGCCGCGGCCGTCCCGAACTTTCTCCTCCGCACGAACGAAATCTCCCCCTTCCACTTGGACCTGCGGACGGCGGGCACTGAAGTCCGCTTCGATCTTTTCTACCAGTACCGGTTCCAGGATAACGGCGGGCGCTTCCTGGCGGGATCGCCGGTGGGCGTGCCACGTCTGCTGGCGCAGGCTACCCAGCGCTTCATGGCCCGCGACGTCTGCTCCGACACGCAGCATCGCCTGCAGACCCCCCCCCAGTGACCCTGCCTTCTCGCCCTTCGCCCATGGACGGCCGGACAGCTACTGCGACCCTCCTGGCACTCCTGCTCCTGTCGGGAATCCTCTTCTTCTTCCGGCTCGGGACTCCTGGCCTGTTCGACGCGGACGAGCCGGCCTACGCCCAGGCCGCCCGGGAGATGCTCACGACCGGGGACTGGATCACGCCCCACTTCAACGGTCGCCCCCGCTTCGACAAGCCCATCCTCTTCTACTGGCTCATCACCCTGAGCTACCGCGTCTTCGGGGTCACGGAGTTCGCCGTGCGCTTCTGGTCCGCCCTGGCCGGGGTGACCCTCGTCCTGCTCGTCGCCTGGGCCGCCAGACGGTGGTTCGGGCCACCCGCCGATTTGTGGGCGGGGCTGGCCTTCGCCACGAACCCGCTCACCGCTTTCTTGGCGCGGGCTGCCGTGACCGACATGCTCCTGACGCTCTTCGTGACGGTGGCGATCCTGGCAGGGGTCGAGGTGCTGGAAGGATCCCGCAAAGCGGGACGCTGGGCGATGATCGGGTGGGCGGCCATGGGCCTGGCCGTGCTGGTGAAGGGACCGGTGGGTCTCCTGATCCCCGGGATGGCCTTGGGAGGCTCTCTCCTCGTGTCCCGGGAGGTTCGGGGACGGATGGCCCGCCTGGTCCCGTGGGGAGGACCGCTCCTGTTCGCGGCGATCACGCTGCCCTGGTACGGCCTCGCCCTGGGGGCGAACGGCTGGGCCTTTGTGGACGGGTTTGTGATCAAGCACCATGTGACTCGCTACATGGGGGTGGTCTCGAGCCACGCCGGGCCGATCTGGTTCTACCTCCCCGTCGTCCTGATCGGCTTCTTTCCTTGGAGCGGATTCCTTCCCCGGGCCCTGTGGCACGCCGTCACGGTGGCCCGTCGGCGCGAGTCAGGGGAGCCGGCCGGCCGTCTGCTCATCGTCTGCGCCTGCTGGGTGGCGGGGGTCTTTCTGTTCTTCTCCCTGGCGGGGACCAAGCTGCCCAGCTACCTGTTCCCGGCCTTTCCCGCCATGGCCCTCCTGGCTGGCGCTTCGGCAATTTCAAATGGGAAACTGATCCGCCAGAGGCGGATCGGTTGTCAGTTTTCAATTGATGCGGATCGGATGCCTCGATGGCTGGAGCGGCTGGCCCCGTGGCTCATCGGGCTGACCGGCGGAACACTGGCGCTGGGAGTCGGGATGATCCCCTGGATCCTGGAGACGGTTCGCCCGCTGGCGGGTGGCGTCCTCGAGGGGGTTGCGCCTCCCGTCGGCCTCGCCTGGTGGCTTGCGGCGCTCCTGACCCTGGGGACGGCCAGCGGCCTCCTCGCTCGAGGTCCCTGGCGCCCCGCCTTCCTGTCGGCGATGATGGTCCTGTTCCTGCTCACGGCGGAGGTCGCGGTCGCGCCGCGCGCGTATGCCATGCTCCAGGGTCCACTGCGCGAGTTCACAGAGGACGCCCGGGTGATCCTCGGTGTCCAGGGGACGCTGGTGGCATATGGACTCAACGCACCAACCATAGTATTCTATGCGCACCGTCGGGTGACGCCCCTCGGCCCCGCCTCTCCGGAGGGAGCGGATCAGCTCCGGCGGCTGCTGGAGGCCGGCCGTCCCGTCGTGGTCATCACCCGCAGCGTGCACGCACCACGCCTGGACGGGGTGTCGGGGCTTTTCCGCTTGAAATCCCGCGGGGGCTATGCCATATACTCCTCCCTCCGCCGGGCGATGGGAAATTTCAAATGATCACCTCGCGGACGCACGACGGACTGTTCACCGTCATCGCCGCGGAACTCACCGCGGTCGAGGATCGCCTGCAGGAACCGGTTCAGGAGAGCGGGATGCTCCTGTCCGCGGTGGCGAGGTACGCCCTGGCCTCGGGAGGGAAGCGGATCCGGCCGGCCCTCCTGCTGCTGGCCGCCCGGGCCTGCGGCGACGACCAGCGGGACCGCGCCGTGACGCTGGCCTCCGTGGCGGAGATGATGCACGCGGCCACCCTGATCCACGATGACATCGTGGATCACTCCGCCATGCGGCGCGGGCGCCCCGCCGCCACCGTCCTCTGGGGATCCGACGTGTCGGTGCTGGTGGGGGATTTCCTGTACTCGCGGGCCATCCAGATCCTGGTGGCCGACGGGGACATGCGCATCCTGCGAGCCTTCGCGGATGCCACGGTGTCCATGACCGAGGGCGAGGTCCTCCAGCTGCAGCTGCTGCGCGATCTCAAGATCAGCGAGGCGGATTACCTGCGGATCGTGACCGGGAAGACGGCCGCCCTGATGTCGGCCGCCGCCCGCGCCGGGGCGCTGGTCGCCGAGGCCCCCGGACCCACCGTGGAGGCCCTGGCGGCCTTCGGTCTCAACCTCGGCATCGGATTTCAACTGGTGGACGACGCCCTCGATTACACCGCCCGCGAGGAGCGGCTGGGGAAGCCGGTCGGCAGCGACTTCCGCGAGGGAAAGATCACCTATCCGTTGATCCACCTCATGCGCACCGCCTCCGTGGCGGATCGGGCCGTGCTGGAGGGACTGGCCAGCCAGGAGCAGGTGGACGACGACGACCTGGCACAGCTCCGCAACCTGGTGGAACGGTACGAGGCCGTTCCGGCCACCATGCGCCTGGTGGACGACTACCTGGGCCGGGCACTCGCGCAACTCACGGTGGTGCCTGGATCGCCGGCCTCCCGCGTCCTGCACCACCTGGTGGATTTCGTCCGCGAGCGCGACTGGTAGGGGCGCAGCCGCCCCGTTCAACGTTCGATGTGCGAAGTTCGACGTTGAACCTCGAACCTTGAACGTTGAACCCCGAACGCCTTCATGGACCACATCCGCAACTTCTGCATTATCGCCCACATCGACCACGGCAAATCCACCCTGGCGGACCGGCTGCTGGAGGCGACCGGCGCCCTCGCGCCGCGCCAGATGGCCGAGCAGGTCCTGGATAGCATGGACCTGGAGCGGGAGCGGGGCATCACCATCAAGGCCAAGGCGGTCCGCCTGACCTACCGGAGCAAGGATGGACAGGACTATCTGCTGAACCTGATCGACACGCCGGGCCACGTGGACTTCGCCTCCGAGGTCTCCCGGAGCCTGTCGGCCTGCGAGGGCGCCGTGCTGGTCGTGGATGCGGTCCAGGGGGTGGAGGCCCAGACCCTGGCCAACGTGCACCTCGCCATGCGGAACAACCTGGCCATCCTGCCGGTCATCAACAAGATCGACCTCCCCAACGCCGATGTGGACCGGGTGAAGGCCCAGCTCGAAGACATCCTGGCGCTGGACGCCGCCGACGCGATCCTGGCCAGCGCCAAGCACGGCTGGGGGACGCTGGACGTCCTGGAGGCCATCGTGCAGCGGATCCCCCCGCCCACGGGATCGCCCGTGGCGCCCCTCAAGGCCCTGGTCTTCGACTCCTGGTTCGAGGCCTATCAAGGCGTGATCGCCTACGTCCGCCTCTACGATGGGCAGGTCGTCCCGGGGATGCGGGTCCGGTTCATGTCCATGGAGGCGACCTTCGAGGTGAGCCGGGTGGGCGTCTTCGCGCCCCACATGCGGGCGGCCGACCAGCTCCGCGCGGGAGAGGTCGGCTACCTCATCGCCGGGATCCGGGACGTCCGCCAGAGCCGCGTGGGGGACACCATCACCGAGGCGGACCGACCGACGGAGCGGCCGCTTCCCGGCTTCCGCGAGGTGCGGCCCATGGTCTTCGCCGGGCTCTATCCGGTGGAGAGCCGGGACTGCCTCGACCTCAAGGCTGCGCTGGAGAAGCTGCAACTGAATGACACCTCCTTCTCCTTCGAACCCGAAACCTCCTTGGCCCTGGGCTTCGGTTTCCGTTGCGGGTTCCTGGGGCTCCTGCACCTGGAGATCGTCCAGGAGCGGCTGGAGCGGGAGTTCGACCTGACCCTCCTGACCACGGCGCCCACGGTGGTCTATCGGGTGACCCGGCACGACGGAACGGTCGTCGAAGTGGAGAATCCCAGCAAGCTTCCTCCGCTGGAGGAGATCGCCACGATCGGGGAGCCCTACATCACCGCCTCCATCCTGGCGCCGGCGGAATACCTGGGGGCCATCCACGCCCTCTGTCAGGAGAAGCGGGGCGTCCACCGGGGGATCGAGTACCTGCAGGACTCCCGCATGCTTATCGCCTATGAACTGCCGCTGAACGAGATCGTCCTGGACTTCTACGACCGGCTGAAATCCGTGAGTCGGGGATACGCCTCTCTGGATTACGATTTCCTGGAGTACCGGGAAACCCCCTTGGTCAAGCTGGACGTCCTGGTGAACGGTGAGCCGGTGGACGCCCTGTCCTGCATCATCCACCGGGACCAGGCGGCTTCGCGCGGCCGCCTCCTGGCGGAGAAGATGCGGGAGCGCATCCCACGGCAGCTGTTCGAGGTGGTGATCCAGGCCGCCATCGGCAGCCGGGTGATCGCGCGGGAACGGATCCCGCCGCTGCGGAAGGCCGTGACGGCCAAGTGCTATGGGGGCGACATCACACGGAAGCGGAAGCTCCTGGAGAAGCAGGCGGCGGGCAAACGCCGCATGAAACAGGTCGGCCGCGTGGAGATTCCCCAGGAGGCGTTCATGGCCATTCTCAGCGTCCGTGGATGAGGCGGTTCTTGGGAAGGTCACCGCATTGAAGGTTCATGGTGTGAAGAAGCGCGGCTGGGCCGGCCGTGGCTACCGGCTTGTTGGAGGAGTCTCCATCCTCCTGGGTGCCGCCCTGTTCGCGGGGGCTTTTCGAACCGCTCGATATGGGCCCGCAACAGGGCTGAGCCTTCTTGCCGTCGGTATCTTGCTTATGCTCTTTGGACCCAAGCTCGAGGAATGGTTTCCTGCGAGATCGAAGGAGAGAGCGGACTCCACAAAATCTGTTGCTCGGGAGTACGCCGAGGCCCTGATCATCGCGGTCCTGCTGGCCCTGGTGATCCGGACCTTCGTGGTCCAGGCCTTCAAGATTCCCTCGGGTTCCATGCTGCCGACGTTGCAGATCGGCGATCACATCCTGGTGAACAAGTTCATCTATTCCTTCGCGGCCCTCAAGCGGGGCGACATCATCGTCTTCAAGTTTCCGCAGGACGAGACGCGGGACTTCATCAAGCGCGTCATCGGGCTCCCGGGGGAGACGCTGGAAATCCGCGGGAGGCAGGTCCTGATCAACGGGGTTCCCGTCAGCGAGCCGTACGCCGTCACCTCGGATGGCCCCTTCGCGCGGGCCGGCGACCGGGACCGCCTGGGTCCCATCGTCATCCCACCCGACAAGCTCTTCATGATGGGGGACAACCGGGATCACAGCATGGACAGCCGGGTGTGGGGGTTCCTGGACATCCACAAGATCAAGGGGAAGGCCATCCTCGTCTACTTCTCCATCCGGAGCGAAGACATTCCATTTGCCTCGATCCCGCGCGGCGTCGTGTACGTGGTGACGCACCCATCGATCATCCGATGGGGCCGGCTCGGAACCCTCCTCCGATAATCAATGACCAATGAGGCCGCCGGGTTTATCCCGGGGGACGACCTGACAGAATTTTTTGACTCCCACACCGGGGTGTCGCCCCCCCTTGACAACCTCCGGGGCCTTGTCTATAGTCAAGACGAATTGGCACTCTCGATATGAGAGTGCCAAGGTCGCGAGGTGGTCCGCATGCTGAATGCCAGACATCAGGGGGTGCTTCGAGCCATCGTGCTGGATTACATCCGCACGGCGGAACCGGTGGGATCCCGCACCATCTCCCGCAAGTACGGGTTCGCGCTGAGCCCGGCGACCATCCGCGGCACCATGGCCGATCTGGAGGAGTTGGGCTACGTGGCCCAGCCGCATACCTCCGCGGGGCGCATCCCGACCGACCGGGGGTACCGCCTGTACGTGGATGCGCTGATGGACCGCCCCCAGTTGAGCCGAGCCGAGGTGGAGCGGATCGAGCAGCAGGTGGTCCCGTCCACGGGCGAAATGGAGGAGATGCTGCGGGAGACCGGGAAGCTGCTGTCGGCCCTGTCTCCCTACGTGGCCGTGGTCCTGGCCCCTCGCCTCCATGAGAGCCAGTTCCGGCGAGTGGAGTTCGTCTCCCTCGCCCGGGATCATGTCCTGGTCATCCTGCTGACGGACACGGACCTGGTCGACCACAAGGTCGTCACCGTGGATGAGGTGATGGGGCAGGAGGAACTGGACCGCATTGCCCGATACCTGACCGGCCTCCTGCAGGGACACACGCTGCGGGAGGTGCGGGACCTGCTGGTGGCCCAGATGGCCGAGGAAAAAGCGCAGTATGACCGCATGCTGGCGCGGGCCCTCCGGTTGGGGGCCAAGGCCCTGGAGGCCGAGACGGAGGCGGATGTCTACGTGGCCGGCGCGGCCCATATCGCCGATCAGCCAGAATTTGCCGATATCGCCAAGATGAAGGCGCTGTTCTCGGCCTTCGAGGAAAAGTCCAAGCTGGTGAAGATCTTGAACGACTGCCTGACGGGCGAAGACTTCAAGATCTTCATCGGCAGCGAGATTCCCGTGCGCGATATCCAGGGGATGAGCGTGATCGCCGCGCCCTATCGTAGGTCAAACCGGGTGCTGGGCGTCCTTGGGGTGCTGGGACCAACCCGGATGGATTACGGTCGGGCGGTGGCCCTGGTGGAGACCACAGCCAAGCTCCTGAGTCGCGCCCTCACGGAGCGGGCGGCCTAAGCAACTCACAGTCATCACCGAGCGGGAGGGTTTTCCGAGCCCTCCCGTTCTGTCTGTCTGGAGCCATGGAACCACAGGACATTCCAGTCTCGACCTCCCCCGGGGCACCGGCTGCCACCAGCTCGTCCGAGGCAGCCTCCCAGGCGGAAGGACCCTTGGAATCTTCCGAGGCCTTGCGGGAGGCCCTGGCGGCCAAGACCCAGGAGGCGGAGCGGCTGCAGGACCGCTTCGTCCGACTGCATGCGGAATTCGAGAACTACAAGAAACGGATGGCCCGCGAGAAGGCGGAATTCCTGAAGTTCGCCCACGAGGGATTGATCCTGGAGTTCCTGCCCGTTCTGGATAACCTGGAGCGGGCCATGGCCTCGGCGCGGGCCGAGCCCGGCTCGACGCCGCTCCTCGAGGGGATCGAGATGATCGCCCGCCTCTTCCGGTCCGTGCTGGAGCGGGCCGGGGTTAAACCGATGGAGGCCCTGGGTCAGCCTTTTGATCCCGGGCGCCACCAGGCGGTTGCCCAGGTGGAATCCTCGGACGAGGAGGCCACCCTCGTGGTCGAGGAGATTCAAAAAGGGTACCTCATCGAGGGTCGGGTCCTTCGTCCGGCCATGGTGAAGGTCTCGCGTGCCGTCTCATCCGTCTCCCGGGACGGCGCGGGCGGCGAGGACGCCCAGGCGTGAGCGGGAAGCGTGACTACTACGAGATTCTCGGGATAGACCGCGACGCCAGTCCCGAGGAGATCAAGAAGGCCTACCGCAAGCTGGCTCACCAGCACCATCCCGACAAGAACTCTGGCGATCGCTCGGCCGAGGAGCGCTTCAAGGAGATCAGCGAGGCCTACGAGATCCTGAGCAACCCCGAGAAGCGGCAGACCTACGACCGCTTCGGCTCTACCGAACTCGGGCGGGGATTCGAGGGATTCGGGGGCTTCAACTCGGGGTCCGGCAGCATCTTCGACGACATCTTCGAGGGATTCTTCAGCGGCCGGGCGGGTCGGTCGACCCGAGGGGCGCAGAGGGGGGCAGATCTCCGCTACAACCTGGAGATCCGTTTCGAGGAAGCGGCCACCGGGATCGAGATAGAGATCGTCGTCCCGCGGCTGGAAACCTGCCACACCTGCCGCGGCAGCGGGGCAAAACCGGGCTCGCAGCCGGTCGTGTGCCGGGCCTGCCGGGGCACGGGCCACGTCCGATTCTCTCAGGGGTTCCTCACGGTCAGCCAGACCTGCGGCCAGTGTCGCGGCGAGGGCCGGGTCGTCGAGCATCCCTGCAGCGGCTGCCGGGGGCTGGGCCAGGTCAAGGCAGAGCGGACCCTGACGGTCAAAATCCCCGCGGGCGTGGAAACGGGGACGCGTCTCAAGCTGGCCGGGGAGGGGGAGGCGGGGGTCCGGGGCGGCCCGCCAGGCGACCTGTACGTGGTCATCACCGTCCAGGAGCATCCGATATTCCTCCGCCAGGGCGACGATCTGTATTGCGAGATTCCCATCAACTTCACCCAGGCGGCGCTGGGGGCCCAGATGGAGATCCCGACGATCTCCGGGCGGGCCGTGCTCAAGATTCCACCAGGGAGCCAGACCGGGGCGGAATTCCGGATCAAGGGCAAGGGGTTGCCCAACGTCCGGGGGTACGGGCGGGGCGATCTCGTCGCCCGGATCTTCGTGGAGGTGCCCACGCACCTCACGGCCAAGCAACGGGACTTGCTGGAGCAGTATTCCCGGCTGGAAAACGGCGCGGGCAGCCCGCTGGTTCAGGGATTCTGGGAGAAAGTGAAGGCCATCTTCGGCTGAGGCCGGCTGCAGATTTTCACATTTCAAACTGACAACCGACAACCGGCCAACGCAGGGCGACAGATGGCCGGTTGTCAGTTTTCAGTGGTCCGTTTTCCATTGACGCCGGTGAGGGCGGCTGGCCGCTCCTGGCCGTGTGCCGGGACCTGCGGGTTGAAACCGCGGTCCTGGCGGCCCTGGGGATCATCCAGGCGAGCCTTGGCGACTGGCAGACACTTCCGGGCGGGGGGACGGGTGCCGGTGCCTCGCCGTGACGGCGGCAGGTTCTCTGCGACGTTGTTCCGACATCTGAAGGGATTTCCATGGCCAGTATTCTGATCGTGGACGACGAGCTCGGGCTCCAGACCTCGCTGGTCAAGGCCTTCTCCATGCAGGGCTACCGGGCGGCCGGGGCGGGAACGGCCACGGAGGCCCTGCAACGCCTGGAGCTGGATGCCTTCGATGTCATGCTCACCGACCTCTTGATGCCGGATTTCGACGGTATCACCCTCATGGAGCGGGTTCGGCACCAGTTCCCCTCCATGGTGGTGATCCTGATGACCGGAGGCGCCACGGTGGAATCCGCGGTGCGAGCGCTCAAGGGCGGGGCCTCCGACTACATCCTCAAGCCTTTTACCCTGGCCGAGATCTTCCACATCGTGGGACGCGGCCTGGAGCAGCAGCGGCTGAAGCAGGAAAACGTCCAGCTCAACGAGATCAACCGCCGCCTGCAGGAGATTGATCAGATCAAGTCCAATCTCCTCTCGGCCATCACCCACGAGTTTCGCACGCCCCTCACCGTCATGCACGGCTGGCTGGATCTGCTGGTGGGAAACCACTTCGGCCGGCTCACGGTCGAGCAACAAGAGAGCCTGTCCGCCGTCCGGAAAAGCGCCGTACGCCTGGGCCGGCTGATCTCCAACCTCCTGGTCTTCGTGGAGGAGAACCGCGACCCGATGACCCGCGAGCGCGTGCCGGTCAACTTGGCCGACCTGCTCCGGGAGGTCGAAGGAGAGCTCGCGCCGGACTGTGCCGAGCGGCGGGTGGAGTTGCAGATGGAGATCGACCCGACCCTGCCCACGCTCCTGGCGGATGCGGACCGCCTCCGCCTCGTCTTCTTCAATCTCGTGGAGAACGCGATCAAATTCAACGAACCCGACGGCGCGGTCCTGGTGCAGGCGCGGGGAGATCGCCAGTCGCTGGAGGTGTCCATCACCAACACCCACGGCGAGATTCCGCCCGAGCGGATCCCGCGCCTCCTGCAGCCGTTCACGCAGGGGGACATGAGCATGACCCGGGCGGCCGGCGGCCTGGGGCTGGGCCTGGCCCTCGCCCGCTCGATCCTGGACGCGCATGGGGGGCAGCTCGCGATCGAGTGCGGGCAGGGCAAGGGGACCACGGTCCGCGTCCGGTTGCCGCTGCCACGCTGAGTGGCAATTTCAAATGAAAAACCGACAACTGACAACCGGTCACCCAAATTTGTGATTTGTGATTGAGGATTGTCGATTGAAAAGGAAATCACCAATCCACAATCACCAATCGCCAATCAGTAGCGGCGGAGAGAGGGTTGGATGGTGACCGGGCTACGCCTGATCCTCGTGGATGGGAGCTCGTCCCTGTATCGCGCCTTCTTTGCCCTGCCGCCCCTGAGCAGCTCGAAGGGTACCCCCACCCACGCGATCCTGGGATTTACCAGCATGTTCCTGAAGCTCCTCCGCGAAGAGGAGCCGGACGCCCTGGCAGTGGCCTTCGACGGGCCGGGCCCGACGACCCGCCACCGCGAGTTCGCCGAGTACAAGGCCCAGCGGCCCGCGATGCCCGAGGCCATGGCCCAGCAGATCCCCTATGTCCACCGGGTACTGGAGGCCATGCGTGTCCCGATCCTCATGATCCCTGCCGAGGAGGCGGATGACATCCTGGGGACCGTGGCCGTCCGGGCCGCCGCCGAGGGGTACCGGGTGACGCTGGTTTCGGGCGACAAGGACCTGCTGCAGGTCGTGGGCGAGCGGATCGTCGTCCGGGACACGATGAAGGAGAAGACCTGGGGTCCAGCCGAGGTCCAGGAGCGGTACGGTGTCTCCCCCGGGCAATTCCAGGACCTCCTGGCCCTCATGGGAGACAGCATCGACAACATCCCGGGGGTCCCGGGGGTCGGCGAGAAAACCGCCCGGGATCTCGTGCAGCGCTATGGGACCCTCGAGGCGGTCCTGGAACGGGGGGTCGAGGTGTCCAGGCCGCGACTGCGGGAGTCCCTCCGGACGCACGCGGAGCAGGCCCGGATGAGCAAGCGGCTGGCCACAATCCGGACGGATCTGCCCGTCCCGTGGACCGCCGCCGACCTCTCGCGGAAGGCACCGGACGTCCCGGCGCTCCTCGCCCTGTTTCGCGAGCTGGAGTTTTCCCGGCTGGTCCAGCAGTTCAGCCAGAGCCAGTTCCAACAATTTCAATTGAGTTCTGGGCGGGGAAATGACCGGAGTGAGTGACCCGTGGTGGTGGTCGGCCTGACGGGCGGCATCGCAACGGGGAAGTCCACTGTCGCCGCCATGTTCGCCGCGCGCGGGGCTGCGGTGGTGGACGCCGACCGGATCGCCCATGCCCTCCAGGAGCCGGGCCAGCCCTGCCACCACCAGATCGTGGAAGCTTTCGGGACAGAGATCCTGGATGGAGCCGGCCGCATCGACCGCCGGCGCCTGGGGGCCCGGGTGTTCGCCGATCCGGCAGCCAAGCGGCAACTGGAGGCTATGATGCACCCGGCGATCCGCGCGGCGTGTGAGAACGAGATCCGTGCGGCCGAGGCATCCGTCCGGGCGGTCTGCCTCGTGGATGCTGCCCTGATCCTGGAGGCTGGCCAGCAGGACCGGTTCGATGCCATCGTGCTGGTGGCCGCCCCGGAAGCCGTCCAGGTGGACCGGCTGGTACGCACCCGGGGGCTGACGGAAGCGGAGGCCCGCCGGCGAATCCAGTCCCAGTGGACGACGGCGGCCAAGGCGGCCCTCGCCGATTTCGTCATCGACAACAGCGGGGACTTGGCGGCGACGGAAGCCCAGGTCGCCCGGGTGTATTCAGCGCTGGAGGGGGGCACCCCCGGGGGGCAAAAAAAACTTGACAAAGCCAAGGGCCACCCCTAGAGTACACCTGACTTCGAGTATCCCTCGCCTCTGCCCGCTAAAGGTATCCACCCTCGAGGCTTCGAAGATCGCGTTCGCCCGCAATGGTATCGGGCCCAACAGGTGAGTTTACCACCATCCAGGCGGAACACATTCAGGCGTAGGAAATTGCGTCACCTCCCAGTGTAGCGGTCTGTCCCGCTCCGTGTGCGGGGCGCCAGTCCGAACTCGTCGTCAGCCTGAGGAAGCGTGATGTCACCCAGCGCAGCGGAGCGACCCACCCGGACGGTCCGGGATCTGGAAGCAACTGAACCCACTCAAGGAATTTCGATGAACCTCGCCGAACTCAAAGAGAAGACCATTGCCGAGTTGACCGCCATCGCCCGATCGCTGAACGTGGTGGGGGCCAGCGGCCTGCGGAAGCAAGAGATGATCTTCAAGGTCCTGGAGGCCCAGACGGAGAAGAACGGCCTGATCTTCGCCGAGGGGGTCCTGGAGATCCTGCCGGATGGCTTCGGATTCCTGCGGGCCCCGGACTACAACTACCTGCCGGGACCGGACGATATCTATGTCTCCCCGTCCCAGATCCGGCGGTTCGACCTCCGCACGGGGGACACGGTGTCGGGGCAGGTCCGGCCGCCCAAAGAGGGGGAGCGGTATTTCGCCCTCCTGAAGGTGGAGGCGGTCAATTTCGAGAATCCCGAGCTGATCAAGGAAAAGATCCTTTTCGACAATCTCACCCCCCTCTTCCCCAACCAGCGGTTCCACCTCGAGACCGCGGGGGACGAGATCTCCATGCGGATCATGGACCTCATCACCCCCCTCGGGAAGGGCCAGCGGGGTCTGATCGTGTCCCCGCCGCGGACGGGGAAGACGGTCCTGCTCCAGAAGATCGCCAGCAGCATCACCAAGAACCACCCCGAGGCCATCCTGATCGTCCTGCTGATCGACGAGCGGCCCGAGGAGGTCACGGATTTCCAGCGGTCGGTGAAGGCCGAGGTGGTGAGCTCCACCTTCGACGAGCCGGCGACCCGCCACGTCCAGGTGGCGGAGATGGTCATCGAGAAGGCCAAGCGATTGACCGAGCACAAGCGGGACGTGGTCATCCTGCTGGACTCCATCACCCGCCTGGGGCGGGCCTACAACACCATCGTCCCGCCCAGCGGGAAGGTGCTCTCCGGCGGCGTGGACAGCAACGCCCTGCAGCGACCCAAGCGGTTCTTCGGCGCCGCCCGCAACATCGAGGAGGGCGGCAGCCTCACCATCATCGCCACGGCCCTGATCGACACCGGCAGCCGCATGGACGACGTGATCTTCGAAGAGTTCAAGGGCACGGGCAACATGGAGCTGCACCTGGATCGCCGCCTGGTGGACAAGCGCCTGTTCCCGGCCATTGACATCTTCCGCTCCGGCACCCGGCGCGAGGAGCTGCTCCTGACCCCGACCGAGCTGAACAAGATGTGGGTCCTGCGAAAGGTCCTGGGGACCATGGGGGTGGTCGAGGCCATGGAGCTGCTGCAGGAGAAGATCCGCGAGACCAAGAGCAACGACGACTTCCTGCGGGCCATGAACCAGTAGGTCGCCCGCGTCGGACGTCCGTCCCGAACGGGTGATCCGCCGCGGGATTTGTTTTTCCTTGTCGCCCCGGACCAACTGGGCTAGCATACGCCGGCGATCAGGCCAGGGCCTGTTCGTGACGCCAGTTCATGATGGAGGTTGCTCGATGAAGCCCGCAATTCATCCGGAATACATGCCTGCGATCATCACGTGTGCCTGTGGCGAGGCGATCCACACCCGGTCCACGGTGCCGGTGCTCAAGGTCGAGATCTGCTCCAAGTGCCACCCGCTGTTCACCGGCCGCCAGAAACTGATCGACACCGAAGGCCGGGTGGAGCGGTTCCAGCGCAAGTACGGCCGCAAGCCCCTGGCGTCCGCACCGACCGATGCCGAGGCCTGACCCAGGCTCGCGTGAAGAGGTGATCCCCATGGTCCGGGAAACCGGCTCCTCATCCCTGCCGCCTCCGGGAAACACGCCGTCCCCGGGGGATTGTCTGCGGTTCGCGCTCCGTCTGCATCCCGCACACGCCCACCACCACCCGGCCGCCGACGGGCACCACCACTAGCCCGTCCCAGGCGGACCGGGTTCCTGTTCTCCCTGTCACGTCGCCGGCCCTCGTCCTTTCCGAACGCAACGTGTGATGTGCCGGCGCCCAATGTCCCGGTTGGTCATGCCGTGAAGGTGGTTCGATGTCCACATTGATCGAGAGACTCGACGCGATTGAGCGCCGCCACGACGAGATCACGGTGCGGTTCTCGGAACCCGCCGTCCTGGGGGATCCAGCGGAGTATCAGCGGCGGGCCAGGCTCCTGGCCGAACTGCGCCCCGTGGTGGAGGAGTACCAGCGGTACAAACGACTCCTGGGCGAGCTGGAAGACGCTCGCGCCCTGCTGCGGGAGACCATTGATCCCGAGATGCAGGCGCTGGCGGGGGCGGAGCTCACGTCCCTGACGGCCAGGCGGGAGGAGCTGGAAGCGGCACTGCAGCTCCTGCTGTTGCCCAAGGATCCGGCGGATGACCGGAACACCATCCTGGAGATCCGGGCCGGGGCGGGAGGCGAGGAGGCCGGGCTGTTCGCGGCCGAGCTCCTGCGGATGTACGCCCGCTATGCCGAGCAGCAGCGCTGGAAGGTGGAGATGGTTTCGCTCAGTTCCACCGGGATCGGGGGCGTGAAGGAGGCCATCCTCACGGTGGAGGGTCGCGGCGCCTACAGCCGCCTCAAGTACGAGAGCGGCGTCCACCGGGTCCAGCGGGTGCCGGCCACGGAGGCCAGCGGGCGCATCCACACCTCCACGGTCACGGTGGCGGTCCTGCCCGAAGCCGAAGAGGTGGATATCCAGGTCAGCCCCAACGACCTGCGCATCGACGTGTACCGGTCCACGGGTCCGGGCGGCCAGAGCGTGAACACCACGGATTCGGCCGTGCGCATTACCCACCTCCCCACGGGGCTGGTGGTGACGTGCCAGGACGAGAAATCCCAGCTCAAGAACAAGGCCAAGGCGCTGAAGGTGCTGCGGGCCCGGCTGTACGACGCCGAGCTCCGGCGCCAGAAGGAAGCCATCGACCGCGACCGCCGGAGCCAGGTGGGGACCGGGGATCGGGCGGAGAAGATCCGGACCTACAACTTTCCCCAGAACCGCGTGACCGATCACCGGATCGGCCTCACGCTCCACAACCTGAGCGGGATCCTGGAGGGCGACCTCCGCGACTTGATCCAGGCGTTGGCCGCCCATGACCAGGCGGAGCGCCTGAAGGCGCTGCCATGATCCGCGCGTACCTCCCACGGGTGTCGGGGACCTTCCTGGGCAGTCTCGCGCCCCTCCCGGAGCGCCTCTGCCCGAACGTCGAGGACTGCCTGGGGAGCGGCACCCTCCTCCTGGAGCGGGCGGGGATCGAGACCGCCCGCCTGGATGTCGAGTGCCTCTTGGCCGACGTACTGGCCTCCACGCGCTGGCAGGTGATCCTGGAGCCCCGGCGTCGCCTCACGCAGGCCGAGTTCGGGCGGTACTTGGCGTTACTGGAACGCCGAGAACGGCGGGAGCCGCTGGCCTACCTGCTGGGCACTCGGGAATTCTGGTCCCTGCCCCTCGCGGTGTCATCCGGGGTCCTGATTCCCCGGCCGGAAACGGAGACGCTGGTCGAGGCGTCCCTGGCGATCCTTCGCCGGGCGCCTCCCCAGCCCCCAGCCCCCAGCCCCCAGCCCCCGGTCATCCTGGACCTGTGCACCGGCACGGGCGCCGTCGCCGTCGCGCTGGCACGGGAGCTGCCTGCCGCTCGCATCATCGCCACGGACATCTCGCGCCGGGCGCTCCGGATGGCCCGCACCAACGCCGAGAGGCACGGCGTGGCCGATCGGGTGACCTTTCTGCGCGGGGATCTCTGGCGCGCCCTGGACGGGCACGCACCAGCGAACGGCGTGGACCTGGTTGTCTCAAATCCGCCCTACATCCCGTCGGGAACCCTCGCGACGCTGATGCCCGAGGTGCAGTGGGAGCCTCGGCGGGCGCTGGACGGGGGGCGGGATGGCCTGCAGTTTCATCGGGAGATCATCGCCACAGTCCCCCAACACCTGCGGCCGGGCGGATTCCTGCTCTTGGAGATCGGAGCGGACCAGGCTGCAGCGGTAGCCGGGCTCCTGGCACCGACGGGTGCCTTCGAGGGCCCTCGGGTCTTCCAGGATCTGGCGGGTCGGGACCGCGTCGTCGTGGCCCGACGCACCATTTTGCATTGAAGCGGAGGCGTCGGTGGACCAGTTGGTGATTCGGGGTGGCCGATCCCTGCGGGGCGAGGTCCGGATCAGCGGGGCCAAGAACGCCGCCCTGCCCCTGATGGCGGCGTCGCTGCTCAGCGAAGAGCCCCTGGAGCTCGGCAACGCGCCGCGGCTGGTGGACGCCCGGACCATCGCCAAGCTTCTGCGCCACATGGGGGTGGAAGTGACGGGGGACGGCACGCCCACCATCCGGCTTCGCGCGAAGACCGTCCAGCGGCCCGAGGCGCCCTATGAGCTGGTGAAGACGATGCGCGCCTCCGTCCTGGTCCTGGGGCCGCTGGTCGCGCGCTTCGGGCGAGCCCGGGTGTCGCTGCCCGGGGGGTGCGCCATTGGCCCCCGGCCGATCAATCTGCACCTCATGGGGCTGGAGCGGCTGGGGGCGACGATTCGCCTGAACCAGGGCTACGTGGAGGCGGAGGCGTCGCGCCTGAAGGGCGCGCGAATCGCCTTCGACCTCCAGACGGTCACCGGGACCGAGAACCTCATGATGGCCGCCGCGATGGCGGAGGGAAGCACCGTCCTGGAAAACGCCGCGTGTGAACCGGAGGTGGAGGACTTGGCACGGCTGCTGAACACCATGGGCGCCAAGGTCGAGGGGGCCGGCACGGCGACCATCACGATCCACGGGGTCCCAGCCTTGGGAGGCGCGGCCCATCGGATCATCCCGGACCGCATCGAGGCCGGGACCTTCGCCGTGGCAGCCGCCATCACCGGCGGCGACATCACGCTCACCGACTGTCGGCCCGGCCACCTGGAGGCGGTCATGGCCACGCTCGAGGAGGCCGGGGCCCGGATCCACGAGGGACCGACCACTGTCCGGGTGACGGCGACAGGACGACCGCGGGCGGTCAATGTGCACACCCAACCCTTCCCGGGATTCGCCACGGACATGCAGGCCCAGCTGATGGCCCTCATGACCGTGGCCGAGGGCCGCAGCGTCATCACCGAAGCCGTGTTCGAGAACCGGTTCATGCACGTCAACGAGCTCCTTCGCCTGGGCGCCGACATCACCATCGCGGGGAACACGGCCGTGGTCCAGGGGGTGCCGGAGTTGCTGGGCGCTCCGGTCATGGCCACCGATCTCCGGGCCAGCGCATCGCTGATCCTGGGGGGACTCGCGGCGCAGGGGACGACGGTGATCTCGCGCATCTACCATCTGGACCGGGGCTACGAGGCCATCGAGCAGAAGCTGACGGCCCTGGGGGCCGACATCACCCGGGTCAAGGCCTGATGGTCGCCGCCCGGCCCGCCGAAGGACGCGACCCGCATGGCGAATGATCTGATCGCGGTTGCGCTCCCCACCGGCCGGTTGTTCCGCGACGCGGTGAAGCTCTTCGCGGATCTGGGCGCCACCGGCGTCGAAGCGCTGCGGGAATCGCGGCGCCTGACCGCCGAGGATCCGGCGCGGGGTTTGCGGTTCCTGGCGCTCAAGGCCGTGGACATCCCCATCTACGTGGAGCACGGGGCTGCCGACATGGGGATCGTGGGGAAGGACCTGCTCCTGGAGCAGGGCCGGGACGTCTACGAGCCGCTGGACCTCGGCTTCGGGGCGTGCCGCCTGGTGGTGGCCGAGCCGGCTTCCCTCCGCTCCCGCGACGACCCCCGGGCCTGGTCCTGCCTGCGGGTGGCCACCAAGTACCCACGGCTCACCGAGCGACACTTCAGCCAGAAGGGCATCCAGGTGGAGATCGTCCACCTCTCGGGCTCCATCGAGCTGGCCCCGGCCATGGGCCTGGCCGAACGGATCGTGGACCTGGTGGCCACGGGGCGCACCCTCCGGGAGAACGGCCTCGTCGAGGTGGAGGAGGTCCAGAAGGCGTCGGCGCGCCTCATCGTCAACCGGGCCAGCCTCAAGACGCGCTACCGGGCCATCCAGGCGGTGATCGAGGCGCTGCGCCTGCGCGTGGCCCTGCGGGGAGGGGTACGATGAGGCTGCTCCGGGCCGGGACCGCCGAGGCCGCGAGGTTCCTCCTGGCCCTGCGCGATCGCGCCCGGGCGCCTGACCCGGAGATCGAGGCGACCGTTCGCGCCATCCTGGAGGATGTTCGCCAGCGGGGGGATGCCGCCCTCTTCGACTACACGGCAAAGTTCGACGGGGTCCGTCTGGAGGCGGCGACGGTCCGGGTCGCCGAGGCGGAGATCCAGGCGGCCCTGGGATCCCTGGATCCGGCCGTTTCGGAGGCCCTCTCCCTGGCCGCCCTGCGCATCGAAGCCTTCCACCGGCGCCAGCGGCGGGAGTCGTGGTTCTATCACGAGGACGGGGTCGGCCTCCTGGGGCAGCTCGTGCGCCCGCTGTCGCGGGTGGGGTTGTACGTCCCGGGCGGGTCGGCGACCTATCCGTCCACGGTGCTCATGAATGCCATCCCCGCCCGCATGGCGGGCGTGGAAGAGCTGGTCGTCTGCACGCCAGTCGGGCGGGATGGGGCCATCCCTCCGGCGGTCCTGGCGGCGGCGAGCCTGGCGGGGATCCACGAGATCTACCGGGTCGGTGGGGCCCAGGCAGTGGCGGCGCTGGCCTTCGGGACGGAGAGCATCCGTCCGGTGGACAAGATCGTGGGCCCCGGGAACATCTACGTCGCGACGGCCAAGCGCCTCGTCTTCGGTGTGGTCGGCATCGACCTGGTGGCGGGTCCCAGCGAGGTCCTGGTCGTGGCGGATGGGACGGTGCCGGCGAGCTGGGTGGCCGCAGACCTCCTGGCCCAGGCGGAGCACGACCCGTTGGCCTCGGCGGTGTGCGTGACGCCGTCCGGAGAGCTGGCCGAGGCGGTCCGGTCGGAGGTGACGAGGCAGCTCGCGACCCTTCCCCGGGCGAGCCTGGCAGGGCAGGCCCTGGATGCCTTCGGGGCGGTGATCATCGTCGAGGACTTGGCGGCCGCTGTTGCCCTGGCCAACATGATTGCGCCGGAGCACCTGGAGCTCTTGGTGGCGGACCCGTGGAATCTGCTGCCGCGGGTCAAGAACGCCGGTGCCGTGTTCCTGGGGGCCTATACGCCGGAAGTGGCCGGCGATTACCTGGCAGGCCCCAACCACGTGCTTCCCACGGGGGGCACGGCGCGCTTCAGTTCCCCGCTCTCGGTGGAGGACTTCCAGAAGCGCTGCTCGCTCCTATCGCTGGACCCGGAGGCCCTGCGGCGCTGGCGTGAGCCCATCACCCGGCTGGCGCGGCTGGAGGGGCTGGAGGCCCACGCCCGCTCCCTGACGATCCGGACGGACCTGCCATGAGCTTCGATCTCTTCCGCGTCATCCGCCCCGAGGTGGCTGCCCTGCGCGCCTATCATGTCGAGGCGCCCCCTGGCGATCGTCCGTGGGTGAAGCTGGACGCCAACGAGAGCCCCTTCGCGCTGGGAAGCGCCATGCGCGAGGAGCTGGCGGCGGAGCTGGCGAAGGCGCTGGCCGGCGTCGAGCTGCACCGCTATCCGGACCCGGAGGCCCGGGAGCTTCGGCGGCTCCTGGCCCGGGATCTCGGGGTGACGCCGGAGCAGGTCCTGGCGACCAATGGCTCCGACGAGGCGATCCAGATGCTGCTGACGGCCGTGGCGGGCCCCGGGGTGACGGTGGCCGCTCCCGTCCCCACGTTCGTGATGTACGAGCTCTCGGCCCGGGTCCTGGGCCTGCGCTTCCTGGGCGTGCCGCTGTCCGATGGGTTCGATCTCGACGCCGCGCAATTCTGCGCGGCCCTGAAGGTGGTGCCGCCGCGCCTCGTCTTCCTGGCCTGGCCGAACAACCCCACCGGGCGTCTCTACGACGTCGCGGCGGTCGAGGAGATCGTCCGGCTCTGCAATGGGCAGGGCTGCGAGGCCCTGGTCGTGGTGGACGAGGCATACACCCACTATGCGGGGCAGACCTTCCTGCCGAAGCTCGGGCAGTATCCGAATCTGGTGATCCTCCGCACCCTGTCGAAGATCGGCCTGGCCGGGATCCGGCTGGGGATCCTGGTCGCGAACGCCGCCCTCGTCGAGGAGGTCAACAAGGTCCGCCTGCCGTACAACGTGAACTCCCTCAGCCAGGCCGCGGCCCGGGTGGTCCTGAGGCATCCGGAAGTGGTGAAAGAACACGCGTCGGCCGTCGTCCGCGAGCGGGACCGGGTCCTCTCCCGGCTGCGGGAGGTCCCCGGGCTCACCGTCTATCCCAGCCAGGCGAATTTCTTCCTGATCCGGACGGCCCGGCCGGGCGACGAGGTCTTCCGCGGCCTCTTCGAGCGGGGGATCCTGGTCCGGAATTTCTCCCGGACTCCCTCCCTCGCCGATTGCCTTCGCGTGACGATCGGGACGCCGGAGGAAAACGAGGCGTTCCTCTCCGCCCTCAGCGCCGTTTGTGGCCACGGGAGGTGACATGGCTCGGCGTGCGGTCATCCAGCGCAAGACGTCCGAAACCGACATCCAGATGGCCCTGGACCTGGACGGCACCGGGGAGCACCGGATCGAAACCGGGATCCCGTTCCTCGACCACATGCTGGCGCAGGTCGCCAGGCACGGGCGGTTCGATCTGTCGGTCACGGCCACGGGGGACCTGCCCGTGGACCTCCACCATACCGTGGAAGATGTGGGGATCGTCCTGGGGGATGCGGTGTCGCAGGCCCTGGGCGAGAAGGCCGGGATCGTCCGCTACGGCGCCGCCCGGGTGCCCATGGACGAGGCGCTGGCCTCGGTCGTTATTGACCTCAGTGGGCGCCCCTTCCTGGTCTTCCAGGCCCCCCAGCTCACGGGCCGGATCGGTGACTTCGAGGCGGACCTGGTGCGGGAGTTCTTCCAGGGGCTGACGAATCACCTGCAGGCCAACGTGCACATCCACGTGGAGTACGGGCAGAACCTCCACCACATGGCGGAGGCCACCTTCAAGGCCGCCGGCCGGGCGCTGGATCTGGCGACGCGGCTCGACCCGCGCCTTTCCGGAATCGTCCCGTCCACCAAGGGAAGTCTCTGATGGGGGGGCGGGGTCGGGAGGTGAGGACGCGGGCCTGGCGAGCAGGGGAGAGCCGGCCTCAGAGCCGCGAGCCGCGATCCGCGTGGGCCTGCCGCGTACGGGACGGCCAGTGGACCTGAGATGATCGCCATCATTGATTCGGGCATCGCCAATCTGCGAAGCGTGCAGAAGGGCTTCGAGCGGGTGGGAGCCGAGGCCCGCATCGTGGAGGATCCGCGGCTGCTGTCGGAGGCGGCGGGGATCGTGCTGCCGGGGGTGGGGGCCTTCGCCGACGGGATCGCCAAGCTGACGAGCCATGGGTTCATCGAGCCGTTGCTCCGCGCGATCGAGCAGGGGAAGCCGGTCCTGGGGATCTGCCTGGGGCTTCACTTCCTCTTCTCGGAGAGCGAGGAATTCGGCCTCCACAAGGGGCTGGACCTGCTGGCCGGACGCGTGCGACGATTCGCGGATGACATGCCGGAGCCGGCAACGCCGGGGACCCGGCTGCCGGGTGCCCGGTTGAAGGTGCCCCACATGGGGTGGAACCGCGTCCACATGGTGCGGCCGGCGCCCGTCCTGGCGGGCCTGCCCGAGGAGCCCTATTTCTACTTTGTCCACTCCTACTACGTGGAGCCGGCGGACCCGAGCGTCACGGCGGGCGTGACCGAGTACGGGCACCGGTTCACCTCGGTGATCTGGCGCGAGAACCTCTTCGCCACCCAGTTCCATCCGGAGAAGAGCCAGGCGGCGGGCCTCACGCTCCTGAGGAACTTTGCGTCGCTGGCGCGGTAGCGGGCGACCCGGCACACCCAGGGGGGCACCCTGCCGACGGGCCACGGGCCCAGGGTCGGCTGGGTCCCCGGCAATCGGGCGATCAGGGCAGATGGATCATGGAGATCATCCCGGCCGTTGACCTGCGAAGCGGACGGGTCGTCCGGTTGACGCAGGGCGATCCGTCGCGCGAGACGCGATACAGCCAGGATCCCGCGGCCGTGGCCCGGGAATGGGAACGCCGGGGAGCGCCGCGCCTGCACCTCGTGGACCTCGACGGGGCCCTCCTGGGATCGCCCGCCAACCAGCAGGCGCTTTGGGAGATCTTTCGGGCCATCCGGATCCCGGCCCAGGTGGGCGGAGGTCTCCGCAGCCTGGAGGCGGTGCGCGCGGCGCTGGAACTGGGTGCGGCCGTGGCCATCGTGGGTACGGCGGCAATTCGGGATCCGGGATTCCTGGAGGCGGTATGCGCGGCCTTCCCCGGCCGGATCGCCCTCGGCCTGGATGCGCGGGCGGGGATGCTTGCGACGTCCGGGTGGGCAGAGGCGACGATGATCCGGGCGATGGACCTGGCCCGCCGGGTGAGCCACCTTCCCCTGGCCGCGATCGTCTACACGGACATCCAGCGTGACGGGATGCTGGGAGGACCCGATCTCCCGGGGCTCGCCGCGATGGCGGTCGCGACGCGAATTCCGGTGATCGCTTCCGGCGGCATCGCGTCCGCACGGGACATTCACGCCCTGAAGGCCCTGGCGCCTCCCGGGGTGCTGGGGGCGATCATCGGCAAGGCGCTGTACGACGGCCGGCTGACGCTCGAGGCGGCCCTGCATGCGGCGGCAGGGACGTCGTGCTGACCAAGCGGATCATCCCCTGTCTGGACGTGCGGGAGGGGCGGGTCGTCAAGGGGACGCAGTTCGTCAACCTCCGCGACGCCGGTGACCCGGTCGAGGTGGCCGCCCTGTATGACCGGGAGGGGGCGGACGAGTTGATTTTCCTGGACATCGCGGCCTCGCACGAGCGGCGGCGCATCATGATCGACGTGGTTGCCCGGACGGCCGAGCAGGCCTTCATGCCGCTGACGGTCGGCGGGGGCATCCGGACCCTGGAGGACATCCGGGGGCTGCTGCAAGCCGGAGCCGACAAGGTATCGCTGAACACCGCCGCGGTGCAGGACCCGGATCTCATCCGGCGTTCGGCCGAACGATACGGGAGCCAGTGCATCGTCCTGGCGATCGACGCAAAGCGGCGAGCCACGAGCCACGAGCCGCGAGCCGCGAGACAGGTACCAGGTGCCGGGGTGGATTCGTCTCGGCTCTTGGCTCTCGACTCTCGGCTCTCCTGGGAGGTATATATTCACGGGGGCCGGACGCCGACCGGGAAGGACGCGGTGGCCTGGGCGGTGGAGGGAGAGAAGCTGGGAGCCGGCGAGATCCTGCTCACCAGCATGGACCGGGACGGGACGAAGGATGGGTACGACCTGGAACTGACCCGGGCCATCGCAGAGGCAATGCGTATCCCGGTCATCGCGTCCGGAGGTGCCGGGACCCTGGAGCACCTGTACCAGGGCCTCGTCCTGGGCAAGGCCGATGCGGTCCTGGCGGCCTCGATCTTCCACTACCGGGAGTTCACGATCCCCGAGGCCAAGCGATTTCTCAATGAGCGCGGTGTGCCGGTTCGCCTGTAGGGGCGCCAGGCGAGAGGAGAAGGACAGTGGAATTCCAGCCGGTGACGATCCAGATCCCCGAGGGCGCCAACGTCATCCTGGGACAGAGTCACTTCATCAAGACGGTCGAGGATCTCTACGAGATCCTGGTGTCGTCCGTGCCGGGCGCGAAGTTCGGGATCGCCTTCTGCGAGTCCTCGGGCCCGTGCCTGATCCGTTCCGTAGGGAATGACGAGACCCTGCGGCAGGCGGCCATCCAGAACGCCCAGGCGGTCGCGGCCGGACACTTCTTTGTCCTGATCCTGAAAGAGGCGTACCCTATCAACGTTCTGAATGCCGTCAAACAGTGTCCGGAGGTCTGCACCATTTACTGCGCCTCGGCGAACCCGATCGAGGTCATCGTGGCCGTCACCCAGCAGGGGCGCGGCGTGATGGGGGTGGTAGACGGCCTGCCGCCCAAGGGCGTGGAGACGGACCGCGACGTGGCCGCCCGGAAGGATTTCCTGCGCAAGATCGGGTACAAGCTCTGATGAGAAATGACCAATGGCCGATGGAGGGACTGCGGTTGGTCATTGGAAATTGGTCATTGGTCATTCGCTCCTGGGGGTGATGGGAATGACGACGAGGGTACCTGAAGGGCTGCGGTTTGATGCCAACGGGCTGATCCCCGCCATCGCCCAGGACGCAGAAAACGGGCAGATCCTCATGCACGCCTACATGAACGCGGAGGCCGTTGCCCGGACCCTGGAAACGGGACTGGCCCATTACTACAGCCGGTCACGGCAGCGGCTCTGGCGAAAGGGGGAGGAGTCGGGGCACGTACAGCGCGTGCGGGCGATCCTGTACGACTGCGACGAGGACGCCCTGCTGCTGAAGGTGGACCAGGCGGTCGCAGCCTGCCATACGGGCAACCGATCCTGCTTCTACCGCGCACTTCCCGCCGAGGGGATGGCCCCGGCGGATGCCGCGGACCGGCGCTTCGAGCCGGCCACGATGTACAGGGGCCTGGGAATCCTGGCGGATGTCTACGGCGTGATCCTGGACCGGAAAGCGCACCCCTCCGAGGGGTCCTACGTGGCCTCCCTCTTCGCCAAGGGGCAGGACCAGATCCTGAAGAAGATCGTGGAGGAGTCGGCCGAAGTCCTGACGGCGTCCAAGGACGGGGACCGAAGGCAGCTCATGTATGAGATGGCGGATCTCTGGTTCCATACCCTGGTCCTCCTCGCCGCTCACGAGATCCGGCCGGAAGAGATCGCGGAGGAACTGGGCCGGCGGTTCGGAAAGCGCAAGGCGGAGTACGCCTGATGGCCGGCGGCAGGGCGGTGTGCGGCCGGGAAAGTGACGCGCCTCAGAACGTGCGCCGGTCGCAAAGGATTTGACAGGGCCGAGCGTCCCACGTATAATCTTTTTCTGCATTTCCGAGGCTTTTACCCATTCCACCTGGTGCATCACCACAGATTGCCGCGGCGCAAAGGGGGTGTGAGTGGATGACAAGTGTGGTCGTGAAGGAAGACGAATCCTTCGAGGGCGCGCTACGCCGCTTCAAGAAGCAGTGCGAGAAGGCCGGAGTGCTGTCTGAGCTCCGCAAGCGAGAGCACTACGAGAAGCCGAGCGTGCGCCGGAAGAAGAAGATGCTGGCGGCGCGCAAGAAGACACAAAAGCGGATGCGGGTGATCTCGGAGTAGCCCCTGGAGATGAAGACGCGCCTCGCCGAGGATCTGAAGGCAGCCCTTCGCTCTGGGGACAAGCTCCGCCTGTCGGTCCTCCGTCTGCTCTGCGCCCTCATCAAGAACCGCGAGGTGGAGAAACGCGGACCGCTGTCCGACGCGGAAGTGCTCCAGGCGATCGTGGCCTCGTGCAAGCAGCGACAGGAGGCGATCGAGCAATATGGCCAGGGCGGGCGGCAGGACCTGGTGGACAAAGAGACGACGGAGCTGACCATCCTGCAATCGTACCTGCCCAGACCCCTGACCTCCGACGAGCTGCAGGCCATGGTCCTGGAAGCCATCCGGGAGGTCCAGGCGACGTCCCTCAAGGAGATGGGGAAGGTCATGGGGATCCTCATGTCCAGGGTCACGGGCCGGGCGGACGGCAAGGTGGTGAACACGCTGGTGCGCGAGGCCCTCTCCAAGAGCTGATCAGTTGACGACGTGACGGGACGTATCGCCACCCCGCTGGTCGGCCGGGGACTGGAGAGCAAGAGCAAGGGGCTCGGGAACGAGTCCCTTGCTTTTTTCTTCAGCGGTCACACCTCCCCCTGGCGCGCGGGCCATCGCCCGGTCCCGGGGCTGGCCGCCGTCAGGCCATGAGTGGAATGGATTCGCACACGCTCCGAGTTCTGGAATTCTCCGAGATGTTACACCACCTCGCGGCCGAAGCGGCGTCGGTCCTGGGGCGGCAGCGCGCCGACGAGCTCTACCCCTCGCCCGATCCCGACGTGGTGGTCCGGCGGTTGGCCGAGACGCGGGAGAGCTGCGAACTCTTGCGGCAGGGGCCGCTTCCCGGCCTGGGGCGGGTCCAGGACATCCGGGGACTCCTGGCGCGCGCGGCCGTCCCGGGCGTTCGGCTGAGCCCGCAGGAACTCCTCGCCGTCGCGGACACGCTGGACGCGGCCTCGCACCTCCGCCGGCACCTGCGGGAGGTCTCCGTCCCGCTCCCGGCACTCAGCCGCATCGCCGCCGGCCTCACGCCCCCCGCGGAGCTCAGCGGGGAGATCCGCCGCTGCATCACGCCGGATGGGGCCGTCACGGATACCGCCAGCCCCGCCCTCTGCCGGCTGCGGGCGGAGGCGCGTCGCTCCCGCGAGGCGGTCCGCGAGGCATTGCAGGAGCTGCTCCAGGCCCCGCGGCTGCAGGCCGTTCTGGCGGAGCCGGTCATCACGCTGCGGAACGATCGCTATGTGATCCCGGTCACGCCGGGCTACCGGACGCACCTGGAGGGGATCGTGCAGGATCAATCGGCCAGCGGGCAGACCCTCTTCCTGGAACCCCTGTCCGTGGTGGAACGGAACAACGCGATCCGCCGCCTGGAGCGCGAGGCGGAGGCCGAGGGGGATCGCGTCCTGGGTGAACTGACGTCCGCGGTACGGGCTTCCGGCCCCGCCAGCGCCTCCACGGTGGAGGCGCTGGCCGATTTGGACCTGATCCTGGCCAAGGCCCGGCTGGCCGAGCGGTGGCACGCGGCCGAGCCGCGGATCCTGCGCGAGGGTGCCCTGCGGCTCCTTGACGCCCGCCATCCGCTCCTCGTGGAGAGACGCCGGGACCGGGGCCAGGCGGGAGGTGAGGGGGAGGTCGTCCCCATTGACGTGACGGTGGGGCCGGACGCCCGGGTCCTGGTCATCACGGGCCCGAACACGGGCGGCAAGACGGTGGCCCTGAAGACGGTCGGGCTGGCCGCCCTCATGGCCCAATCCGGCCTCTTCATCCCCGCGTCGCCGGACAGCGAAGTGCCGGTCTATGACCCGGTGTACGCCGACATCGGGGACGAGCAAAGCATCGCGCAGGATCTCAGCACCTTCTCCGCCCACGTGGCGCGCCTCCGGACGATCCTGCTGGAGGCGGGCCCGAAGAGCCTGGTTTTGTTGGACGAGATCGGCGCCGGCACCGATCCGGGTGAGGGATCGGCCCTGGGGAACGCGGTGCTGGAGGCCCTGGCAGGGCGCGGCTGCCACGTCCTGGCCACCACGCATCTCGACGCCGTCAAGGCGTTTGTGGCCCAGGACCCGCGCATGGTCAATGCCGCGGTGGAGTTCGACCTTGACAGCCTCCGGCCCCTGTATACATTACATATCGGGCTTCCTGGTCGAAGCTTCGCCATTGACATGGCCTGCCGCTTGGGCATCCCGCCGACGATTATCCAGCGATCCCGGGAACTTCTTGGCGACTCTGGCGCCGAGGTCACTGCCTTGCTGGGTCGGTTGCACGCCCAGGAACAGCGACGAGAAAGAGACGCCGTCGAGGCGGCACGGGAACGGGCCGCGGCATCGGCGGCGCGTCAGGCGGCCGAGAAGCTCGCGGCGGACCTCCGGGACCAGGTCGCGACGGTGCGGGCCCAGGCGCGCCAACTCGTGGCCGGCATCGCGGCCGAGGCCCGGCGGAGGGCCGAGGCCGTGGTGGCCGACCTTGCCCGCGGCGGCTCCATCCGGGAGGCGCGGGAGGCGATCCGCGGGGTCTCGCAGGCGGCGGAAGCGCGGCTGGCAGAGCTGCCGGTCGCGGACGCCGTCCCGGCGAGCGAGGCCGCGCCCGCGCAAGTGGAACCCGGGCAGCGCGTCTGGGTGCGGCACCTCGGCCAGGCGGGCACCGTGCTCTCGACCCTGGAAGCCCAGGGCCTGGTCGAGGTCCAGCTTCCCGTGGGGAAGACGCGTGTCCCCCTGGAGGCGCTGGCGCCGGTACCGGCGACGGTGGCCCCCGCCGCCCCCCGGTCCGATGGTGGCATCACCTGGACGGCCGGGGCCGGGGATTCGCTGGCGGCCGAGATCAACGTCATCGGGTGCACCGTGGAGGAGGGGACGGGCCGCGTGCAGCGGTACCTGGAGGACGCGGCGCTAGGTGGGCTGTCGCGGGTCCGCATCATCCATGGCAAGGGAACGGGACGCCTGCGCCGGGGCATCGCGGAGCTCTTGAAGTCGCATCCCCTGGTGGCGGGATTCCAGATCGCCTCCTTCGAGGAAGGCGGATCGGGGGCCACCAACGTGGACCTGGGAACGCGCGAGGCCGGGGAATCCGCCCCAGAGCGGCCGGCGTCGCCGCGGGTGGGGACAGGATGATCCCCGAGTCGGTCGTCGCCGAGATCCTCCGGCGGACGGACATCGTCGAGCTGATCGGCGGGGTGCTGCCGCTCAAGGCGGCGGGGCGCGCCCACAAGGCCCTCTGCCCGTTCCACACGGAGAAGACCCCCTCGTTCATCGTGAATCCGGAGCGGCAGATCTTCCACTGCTTCGGCTGCGGGGAAGGGGGGGACGCCATCACCTTCCTGGTGAAGCACGAGCGCCTGACGTTCCCCGAGGCGGTCCGGTACCTGGCGGAGCGCGCGGGCGTGTCGCTGCCCGCGGCCCGGGGCGGCGGCGGGCCGGCCGAGGGCGAAGGCCGCCTCCACCTGCTGGACGTGCAGCGCCAGGCGCTGGAGCATTTCCGCGAGAACCTGCGGGGGCCGGAAGGGTCGCTGGCACGGGAGTACCTCCGCGGCCGCGGCCTCACGCCGGAGCTCACCGAGCGGTTCCAACTGGGATACGCGCTGCCCCGCTGGGACGGGTTGCTGCGGGTCCTGAAGACACGGGGGCACCCGGACCGGCTGCTCGAGGCCGCGGGCCTGACCGTGGCGCGACAGACCGGGTCCGGGCACTACGACCGCTTCCGCCACCGCCTCATGATCCCGATCTGGGACGTGGGAGGGAAGGTGGTCGGCTTCGGCGGGCGGGCGCTCCCGCCTGCCGCGGCGCGGGCAGGGGACGACACGGAGGTGAAGTACCTCAACTCGCCCGAGACCGCCATCTACCGGAAAGGGACGCACCTGTACGGGCTGAATCTGGCGGCACGCGCCATCCGCGAGCGGAACCGGGCCCTGGTGGTGGAGGGATACTTCGACGCCATCACGCTGCACGCCCACGGGTTCGACCATGCCGTGGCAACCCTGGGGACAGCCCTGACGACGGAGCAGGCCCGCCTCCTGGGTCGCTACGCCACGACCGTTGTGTTGCTCTTCGACCCGGATGCGCCTGGCATCGACGCCGCCCGGCGGAACCTGGAGCACCTGATCAACGTGGACCTGGACTGGCGGATCGTGTTGCTGTCCGGGGGGCTCGACCCGGACGCCTACCTCCGGACCCACGGAGCCGAGGCCTTCGCCGCGGCCCTGGAGGCGGGGCAAGACCTGGTGGATTTCTTCCTGGATGGCAGGGTCTCGGGCATGGACATGGCAGATCCCGTTCAGCGGGCCAGGAGGGCAGACGGCTTGATCGAGATCCTGGGCACGATCGACAACCCGATCCGCCGCGAGGGCTACATCCAGCGCGTGGCCCAGCGGACCGGCATCACGGACCGCTCCCTGCTGGAAGCGGTGGCGCGACAGCGGGGGCGCGCGGGTCGGCGAGACGCCGCCCAGGCCCCCCCGATACCGCTCGCCACCCTGCCCACGGCCGAGGAACAACTGGTCTACATCGGCCTCAACTACCCGGCGTGGCGCGAGCAGATCTCCGCGGCCCTGACCCCGGAGGATGTCCGGGACCCGATCCTGCGGCGGATCTTCAGCGAGTTCATCCAGGCGGGTCACGCAGGGCCCCCCGCCGGATCCCAGGAGGCTCCGCGACCGATGAGCCTGCTTCCGCCCGAGGTGCAGCGGCGCCTGTCCTCACTCTGGGCCCGGGACCCCTGGTCCGTCGGCTCCAGCGAGTTCGGTGAATACCCGGCAGGCGCACCGGGACACGAGGAACTCCGCCGCACGGTGGAGGATTGCCTGGCCCGGATCAACCAGGAGCGTGGGGCGGTAGAGCGTCAAGCCCTGCGCCAGGCCCTGGAGGCGGCGGATCGCCGCGGCGATTCGGACCAGGTCCTGCGCCTGCTGGCCGAACATCCCTCGGTCAAACGGGACCAAAGGACCCCATAGGAGAGCACCGCATGGCCAAGCCACAGAGACTGCGCAAGAGCGCCGCCCGGCGCGGATCGGCCCAGCCTGCCCGCGCCGTTCGAAGAACGCCGTCACCGCCCGAGAAGGGCGCGCGCCACGGGCGCCGGTCACCTGCGAAGCGCGCGGGCGGCGCGCTGGCGAGCCGCCCGCCGTCGAAGGACCGGGCGCCGGAACGGAAAATTCTTCTTCCAGGGAAGCAGCAGCAGACGGCAGCCGCGCGGCGGCCCCGCGTAAGCGGGGCCGTCAAGACGGCACCCGTCGCCGCCCCCGCCGCATTGAAGACGAAGACATTGAAGACCATGAAGACGGACGTCGCGAAAGGCGCGGTCGCCGGGGCAAAGCCGGACACGGCCGGTCCGGCGCGCGTCGAAGAGATCAAGGCCCTCATCGCCCTGGGCAAGAAGAAGGGCTACCTCACCTACGACGAGATCATGAGCCACCTGCCGGACGATGAAACCTCGGCGGAGCGGTTCGACGAGATCTTTCGGGCCCTGGGGGAGATGGACATCGAGGTGGTGGACGCTCCCGAGCGCGCCAAGGGGAGCGACGGGGGCGAACCCCAGGGCGAGGAAGCCTCGTCGGAAACGGAACTCGACCTCACCCCGTCGCCCGTGGGCCGCACGGATGACCCCGTGCGCATGTATCTGCGGGAGATGGGCCGAACGCCGCTGCTCACGCGCGAGGGCGAGATCCGGATCGCCAAGCGAATCGAGGAGGGCCGGAAGGAGGTAGCGGAGGCGGTCTGCCGGGCGGGCGTGGCCGTGCGCGAGGCCCTCTACCTCGGCGAGCGGTTGGAGCAGGACCGGCTCCGGATCGGAGACCTCCTGGCTTTGAGCGAGTTCGAGGAGCTGTCGGAGCAGAAGGAACGCGAGCTGTTCGCCGACGTGCGTCCCGTGATCCGCGGACTGCGGAACGAGCAGGCCAAGCTGGACGACCTGCGGCGCCGCCTGACCAAGGCCCGGCCGCGCCTGAGCGCCCGGGGCCTGGCCCGCTTCGAGGCGGAGATCGCCCAGCGGAAGGCCAAGCAGGCGGAGTTCCTGCGGCGCCTCAACCTGAACCCGCGGGTGGTGGACCGGGTCGTGGCCCGCATGCGCAGTTTCTTGGAGCGGATCCAGGCGGGCGAGCGGGAGCTGCAGGAACTGGGCAAGACCGCGCGCCTGCACCAGGCGGACCTGAAGCGCCTGGCGAGCGCGGACGGCCTGGGCCCGAACGTCCTGCGGGGCATGCTGCGCCGGGCACGGCTGGCGAAGCGGGACGCGGACATCCTCCGGCAGCAGTTCGCCGCGGTCCTGGAAAAGATCCGGAAGGTGGAGCAGGAGGCGGATGCCCCCGCCAAGGAGCTGCGCGTCCTGCTCACCGCCATCACCGAGGGGGAGCGGAAGGCCCTCCAGGCCAAGAAGGAGATGGTGGAGGCGAACCTGCGCCTCGTCATCAGCATCGCCAAGAAGTACACCAATCGCGGCCTCCAGTTCCTGGACCTGATCCAGGAGGGGAACATCGGGCTCATGCGGGCGGTGGACAAGTTCGAGTACCAGCGCGGGTACAAGTTCAGCACCTACGCCACCTGGTGGATCCGGCAGGCCATCACGCGGGCCATCGCCGACCAGGCGCGCACCATCCGGATCCCCGTGCACATGATCGAGACGATCAACAAGCTCATCCGGGCGTCGCGGCACCTGGTGCAGGAGTACGGCCGCGAGCCCAGCCCGGAAGAGATCGCCCAGAAGATCGACCTGCCCGTGGACAAGGTGCGCAAGGTCCTCAAGATCGCCCAGGAGCCCATCTCCCTGGAGACCCCCATCGGGGAGGAAGAGGATTCCCACCTGGGCGACTTCATCGAGGACAAGGCCGCGGTCTCTCCGCTGGAGGCGGTGATCGGGATGAACCTCGAGGGCCAGACCGAGGAGGTGCTGAAGACGCTGACGCCCCGCGAGGAGCGGGTCCTGCGGTTGCGCTTCGGGATCGGGGACGGCTGCGATCACACCCTGGAGGAGGTCGGCCAGCAGTTCGACGTCACCCGCGAGCGGATCCGCCAGATCGAGGCCAAGGCCCTGCGCAAGCTGCGCCACCCGACCCGGAGCAAGAAGCTGAAGAGCTTCGTGGAGGCGTAGGAGGACGGGAGCAGGGTGATCCACACGGCAGTGCTGGACTTGAAAGACACGGCTGGACTATACTAAGGATCGCCGCCTCTGGGCGGCGATTCCTGTCTGGGCCCATAGCTCAGTTGGTCAGAGCCGCCGGCTCATAACCGGATGGTCGCAGGTTCGAGTCCTGCTGGGCCCACCATTCTCCACAGAAGAGCGCGTGCTCGGCCGGGCACGCTTGGTGAGAGCCGTCCCGCCATAGGCGGGAACGGTCCCAGGTTCGAATCCTGGTGGGCCCACCATCCTACCCGATAGGAAGTTGGAAACGGGGCGCGGCCGGCAGCGGCGAACGACAGGGGGCTCGTGACGGCCGAGAACCCAGCCGGAATCCGAGGTTGACGGGGACGCTACCACCAGCGGAGTGGCGGGTCAAGGGAAACCGTGCAACCCCCGGGGGCTGGGACGCCGGGCGTGACAGA